>JANXXO010000023.1 GCA_025350565.1 Acidimicrobiaceae bacterium
CAGCGGGTCGCATCGAGCAACGCCCGCGAGATATCTCCCAGCCGAACGGTGACGTTCTCGGGCTCGCTTTGCGCCGTATCGTCCTCACCCGTAAATATTCGAAGGCGATGTCGCATCATAATCATCCCTGGTGTCGAAGCGACGGAAGTTCCATCCGTAGAACCGCGCAAACTCCTCGCGGTGATCCTATCATCGGCATAGTCCTTCGAGCTGCTTGACGGAATGTGCCGGAAAATCCGCAAAATACAGAAAGGAGTCCTGCGACGCGCCAAGATTGCTCAATCCACCAATAAGAAAGGACTTGCGCTTCATCTATTCTCGCAGAATGCAAATGCGGTTTCGCATCCGTTCCGTCACCATGGCTGAACAACCTGACGTTCTTCGGTAGAATGTGCCGTACCATGGCAGGAAACTCATTTGGACAAGCGTTTCGAATCACCACGGCTGGCGAAAGCCACGGCCCCTCGCTGAGCGTCATCGTGGAAGGTCTGCCCGCCGGTCTACCCATCACGGTCGAGCAGATCAGTAACGAACTCTCGCGGCGTCGCCTCGGCTATGGGCGCGGCCCTCGAATGCGCTTCGAACGAGATGAACTTCGCCTCATCGGCGGCGTCCGACACGGTCGAACACTCGGCTCCCCGGTCGCCGTGGAGATTCTCAACTCTGAGTGGCCGAAATGGGAGCAGGAGATGTCGCCCGCTCCGGGGACACCGACCAAGAAGGCAACCACGCCTCGTCCCGGTCACGCCGACCTCGCAGGGATGCAGAAGTACAACTTCGACGACGCGCGCGACGTGCTCGAACGCGCGTCGGCTCGAGAGACGGCCGCTCGCGTTGTCGCCGGAGCGCTCGCGAAGGCACTGCTCGGGACTATTAACGTCCGCGTGGTCAGCCACGTCGTGCGAATAGGCGAGGCCGCGGTGACCAACGGCGTGCGACCGTTGCCCGAGGACCTCGACCACGTCGACGACAACGAGGTCCGCTGCTTCGATCCTGCGACCGCCGCCGCCATGATCGCCGAGATCAAATCCGCGGCGAAAGACGGTGACTCGCTGGGAGGGATTGTGGAGGTCATCGCGTACGGCGTACCAGTGGGTCTGGGCAGTCACGTGCACTGGGACCGCAAACTCGACGGCCTGCTCGCCGGCGCACTCATGAGCATTCAGGCCGTCAAGGCGGTCGAAATCGGCGACGGGATGGCGCAGGCCAGTCAACGCGGCAGCGTGGCCCACGACGCGATCGCTCTCGACACCAGCTACGAGCGCGGCGGCGGCTACGTTCGGCGAAGCGACCACGCCGGGGGCCTCGAAGGTGGCATCTCGTCGGGCGCCGCCATTGTCGCCAAGGCGGCAATGAAACCTCTCTCCACTCTTAATCGACCCGTTCTCGAGACCGTTGACGTGGCGACGGGAGAGACGGCGGTGTCGTTCAAGGAGCGCACCGACGTGACCGCCGTGCCGGCCCTCGGTGTCGTGACCGAAGCGATGATGGCACTCGTCCTCGCCAGCGAAGCGTTGCGAAAGTTCGGCGGCGACTCCGTCGAGGAGTTCGTGCGCAACCACGACTCGTACGTCGCCAATCTCGGATCGACGTCGTCGGCCGCTCGACCCGAATAGTCATGGCCCGCCTCGTCCTCGTGGGACTCCCGGGCGTGGGCAAAACGACCGTGGCTCACGCACTCGCGCAGGCCTGGCACTGTGCGGCGCTCGACACCGACGAGGTGGTCGCGTCGAACGTGGGCATGTCGGCGCCGCAGTACTTACGAGAACGCGGCGAAACGGAGTTTCGGATGCGCGAACTCGAGGCCCTGAAAGAAGCCGTCGCCACCAACGACGTCGTGGCGACGGGCGGAGGGGTGGTGTGCACGTCAGAGGCGCGCGAGGTCTTGTTGCGCGAGTGCACCCTCTGGCTCGACTGTATCGATGAAGAGATTGTCCCGCGACTGAAGGAGATCGATCGGCCGCTGCTTGAGGGCGACTCCGGCGCGCAACTCGCGAAGCTTCGCGCCCAACGCGGCGCCTGGTATCAAGAGGTCGCCAAGGCGCGTATCGAGGCGTCAGGGACGCTCGATAATGTGCTCGAACGAGTACGCCTGGGCCTCGAAGGCGTTCGAGCGTGAAGATCAGCGTTGACCTCGGGCCGCGTTCCTACGATGTGGTGCTCGATGATGGGGCCCGACACGAGCTGGAAGAACTCGTCGCCACGCGCGCTCCACGCGCGAAAGCTGCGGTCATCGTGACGTCGACGTCGCTCACGACCCAACCGTGGTTCGATGTCACGACGGGCCTGCGCCAATCCGTGCTCGACGTGGGTGAGGGCGAAGCAGTGAAGTCACTGGCCAACGTGGAAGATCTCCTCGAACGAATGGCCGTGCTCGAACTTTCGCGCGACGACGTCGTGGTGGGCGTGGGCGGCGGGGCCATCACGGACCTGGCCGGCTTCGCCGCGGCCACGTACCTCCGCGGCGTGGCACTGATCCAGGTGCCGACGTCACTGGTCGGACAGGTCGACGCTGCCATTGGCGGCAAGACCGGGGTCAACCTTCGTGCCGGCAAGAATCTCGTCGGCGCGTTCTACCAACCTCTCGGAGTGCTGTGCGACTTCGCCACCTTGGCGACGTTGCCCGAGCGAGAGCGCCTCGGAGGTTTGGGTGAAGTGGCCAAGTGCTGGCTGCTCGAGGGTCGCGCCGCCGCGGGACTCGCCGAAGTCTCGACGCACGATTTGATCGCCATGGCCGTACATCTGAAGGCGAACATCGTTGCCAACGATGAGCGCGAAGGCGCGTCGAGGGCTCTGCTGAACTACGGTCACACGTTGGCCCACGCGCTGGAAAAGGTGTCGTTCGCGAGAGACCACAATGAGATTCGCCACGGCGAGGCAGTGGCCATTGGTCTGGCCTTCGCCGCGCGCCTCGCGCGCGCCCTCGGCCGTGTGGGTGACGAAGAAGTACGGCGTCACGACGAGGTGATCGCGGCGCTCGGACTTTCCACCGCACTCGGTGAGCACTTTCCCACCTCATCGTTGCTCGAGGCGATGGCGCATGATAAAAAGGCCCACCACGATCTGACGTTCGTGCTCGCGGGTGTCGCGGGCTTTGAGGTCGTGGCCGGGGTCGATCCGTCGGTCGTTGGTGACGTCTTAGAAGCGTTTCGAGGGGAATGATGACTAGAGAGATCGTGTTGCTGTCGGGTCCGAATCTAGATTTGCTCGGAACCCGAAATCCCGAGATCTATGGCACCACCACGCTGGACGAGCACGTGGCCCGTTTCAGCCAATTGGCCGCCGAGGCGGGTTTCAGTGTTCGCCATGTCCAGTCGAACTTCGAAGGTGATCTCATTGAGGCGGTCCAATCAGCGAGAGAGAGCGCGGTGGCCGTCGTCATCAACGCCGGCGCCTTGACCCACTCGTCGTGGGCCCTCGCTGACGCACTCGACACCTTCAACGGCATCAAGGTAGAGGTCCATCTCTCGAATCCCGCGGCCCGCGAACCCTTTCGTCACCTCAGCACCCTCGCGGGCGTGGTCCATGGATCCATTGCCGGCTTTGGCGCGACCAGTTACGAGTTGGCGCTTGACGCCGTTCGTCGACTCGCGGGAACTGCGTCTTAAGGCGGCGGGGGCGTTGCCTAGACTAGCAACGCACGATTCGCGAAAGGTCTCAAAGCTCATGGCTGCAATATCGACGTCGGACATCCGCAACGGCATCACGATCAAGGTCGACGAAGGCCTCTTTTCGGTGATCGAATTTCAGCACGTGAAGCCCGGCAAAGGCGGAGCGTTCGTGCGCACCAAGTTGCGCAACGCACGCACGGGGGCCGTCATAGAGCGCACCTACCGCTCAGACGAGCGGCTCGAGCAGGCCATTATGGACAAGCGTGACACCCAGTTTCTCTACCGCGACGGCGATGACTACATCTTCATGGACCAGTCCACCTACGACCAGGTGCCCGTGTCGTCGAAAAGCCTGGGCGAAGCCGCGAACTTCTTGAAAGAGACCGGTAAGGCCATGTTGATTTTGCACAACGACGAGATCATCGGTGTGGAACTTCCGGCGTCGGTGGAACTCACCATTACCGAAACGGAGCCCGGTATCCAAGGCGACCGAGTGTCGGGCGCGCGTAAGTCGGCCACTCTCGAAACGGGACTCGTTATCCAAGTGCCGCTCTTCGTGGGGCCGGGCGAGATGATCAAAGTCGACACGCGCACCGGCGACTACATGACCCGGGCGTAGAGTGAGCGAACTCGGCATCTCGCGCCATCGGGCGCGCGAACGCGCGCTGGAGATCATGTACGAGGCGTCCATTAAAGACCGCCCCATATTGGACGTCGTAAAGGACCTCTCCATCCATCCCGACGAGTACGTGCTCGCACTCGTGACCTCGTCGTTTGACCACCGGGCTCGGGCCGATGAACTCATCGCCGAATTTTCCATTGACTGGCCTCTTGAGAGGATTGCTCTGGTGGACCGCTTGGTGATGACGATGGCGATTGGTGAGATGCTGATGGGGGACGGCCCCCCGAAGGCAGTTATCCTCGACGAAGCGGTGGAGTTAGCCAAGGTGTATTCAACCGATGCGTCACCAAAATTTGTGAACGGCGTGTTGTCATCAATCGCCGAGCACATTCTTGATTAGGTAGGGGAGTCGCCACGATGCCGGGGATGAGTGGATCGCCGATATCTCTTAACAATCCGTTGGTGGTACAACTCTTTCGTCGCAGTGCCTTTGTGACCAGTATCTCGTGGATCATCGCCCTCGCCCTGGTAACCCTCATCGTGGCGAGTCTTTTTCGACGCGTCAATACGTTCAATCTCTCGTCGGCGGGACTCGCCGAGCCACGAAGCCGCACTTATCTGCGCATGGGCTTTGGCGTGTTGTGGTTATTCGATGGCCTGTTGCAGTTCCAGGCCTCGATACCCCTCGGACTGGCCAACCAGGTCGTCGCGCCGATGGCCACGGGGACACCGTCGTGGCTCCACGCGCTGATGTTCGATGGCGTGGGCATCTGGAACAACCACCCGATTGCCCTGGCCGTCGGCACGGCCTGGATTCAAGTCGGCATCGGCGTCTTGTTACTCGTGTCCAACGCCACGGTCGGGCGCCTCGCCGCGGGACTCTCGGTGGGATGGGCGACGCTCATTTGGTTAGTCGGCAATGGAGCGGGTGGAATCTTCCAGTCGTCGAATTCAATTCTCTTCGGTTGGCCCGGAGCGCCGCTCTTCTACGTGGCGGCGGGGGCCTGGCTCGCGCTCACGCCGGCGAATTTCCCTGAGCGTTTTTCGCGCTACACCTTGCGTGGCCTGTCGATCATCCTGGCGCTCGGAGCGGTGTTGCAGTTCTTGCCGTCGCGGGGATTTTGGCGCGGCGGCAATGCCAATGCCCTCACGATCATGACCTCCAACATGACCCGAATCCCGCAACCGCACGCGCTGTCGTGGATTGTCGCCAGAGTGGGCGACCTGGCGGGCACGCTCGGCGGCGGATTCAACATCGTGGTGATCCTCTGGCTCGGACTCTGCGCCGTCGGTCTCTGGCTGGCCAGTGCGCGACCTCTTCTCTGGCCCACCCGTACTTTGGTCGTCGGTGCCCTATTTTTCTGGGTGACGACCCAAGACATACCGCTCTGGGGCGGACTAGCGACCGACGTCAATTCCATGATTCCCATTGCGCTCTTGGCCTGGTGCGCAAGCCCCGCTCGACGAGTCGAGCGACCGTTGATCCGTCACCTCCCGGTGGAGATGAGGTCGAGTTCCGGTGCCGTGGTGGCGTCGTTCGCGTCGTCCATGGTGGTGTTCTCGGTCATCACCATGGGCTGGGCTTCCGTGGCGTCGGCCGAGAGCACACTCTTCGTGGCCCGTAACGGCACGGCGGCCGCGGTGAACACGGTGGCGCCCCCCTTTTCCTTGACGGACCAACAACGGGTGCCGTACTCGTTGGGCGAGCATCCGGGACGGTACACGCTGCTCACCTTCCTCGACCCGCAGTGCTGGACGGACTGCCCGCTGCTCGCCGCGCAACTTCGTGCCGTGCGATTGGACTTGGCCGCGAACGCGAAGATTGACGTGGTCGCCGTGGCGGCTGATCCGTATCACGAAAGCATCGCTGACGTGAAGCGATTCATGACTCTGCACGATCTCAACCCGATTAAGAACTTTTACTTCGTGACGGGCAAGTTAGCGCCACTCCAGAAGATCTGGCACTCCTACGGCATCACGGTCACCTCGACGCCGACGGCGAGGATGAGCATCCACTCGAATTACGTCTTCATCATCAATCCCAAGGGACGACTGAAGTGGATCGTGCCCGACGAACCGCTGTCGAACTGGGCCGGACAACGTTCGGCCGAGAGTGAGATCGTCACGCTGCTGCACGAGTCGGGCGTTCGCTAATCGTGACGCCGCTCGGGCTCCTCGCGGTGACCGGTGCGGTGCTTACCATCCTCGCGTTCGACCGACGTTCGACCAGATCGCGACGAGCCCGTCGTGCAGGTGGTAATGACGTGGTCACCATGTTCGAGATGTTGGTTCTCGCCGTGTCGATGTCGATCTTCACGAAAGTCTCGTCGTACAGCGTGATGGTGCCGGCCACGGCATGGCCCTCATGCCCGGTATGGCCACGTCGGTCACGGCGGCTTTTCATCAACAACAACTGGCCGCGGCGATTCTGTGGATTTGCGGCGACTTCTGGGCCGTACCCATCCTGTTCGTCATTACCCGTCAGGCGGTGAGTCGCGACGGTTCCCTCTTCGCCGTCCTCGAGCGTCAGTCGTCGCGTTTCTTCGGGGCGACGGACTGATCGGTCCCGTGCACCGTGGCCAAATAGGCGTTCCAGGCGTCGAGCTCGGGATCGTGGGTGTCGAACGCCACGGCCGGCCGGGTGATCTCGCCTCGCTCATCTTGGAGAAGTTTGCGCCACATGTAGATCGCGTACGATCCGAGCAGGGGCCACTCAAAGACGTACGCCCACGACAGCCCATTGCCGCCGAGGGCGCGCTGGAGTTCGAAGATGAAGGCGGGCACGCAGATGACCTCGGCCAAGAAAAGGCCGAAATTGATTCTGAACGTATTCTTAGTTTCGCCTGACATTGGAAAGATTTTAACGCTTCGCTCGCAATGCCCTCAATCACCTATCACGTAGAACGCCGCCGGAGTTTGGTCAAGTAGGTGCGCGCGTCGTGTCGAAAGGAGAACGATTGAACAGATCGAGGTGCCTAGGCGTTGCCGGGCTTCGGTACTGATCAGTGGAGGCATTGAAGTTGACCGGCTTTGCGTTGGCGAGCAGCACTCCGCACCGATCGGCACTCAATTGCGTCACCGACCAGTCGGCCGCCAAGACGTGCAATCTCACGATTGCCACGTACCCCGACTCTGGCGAGGGTGTCCACGGTTCGACCGGCGGAGCGCACCCCGACTGGGTCACGTACTCCAATGACAATCTCGTGGTACTCCCGAACACCACCGTCAACGTCACGGTGAACCAGTACGACTCCGGCGGCTCGCTGAACAACGCCTTTTTTTGACCAGGTGATGGGAACGGTCGGCGGCACGGTCACCTTCGACGGCGTCGCCAAGACCCACGTGGATTCCACCAACATTGGCCACCTTCACTTTGCGGGGTCTTCCAGGCAGCGGTACGAATTTGTTCGTCTCCGTACCTCTCCCCTCGGACGCGACAACACGCATGCGGACGACCTGTACTCCGCCGGCCTACACCGCGTACGACTCCGCGATGATGGCCATCATTGGTTCAGGGCTCGTCCACCTCGTCCTTCGGGCCTTCCTCGGACTCGGACTCACCATTCGGGCCTCTCGAGGCGTCATCTACGGTGAGCGATGGCACCAGGCACGTTTGGTTCGATTCTTTTGGGTGCGGGTTGCCACTTCGGCGGTGATCGCGTCCGCGGTGACGACTACTATCAATACGGTTCATTAACGCAGCGCCTCCGCGTCCCTTTCGGGGCAACGAGGCGGTCGTGAAGCGAGTCCCGTGAGGCTCGTACGACGGGAGAGCGATGAGTAGTAACGAGGAACGCCCGGCCCCGTCGCGGGGCTCAGCGTTTTTAGCCAGAAGCCAACTGATGACGTCGGACGATGTCGGTCGGGCACTCACGCGCATGGCCCACGAAATTGTGGAACGAAACCATTCGGTGACCTCACTCTCGGTCATTGGACTACAGACCGGCGGCAACGACATCGCGGTCAGGTTGGCCCATTTATTGTCCGAGATCTCCGGCGAGTTAATGGCATCCGCTCTCCTCGACGTCTCCTTTTACCGCGACGATCTGACGCGCAATCCGCTCCCGGCCTCAGCGTCAACCACCATTGACCACGACCTGACCGACCGGACCGTGGTGCTGGTTGACGACGTCCTCTTCACCGGCCGCACTATCCGCGCCGCACTCAACGCCCTGTCGGACTGGGGACGACCGCGCGCGGTCCAACTCTGCGTGCTGGTCGACCGGGGCCACCGAGAGTTGCCCATCCGGCCCGACTTCGTCGGCAAGAACTTGCCCACCTCCCAGGACGAGGCGATCGTGGCCACGCTCGACGGGGTGTGGATTGGTGTCCGGGGTACCTCGTGATCGACACGATTCGCGGGGACAACCTGCTTTCGCTCGACGAACTCTCGCGCGCGGCCATTCTCGAAGTGCTTGACACCGCCGAAACCTTCGTCGAAGTCAATCGACGGTCCATTAAGAAGGTTCCGGCCCTCAAGGGTCGCGTGATCGCGTCACTTTTCTTCGAAGAGTCGACGAGGACACGCCTGAGTTTCGAGACGGCGGCGAAACGACTGAGCGCCGACGTGCTGTCGCTGGCCGTGGCATCGAGCAGCGTGAAGAAGGGCGAATCGCTCCGTGACACGATCGCCACCATCGACGCCTTGGGGATTGACGCCGTGGTCCTTCGACACCGCTCGAGTGGCGCGGCGTTGCAGGTCAGCCGCTACGTGCCGCACGTTCGCGTCATCAACGGTGGCGATGGTCTCCACCAGCACCCCACGCAGGCACTCCTCGACGCCTTCACCATTCGCCAGGTCCTCGCCGAGCGATCCGGCACGTCCGGCCTTGAATCGGGAACCTCACTCTTTGCGGGCCTTCGCATCTTGATCGTGGGCGACGTGCGCCACAGTCGGGTGGCGCGCAGTGACATCGCCGCCTACGCCACGCTCGGCGCCGACGTGCGTGTAGCCGCTCCGGGAACACTCCTGCCCGACGACATCGACACGTGGCCGGTCAGTGTCGCCGCCGACTTCGACGAGGCGTTGGCGTGGGCCGACGTGGTCGCTCTCTTGCGATTGCAAAGTGAGCGGGGATCGGGAACGTTCGTGCCCAGTTTGGCGGAGTTCACCTTTACCCACGGCTTGACCGAAGAGCGCAGTCGAAAGCTTCGTCCTGAAACGCTGATCATGCATCCCGGACCCTTGAACCGCGGGGTCGAAATCGACTCGCGGGTGGTCGACTCCGCGGCCTGCGTCGTCGAACGCCAGGTGAGTAACGGGGTGCCGATTCGCATGGCGGTGCTGTATCTCACCGTCGCCGGTACCCACGAAGGAATCGCCACATGAGCGTCATCGTCGTGCGCCAAGGACTAGTGGTCGGAGAGACCACGAGCGCCGTTGGTGATCTTTTGCTCATCGACGGCCGCATCGCTGAGGTAGGCCCGTCGATTGAGGCGCCGAGTGGCGCCCGCGAGATCGACGCCCGCGACTGCTGGGTCGGACCGGGCCTCGTGGACCTGCACGTCCATCTGCGTGAACCGGGTCGTGAGGCGGCGGAAGATATCGAGAGCGGGGCCCGGGCCGGTGCCCTCGGCGGGTACACCGCGCTGGTCGCGATGCCCAACACCGAACCGGCGCTCGACAACGTGGCCCTGGTGGGCTACGTGCTGGAACGTGGAGCGCGCTGCGCGATCGACATCGCGGTGGCCGGCGCCATCACGCAAGGGCGGCGCGGCGAACTGCTCGCCCCCATGGCCGAAATGGCCGCCCTCGGCGTTCGCCTCTTCACCGACGACGGCGTGGGCGTCCAAGATCCCTCGATGATGCGTCGCGCGCTGACCTACGCTAAGCCGCTCGGCGTCCGTCTGGCCCAGCACTGTGAGGACGAACGTCTCGCGTCGGGCGGCACCATGAATGAAGGGGCGCTCAGTAGTCGCCTCGGGCTGGTGGGCCGTCCGGCCCTGGCCGAAGAGCTGATGGTCCTTCGCGACCTGGAGCTCGTGCGCCTCACCGGCGCTCCGTTGCACTTCTTGCACCTCTCGACGGCCCGTTCGGTGGCGATGGTCGCGCACGCCCGAGACGAGGGGCTTCCCGTGACCTGCGAAGTGGCTCCCCATCACTTCACGCTCGACGAAAGCGCCTGCGCAACCTACGACTCGGTCTTTAAGGTGCACCCGCCGCTGCGTACGGCCAGTGACGTCGCTGCACTTCGCGAGGCCATGCGTTCGGGCGACGTCGACGCGGTCGCCACCGATCACGCGCCGCACGCCCCGGAACTCAAAGATCTCGCCTTTGACGAGGCGCCTGCCGGCATGCTCGGTCTCGAGCACGCCGCCTCGTTGACCGCTGAAGCCCTCGGCGGCGTCCACGCTGATCCCCATCGCTTCTTTCACTTGCTCAGCCGCGGCCCGGCGTTCATCGCTCAACTTCGCCCGGACGATCTCCGAGTTCGCCACTCGGGTCACGGGGGAGCGCTCCTTCGAGGCGACGACGCCAACATCGTTATCTTCGATCCCCACGAGTCGTGGACCGTCGATCGCCGCGAGCTCGCGAGCAAGGCCCGCAACACTCCTTACGATGGGCGAACGCTGCGCGGACGGGTGCGCACCACGATCGCCCAAGGCCACGTGGTCGTCAGCGACGGGACCCTGGCGTGAGTCGACCCACCGCCGTTCTCGTGCTCGCCGACGGCGCCACTTTCGAGGGCTACGCCGCGGGCCACTTACCGTCCGAGGGCTTCACCACTGGCGAGTTCGTCTTCAACACGGCGCTCAGTGGGTATCAAGAGATCATCACTGATCCCAGTTACGCCGGCCAGATCATCAACTTCACGTCGCCCCACATTGGTAATTACGGGGTGACGGCGCTCGACGACGAGTCGAGTCGGCCGTGGTGTCGCGGCGTGGTGATACGCGAACTGTCGGAGATGCCCTCCAATTGGCGATCGGCCGGCAACCTCGACGAGTTCTTGCGCCATCACCGCGTAGCGGCCATGGTCGGAGTCGACACCCGTCGTCTCACCAAGCATCTCCGCGCGCACGGCGCCCTGCCCGGCGCCTTCGGACACGGCAACCCGGCGGCCGTCACCGTGGCGGCAGCGACCGCATTGGGCACGGACAACCTGGACCTGGTCACCACGGTCACCACCCGCACGCCCTATACGCGCGGCAACGGCGCGACGCACATCGTGGCTCTGGACTACGGCATCAAGGCCACCATGGTGCGCCAATTGGCCGAACGATTTCGCGTGACCGTGGTGCCCTCGTCCACCAGCGCGGATGAGGTCCGAGCACTCAGCCCCGATGGCCTCTTCCTCTCGAACGGCCCCGGCGACCCCGCGGCGCTCGGGGCCCAAGTTCGGGTCGTGGAGTCATTGCTCGGCACGGTGCCCCTGTTCGGCATCTGTCTCGGTCATCAGCTGTTGTGTCAGGCGTTGGGCGGGGCCACCTTCAAACTGCCCTTCGGCCACCACGGCAGCAATCATCCCATCTCGGACCTCGCGACGGGCCGGATCGAAATCACCGCGCAGAACCACAACTACGCGGTCGTGCCCGACTCATTGGCCCGAGGCGTCGTGAGCCACGTCAATTTGAACGATGGGGTCATCGAAGGCGTGAGTTCTCCCGACGATCGGTGCTTCTCAGTGCAGTACCACCCCGAGGCCGGACCCGGTCCCCACGACGCGCGGTACCTGTTCGAACGCTTCGCTGCCATGCTGCGTCCTTCGCGCGAGGCGTACTGATGCCTCGCCGTCGTGACCTCCACTCCATCATGGTGATTGGTTCAGGGCCGATCGTCATTGGTCAGGCGTGCGAGTTCGACTACTCGGGCACCCAGGCCTGCCAAGTACTTCGCGCTGACGGGTTCAAGGTGATTCTCGTGAACTCCAATCCGGCGACCATCATGACCGATCCCGCGACCGCTGACGTCACCTACATCGAGCCTCTCGACGCAGACGTGCTGACCGACATCTTGGAGCGCGAGCGGCCCGATGCGTTGCTGCCGACCCTTGGCGGGCAGACGGCGCTCAATCTCACCATGGAACTGGTTCGGCGTGGGGTGCCCGAACGCCTTGGGGTGGAAGTGATCGGAGCTCGACCCGAGGCCATTGCGACGGCCGAAGACCGCGAAAAGTTCAAGGTCGCCATGGCCGACATTGGACTGGCCGTCCCGGAATCGGGCTTCGCGACCAACGTGGAGGACGCGGTCACCATCGCCACCACCATTGGTTGGCCCATCATCATTCGACCAAGTTTCATCCTGGGCGGCGCCGGGACGGGCATTGCGCACGATGAAGCGACGTTTCGAGTCCTGGCGCTCGAAGGCCTGGCCGCGTCGCCGATCAGCGAGATCCTGGTGGAGAAATCAATCGCCGGTTGGAAGGAGTTCGAGCTCGAAGTCATGCGCGACGTGGCCGACAACTGCGTGGTCATCTGCGGTATCGAGAATTTCGATCCCATGGGCGTGCATACGGGTGACTCCATCACCGTGGCGCCCATCCAGACTCTGTCGGACGTGGAGTACCAAGCCATGCGCGACGACGCCTTCGCCGTCCTTCGCCGCGTGGGTGTCGAAACCGGGGGATCGAACGTGCAGTTCGCGGTCAATCCCGACACCGGTGAGCGACTGGTGATCGAGATGAACCCCCGCGTGAGTCGCTCCAGCGCCCTCGCCTCCAAGGCCACCGGCTTTCCGATCGCCAAGATCGCCGCGAAGTTGGCGGTGGGCTACACCCTCGACGAGATCGAAAACGACATCACCCAAGTGACGCCGTCGAGCTTCGAACCGGTCATTGACTACGTGGTGACCAAGATCCCGCGTTGGGCCTTCGAGAAACTGCCCGGGGCGCCGCCCGAGTTGGGCACGCGTATGCAGTCGGTCGGTGAGGTTATGGCCATCGGACGTAACTTCGCCGAGTCGTTGCAAAAGGCGATTCGCTCCCTCGAGCAGGGCCGGGTCGGCTTCGCCCTCGGTCGGGGATCGGAGTTCGTCGCGCTGGACGACGCCACGCTGTGGCACCGCGTGGTCGTGGCCACGCCCGAGCGACTCTTCGCCCTCCACGAACTGCTCTGGCGCGGCGCGTCCATTGACGAGGTCGTGCAGCGCACGCGCATCGATCGCTGGTTCATCCATCAGTTGGCGGGGATCATCGAGCGAGAACGCGAGTTGACGGCCACGGTCGCCCTCGAGGAGTTCGACGTTCGCCGGTGGCGCCGTTACAAGCAGTGGGGTTTTTCCGACGTGCAGATGGCTCTTTTGACCGAGCGCGACGCCGGCGACGTCAGCGCACTGCGACGAGCGGCGGGCGTGTTCACCACGTTCAAGACCGTCGACACCTGCGCCGGTGAGTTCGAGGCGTCCACGCCCTATCTCTACAGCACCTACGAAGACACCAGCGAGGTGCCGGTCTCGTCGCGTGACCGCGTGTTGATCCTCGGCTCGGGACCCAATCGCATTGGCCAGGGCATCGAGTTCGACTACTGCTGCGTCCACGCTGCGATGGCGCTGCGCGCCATGGGTTACGAGACGGTCATGGTGAACTGCAATCCCGAGACGGTGTCGACCGATTACTCGACCTCGGACCGTCTCTACTTCGAACCCTTGACGCCCGACGACGTGGCCGAGGTCATAGCCGCCGAACAGGCGGCCTGCACCGACGGCGCACGGGTGGTGGGGGTGATCGTCTCGCTCGGGGGTCAGACGCCACTCAAACTATCGCACTCTCTCGATCCGTCCCTCGTGCTCGGCACGCCCGTGGCGTCGATCGACGCGGCCGAGGACCGTGAACAGTGGTCCGCCATCTGCACTTCGCTCGGTCTTCGCCAGCCGCCGGGCGACGTGGCCTTGACCTTGGGCGAGGCCAGGGTCATCGTGAAGGACATTGGCTATCCGGTCCTGGTACGTCCCAGTTACGTGTTGGGAGGTCGCGCGATGGAGATCGTCTACGACGACCAGTCCCTGGAACGGGTGATGAAGGATCTGACGAGCGCGCACGGATCACTGGCGCGCGAGGGCGGGGTCTCGCACAGTCGTCCGATCCTGATCGACAGCTTCTTAGAAGACGCCATCGAAGTCGACGTGGACGCCGTGCGCGACCTGGCCGGTGACGTGTTCGTGGCGGGCGTCATGGAACACGTCGAAGAGGCGGGCGTGCATTCGGGTGACTCGGCGTGCGCCCTGCCGCCCCAAACGCTCAGTGACGAGGTCCTCGCGACGCTGCACCACCATACGCAAAAGATTGCCGCGGCTCTCGGTGTGGTGGGGCTCATCAACGTCCAGTACGCGGTGAAGAACGAAGAGGTCTTCGTTCTCGAGGCCAATCCGCGCGCCAGTCGCACCGTCCCATTCGTGGCGAAGGCGACCGGGGTGGCGCTGGCCCAAGTGGCGGTGCGCGTCATGATGGGCCAGTCACTCGCCGAACTGCGCGAACTGGCCATCGTGCCCGAGGTCACGCCGACGCCAACCTACGTCAGCGTGAAAGAAGCCGTCCTGCCCTTCAGTCGGTTCCCGGGGGTCGACACCGTCCTCGGTCCCGAGATGCGTTCCACCGGCGAGGTCATGGGCGTGGGCGAGAGCTTCGGCATTGCCTTCGCGAAGGCGCAACTGGCCGCCGGCACGCGACTGCCCGACGAAGGACAGGTCTTTCTCTCCTTGGCCGATCGCGACAAGGTCCAGGGACTCGCGCTGGCGCGACTGCTCGTTGAGCTGGGCTTCACGCTCGCCGCTACCGTCGGCACGGCCGGTTATTTGCGAGCTCACGGCGTCAACGTCGCCACCCTGGTGGGCAAGGTCGGGCTGGCCGAGATGGGCGTCGACGCCGTGACGATGATCGCTGCCGGTGACGTGCAGATGGTGGTCAACACGCCCTCGGGCGGCGGCGCGCGCGCCGACGGCGCCCTTATCCGCGGTGCGTGCGTGGTGCACGCGGTCTCGTGCTTGACCACCCTCAGCGCCGGTTTCGCCGCCGCCAAGGGGATTGCCGACACCCGGTCCCAGGGATGGCGCGTGGTCTCCTTGCAAGAGTTGCACCAATGACGGCGCTCGCCACCACGCTCGGGTCGCTCACCCTGTCATCGCCGATCCTCACCGCCGCGGGCACGTCGGGTTACGGCGACGAACTGGCGGGCTACGGCGACCTCGCCGCTCTCGGTGCCGTCGTCACCAAGTCGTTGGCCTCCTTTGCGTGGGAGGGCAATCGCGCTCCGCGCGTCGCCTCCTCGGGGCCCCACATGCTGAACGCCGTGGGACTGGCGGGTCCCGGGGTCGCGGCGTGGCGCAGCGAGTTTCTGGCCCCCCTTCGCGCTCGCGGCGCGACGGTCGTCGCCTCGATCTGGGGCCGCACCAACGAGGAGTTCGCCGAAGCGGCGAGATTAATGATCGGGGCCGAGGTGGTGGCCCTCGAGGTGAACGTCAGTTGCCCCAATCTCGAGAGCCGCTCTACCATGTTTGCCCACTCCGCCGTGGCGACGGCCGAGGTCGTTCGCGCGAGCAAAGTGGCGGGTCTTCCGCTGTGGATCAAACTCAGTCCTAACACTCCCGATCTCGTCGACATTGCGGGGGCGGCGATTGACGCGGGTGCCGACGCCTTGGTGCTCGTCAACACCGTGCTCGGTCTCGGCATCGATATCGAGCGCCGCCGCGCTTCACTCGGCAACGGCGGCGGTGGCGTCAGCGGACCGGGCATCTTGCCGGTCGCCCTTCGCGCCGTGTACGAATGTCACGCGGCCTATCCGCACACGCCGATCGTCGGGGTAGGAGGGGTCAGCACGGGCGAGGACGCCGTCGCCATGGTGATGGCCGGCGCGCGCGCGGTCCAAGTAGGTACCGCCACCTTCGCCAACCCGCGCGCGCCGTGGTCGATCCAACGAGGAATGGAGCAGTGGATGCAGCGTCATCACGTACACAACATCGAAGAGATTGTAGGGGTGGCGCATGGCTGACGGCTTCGGGGTTCGACTGCAGGAACGCATTCGTGCCCTCGGTCCACTGTGCGTGGGCGTTGATCCGAGCGCGGCGCTTCTCACGTCGTGGGGACGAAGCGACTCGGTGGAAGGTCTGGAGTTCTTCGCTCTCGCGGTACTCGACGCCGTCGTTGGCACGGCGGCCGCCATCAAACCCCAGGTGGCCTTCTTCGAGCGATTCGGCTCGGAGGGTTACCGCGTGTTGGAGCGTCTGCTCCACGAAGCGCGTGACGCCGACGTACTGGTGGTGGCCGACGCCAAACGAGGCGACTTCAACGTCACCAATGAGGGCTACGCCGAAGCATGGTTGAGCGAACGTTCGCCACTGCGCGTGGACGCGGTGACCGCGAGTCCCTACCTGGGCGTCAGCGCCTTGGAGCCGCTCTTTCGGGTGGCCGAAGAGAACGACCGCGGCGTCTTTGTGCTGGTGGCGACCTCCAACGATGAGGGCCGGGCGCTCCAAATGGCCCGCACCGACGAGGGTGAACGCGTGGAGGAGATGGTCTTTCGCCACGTGGCCCACCTGAATCAACGCGTCGACGGACTCGGCAATTTCGGGGTGGTGCTCGGGGCGACGCGTGACCGACCGGCCTTCGATATGACCAAATTGGGCGGGCCCTATCTGGTGCCGGGCGTCGGCGCACAAGGGGCCACGCCCGAGAACGTCGGTCGTCTCTTCGATCGCTGCCCGGCTGGCACGGTGCTTGTGAACGTGGCGCGTTCGATACTCAATGTCGGACCAGAACGCTCAGCATTGAAGGATTCCGCGCAGCGATGGCGCGATGATCTGAGCGCCGCCCTCGCCTGAACCAAAGTTTCGAGAGGGGAGTAATCTGGGGTCGTGACACCAACGCCCCCCACGCTCTCGCAAGAACAGCGGGTCGAGGCGTCGCGTCTCGCGGTGGCGAATCGGCGTCGACGCGCCGAGGTGAAGCGTCAAGTGAAGTCGGGGGAGTTGTCGCTCGATGAACTGTTCGATCTCGCGGCGCACGAAGAGTGCGTGGCCCAGATGCGCGCCTACGACCTCATCAGTGCCCTCCCCGCTATTGGCGAGGTGAAGGCCGAGCGCATAATGAAGAACGCGTCCATCGCGACCACCCGGCGCATTCGCGGCCTCGGTCCGAAACAGCGCGCAGAACTATTTCGAGCCCTTGTCCGCTGATCCCCTCGTTGCTGTACTCATTGGCCCCGGTGGCGTTGGCAAAGGAACTCTGGCCCGACGACTGGTGGATGAGGACGATCAACTCTGGTTGAGTACGTCGTGGACCACGCGGCCCCAGCGCGACACCGAAGACGGCAGCGAGTATCACTTCGTCAGTCGCGCCGAGTTCGAAGCGGCGATTCGCGACCACGCGTTTCTCGAGTGGGCCGAGTTCCATGGCCACCTCTACGGCACGCCGAAGCCCACTGGGCCCGGTGAACTCGACGTGCTCTTGGAGATCGAAGTGCAAGGTGCCGAACAGGTGTTGGCGCACGACCCCCACGCGCTCGTCTTTCTCATCTTGCCGCCCTCGTTGGCGCAACTCGAAGATCGGCTCCGCGGACGCGGTGACATAGAGGAACACGTGCGAACTCGGCTCTCCAGTGCGCCCGACGAACTGGCCAAAGGCCATGCCCTGGCTACCCACGTGGTCGTCAATGACGATTTAGAGCGGGCAACGGCCGAAATCCTCTCTATACTGGAAGAACTCCGCCCGCAACGGCGATCCCCCTCGAAAAAGGACTGAACACCATGGCCGAACGCCCGACGCTCGTTGATCCGCCGATCGAAACCCTGTTGCACAAGGTGGGCGACTCGAAGTTCACCTTGGTCGCGGTCACGGCCATTCGCGCGCGCGAGATCAACGAGTACTACAACGGGCTCGGTTCCGGACACGGCGCGCTCATTCCGCCCCAGGTGACGTCGCTCTCGAATAAGTCCTTGTCACTGGCGATGGACGAGCTCTACCAGGGCAAGCTCGAGTTCCACCGCCCGACGGCCGAAGAACTTGAGGACGAGCGCTTGCAGGCCGTGGCGCTGGAAGAAGCACGCCAGGACGCCAACAACGACCTGGACGCTTTCACCGATGCCCTCCGCGACGCCTAATTCGTCGCCTCCCCGCATTGTCCTAGGCGTGGCCGGCGGCATCGCCGCTTACAAGTCCGTCGAACTTCTTCGTCGCCTGCGCGACGCCGGTTACTTCGTGTCACCCATTCTCACGCCCGACGCCACGCGGTTCGTCGGCGCCGTCACCTTCTCCGCGCTGGCCAGTGAACCGGCGCGTACGTCGCTCTTCGGCGACCCCGTGTCGCCGATTCCTCACACCGCTCTGGGGCAAGGGGCGGACCTCATCGTGGTGGCGCCCGCGACCGCGCACCTCATTGCCCGCTACGCCACCGGCCTCGCCGACGACCTCTTGGTTGCCACCCTGCTTGCCAGTCGCGCGCCCGTGCTGCTCTGTCCCGCCATGCACACCGAGATGTGGGAGCAGCCCTCGGTGCAAGAGAACCTCGCCACCCTTCGCCGACGTGGCGTCTTGGTGCTCGGTCCACTCGACGGTGCCCTCGCGGGCGGCGACGTGGGCACGGGCCGACTCGTCGAACCCATTGACATTTTCCAGATGATCGAACACATCCTGGAGGGCTACCGCGGTGTCCTCTCCGGTCGCAAGGTCTTGGTGAGTGCGGGCGGGACTCGTGAAGCCATCGATCCCGTGCGCGTGCTGTCCAATCGTTCGTCGGGTCGTCAGGGGTACGCGCTGGCGCAAGTGGCGCATCGCCTGGGCGCAGAGGTGACACTCGTCTCCACCGTGCACCTCGACTTGGCGCTCGACACGGTGCGCGCTATCGAGGTCATCCACGTGGAGAGTGCGGCCCAGCTGCACGAGGCGATGATGGAACGAGCCCCCACGAGCGACTGCGTCATCATGGCCGCCGCCGTCGCGGACTTCACCGTGGCGCCGTCACCGGTCAAGCTGAAGCGCACGACCGGTCTTCCGACGTTGCGATTCGAACCAACCACTGACATCGTGCACGACCTTGTGGCCAAACGTCGCGACGGTCAGATCATTGTGGCGTTCGCCGCCGAGACGAACGACGTCGATCGCAACGCCCTCACCAAACTTCGCCAGAAAGACGTTGACCTCTTGGTGGTGAACGACGTCACGTCGCCGGGCGCCGGCTTCGAACACGCGACGAACGCCGTGACCTTGCTCGGCCGCGATGAAGTCGCCGAACGGGTATCGACTCGCTCGAAGGAGGACGTCTCACTGGCCATCTTGACTAGGGTGGCTTCATTGTTAAGCCAAGGAGCACCATGAGCGACCGCACCCTCTTTACCTCAGAGTCGGTCACCGAAGGTCACCCGGACAAGGTGGCCGACCAAGTATCCGACGCAGTCCTCGACGCGATATTGACGCAAGATCCAATGGCCCGCGTGGCCTGCGAGACTCTGCTCACGACGGGACTGTGCGTGGTCGCGGGCGAGATCAGCACCAGTGCCTACGTCGACATCAACGCCTTGGCGCGCCAAACCATCACCGGTATTGGCTACAACGACGGCGCCATGGGTTTCGATGGTCGCAGCTGCGGGATCCTCGTCTCGCTCGACAAGCAGAGCTTGGACATCGCCGACGGCGTGGACGTGGCCTTCGAACAACGTTCGGGGACCGGTGGCGAAGACGTCCTTAACGGCCAGGGTGCCGGCGACCAGGGCATGATGTTCGGCTACGCCTGCAGTGATAACGACGACTTCATGCCGCTGCCCATCTGGTTGGCCCATCGCCTCTCCATGCGCCTCGCCCAAGTGCGCCACTCCGGGCTCGTGTCGTACCTTCGTCCCGACGGTAAGACCCAGGTCACGGTCGTCTACGAAGGCGACCGTCCCGTGGCGATTGACACGGTGCTCATCTCCACCCAACACGAAGACGGCTACGACCAACGCACCATCCACGAGGACGTACTCGAACACGTCATCGCCCCAATGTTGCCCGCCGATCTCGATACCAGTGCCATGCGCGTGTTCGTGAACCCCTCGGGCAAATTCGTCTTGGGCGGTCCCCACGCCGACACCGGTCTGACCGGACGAAAGATCATCGTGGACACCTACGGCGGCATGGCCCGCCACGGCGGCGGCGCCTTCTCGGGCAAGGATCCTTCGAAGGTCGACCGCTCGGGCGCCTACGCCGCTCGATGGGTGGCCAAGCACGTGGTCGCCTCGGGCGCCGCCGAGCGCTGCGAGGTGCAGGTCGCCTACGCCATTGGCGTCGCGCGACCGGTCTCGGTCTTGGTGGACACCTTTGGCTCCGAGCACGTCGACCGCGCGGCCATCGCCAAAGCCGTGGACGCCATCTTCGACCTTCGTCCGGCCGCGATCATTCACGACCTGGACCTGCGCCGTCCCGTCTACCAGCGCACCGCCGCCTACGGTCACTTCGGGCGATCGGATCAAGGCTTTACGTGGGAGCAGACGTCGCGCGTTGATGACCTGCGTCGCGAACTGTCGCTCTAGCGGTGAGCGCCCCGCGCGCTGTCCGCATCGTCACCGAGGTGGCGGCGGTTGACCGCCCTTTCGACTACCTCGTCACCGAGGCCTCGCGCCAGGTCGCCCTGGGTGACCGAGTTCGGGTGGACTTTCACCACCGATCGGTTCGGGGCTGGGTCATTGGTGAAGCGGTCGTCAGTGACGAGTTAAAACCACTCACCAAGTGGCTGGGGTACGGCCCGCCGCCGTCGCTGCTCGCGTTGCTCGAGTGGGCGAGTGGGCGCTGGTACAGCCCCCTCAGTCGATTCCTCATTTCCACCACGCCGAGGCGATTGATCACGTCGTTGCCAACGGCCCCACCGGCGCGAGCGCTCGACGCGTCGGTACTTCGTGACGTGGTGCTTCGCGAGCCCGGCGTACTGGCGATGGCGCCCACGGTCGATCCGTTGCCTCTCATACTCGCGTCCTACGAAGCGACCAGAACCCACGAAGGTTCGCTGTTGGTCTTGGTGCCCACCGAGTCGTGGGCCACTCGCCTGCGCGGTCGCCTCGAGCAGCGGGGCTGTGCCGTCGCGGCGGGCGACGCGCAGTGGGACCGCATGAGGGCGGGGTGGCCGGTGATCGTTGGTTCGCGCGGTGCGGCCCTCGCTCCCGTGCCCCAGGTCTGCGGTGCGGTCATCGTGGACGCCGACGACGAGGCCTACCGTTCGGAACGTTCGCCCACGTGGGACGCGGTCACCATGCTGCGCGAACGGTGTCGCCGTGACGAGGCCCCGCTCTGGTGCACGTCGATGGTTCCTTCGCCGGCGCTCTTGGACGGCCAGGAGTTTCGCAGCCTCGGTGAGGCGGGCGATGGTTGGCCCCGCGTCACGGTCGCCGATCGGCGCCACCGTGATCCCCACGAAGGGGTGTTGACGAACATCGCGGTGACCGAGGCCCACCGCGCCCTCGCCGGCGACGACGACGTGGCCGTCGTCGTTGTCTTGCAGCGCCTCGGGGCTGGGAGGCTCTTCGCCTGTCAATCGTGCGGGGAACTGGCGCGCTGCGCCGTCTGCGGGCAAGGCGAAGAAGAGGTGGACGCGCAGCTGGCCTGTCGTGACCGTCACGAACTCCGGGCGAACTTCTGTCGCGCTTGCGGTGCGACCAATCTGCGAAAGGTTCGCGTGGGGGTGACCACCCTCGCGCGCGACGTCGCGCTCCAACTGTCCCAGGGGGTAAGCGAGCTCACCGCCGCCAGCGATCCGGGCTCGCCCCTGGCGAGGGTCGTGGTCGGCACCGAAGCGGTGTGGCAACGAGTGCGGCGGTGCGGACTCGTCATCTTCGCGGACTTTGACCAGTACCTCCTCGCGCCACGCGAGTCCGCGCGGCGAAACGCCATCACGGCCGTGGGTAAGGCCGGTCGACTAGTGGGGTCACGCGCCGACGGGCGAGGGGGCGTCATCATCCAAACCAGGCGTGGCGACGACGACGTGGTGCTCGCCCTACGCGACGCGAACTTCGCGTCGATTGTGGCCGACGATGTCGCGACCTCGAAACTGCTGGGTCTCGCGCCCTACGGTGCTCAGGCGAAGGTGTCGGGCGAAGGGGCCGAGGAGTTCGTCCGCGAGATGACCACGCCCGGCGTTACCGTGCGTGCCACGGCGGAGGGCTTTGTTGTTCGCGCCGCCGACGCACGCGGCCTCACCGAGGCATTGAGAAACGCACGCCGACCGAGTGCACCGTTTCGAGTGGCGGTCCTCTAGCGGCGGATGTCCCACTCGAGGTCGACGCCTCGATTGGTAACCTTGTCACGTGACCACGCTGCCCATTCGTATCTACGGCGACCCCGTACTCAATCAGGTCACCACCGAGATTGACACCATCGATGGCAAAATTGCCGCCTTAGCGGCGACCATGATCGAGACCATGAACGAAGCGCCCGGCGTCGGGCTCGCGGCCAACCAGGTCGGCGTGCAAAAGCGCATGTTCGTCTACGACCAAGGCGAAGGGCCTTTCGTGGTGGTCAATCCCGTCATCCGCGAGACGCGAGGGGAGTGGACGTACGAGGAGGGCTGTCTTTCGGTGCCCGGCCTCAGTTGGGAGATTACCCGCGCGAACGAAGTGCATTTGACGGGCTACGATCTCGACGGTAACGAACTCGACATTGAGGCCGAGGAGTACCAAGGTCGCATCTTCCAACACGAGATGGATCACCTCGACGGAGTGTTGTTGATCGAGCGACTGAACGCCGATCAGCGCAAGGAGGCGAAGTCACTGCTTCGTCAACGAAGCCTCGACCTGGCCGCGTCCGATCCCGACGGTCTGCGCTCCCTCTTGAGTGAATAAATGCGCCTCGTGTTCCTCGGTACGCCCGAGCCGGCCGTAGCGCCCTTATACGCTCTGCTCGACGGTGGTCACACCGTGGACCTCGTCATCACTCGTCCCGATCGTCGTCGCGGGCGCGGCAGCGATCGTACGCCCAGTCCCGTGAAGAGTGCGGCGCTGGCCCGCGGGCTGCGCGTGGGCCACCGACTGGCCGAGCTCGACGACCTCCACGTCGACTACGGCGTCGTCGTGGCCTACGGGGCGCTCATCCCCGGAGCCGTGCTGGAGCGACTGCCCATGTTGAATGTCCACTTTTCACTCTTGCCGAGGTGGCGCGGCGCCGCTCCGGTTGAGCGGGCGATTCTCGCCGGTGACGCAGAAACGGGCGTCAGCGTCATGACCCTCGGCGTCGATCTCGACACCGGCCCCGTCCACCTCGAACGTCGGGTGGCGATTGGCGAGAAGACCGCGTCGGCCCTGTTGGACGAGCTCTCGCACCTCGGCGCGCGAGCCCTCGTCGAGGTGCTCGCCTCACCCGAACTGCTCCAACATCCCAACGAGCAAGTCGGCGAGGTGACCTACGCGCACAAGGTGACGAAGGAGACGTTGCACGTGACGCCCCAGATGGAGGTGGACCTCTTCCTTCGCACGGTTCGGCTCGGCCGCGCCTACTGTTTCGTCAACGAGAAACGTCTGCTCGTGGTGGCGGCGAGTCGCAGCACGGTCGCGTTCGAAGCCGGACGTCTGCACGTCCTCGACGGTCTCGTGACCCTAGGGGTGGCGAACGGCGCGCTGACGCTGGACACGGTGCAACCGGAAGGCGCCAAGACCATGAGCGGCGCGTCGTGGTGGTCCGGCGCGCGCCTCGATAGCCAGTTGGCGCGATGGTCGTGAGCCCCGTTCACACCCAATAGGCTGGCCCGGTGACGACGAGAGATGCCGGTCCTAGTGGGGCACTACGCGTCGCACCTTCGATTTTGGCCGCCGACTTTGGTTCGCTCGCCGCCGCCGTTCGCGATATCGACGCCGAAACGGATTGGCTGCACGTGGACGTCATGGATGGCCACTTCGTTCCCAATGTGTCCATTGGCCCGCCCGTGGTGCATTCGCTTCGCCGGTACAGCACGCGCTTCTTCGACTGTCACTTGATGATGACGGAACCGGGGCGTTACCTCGAGGCCTTCGCCAAGGCCGGGGCTGACGGCTGCACGGTGCACGTCGAGGTCGGCGGGACCGCGGCCCTGATTGCCGATGCGCGCTCCCTCGGGCTGCGCGTGGGTCTCGCGGCGAACCCCGACACACCGTTCACCAAGGTGGCGCCCTACCTCGGAGATATTGATCTCCTCCTGCTGATGACGGTGTTTCCCGGCTTCGGAGGTCAGTCCTTTCTCGGTGACGTGATGCCCAAAGTTAACGAGGCCCGTCGCGAAGTCGACGCCCACGACCTTGCGCTGGACATCGAGGTCGACGGTGGCATTGACCTCACCACCGCCCCCATCGCCGTCGAGGCCGGCGCCAACGTCCTGGTCGCCGGGTCCGCGATTTTCGGTCAACCGGTTCCCCTCGAGGCGGCGCACGAACTTCGCGCCGCCGCGCTCTCCGTACGTTCGTGAGGTTCTCCACCACTGAACTGATGATCATGGCGATGGCCGCGGGTGCCAAGGCCCGCTATCTCTCGCCCCCTAACCCGTGGGTTGGGGCACTCGTGGTGAGCGAGCGAGGGGTAGTGCTGAGCGAGGGCCATACCCAGGTTCCCGGTGCTTCGCATGCGGAAGTTGACGCGCTGCGTCGAGCCGGCGAGCAGGCCCGTGGCGCCACGTTGGTCGTGACCCTCGAACCGTGCGTCCACGTGGGGCGCACCGGCCCGTGCGTCGAGGCGATTATCGAGGCCGGAATCGCGCGCGTCATCATTGGCACCATCGACCCCGATCCCCGCGTGTCGGGCGCCGGGGTGGCCCTGTTGAAGGCGTCCGGCGTCGACGTCGAACTCGGCATCGAAGAGGAGCTCGTTCGCGCGCAGTTGGCGCCATATATATGGCACCGCGTGACCGGGCGTCCCTACGTGGTCGCCAAGATCGCGAGCACCCTCGACGGCGTGGTCGCCATGGCCGACGGGTCGAGCCAATGGATCACTGGCGAGGAGGCGCGACGCGACGCGCACGTGCTGCGCGCGCAGAGCCAAGCCGTGCTCGTCGGTGCCGGTACCGTGCGAAAGGACGACCCGGTCCTCACCGCGCGACTCGGTGACCTCGTGCTCGAGCCACTTCGGGTGGTCCTGGGCACCGCTCCCGAAGGCGCTCGGATACGACCCTGTCTGGAATTGAGCGGTGATCTCGGCCACGTCCTGGACGAACTGGCCAACCACGACGTCCTCCAACTCCTGGTGGAAGGGGGACCGACCACGACCGCTGCCTTCTTAGAGGCCGGACTGGTCAATCACCTTGTTTGGTACCAAGCGCCAGCGTTTGCCGGGGGGAACGGTACGCTGGGCGCCCTGAAGAGTCTCACCACGCCGACGATGTCGGCGCTTCGCCGAGGACGGGTCGCGGACGTGCGACGAATCGGCGACGATATTCGAATAGACGTGGAGGTCTAATGGCGTTGTCAACGATCGAAGACGCGATCGAACAGATCCGCCGTGGTGGCATGGTTGTCGTGGTGGACGACGAGGACCGCGAGAACGAGGGCGATCTCGTCATGCCCGCCCAGGACGTGACCTCCGAGAGTATGGCCTTTTTTCTCGAGTACACCTCGGGCGTCTTTTGCGTGCCGCTGGAGGCGTCACGAGCCGATGAACTCCAACTCCCGCTCATGGTCGTGGCCAACACCGAGGCGCAGCGCACGGCCTTCACGGTGAGCGTGGACTACCGACACGGGACGTCCACGGGCATTTCGGCCAGCGACCGCGCCGCGACCATCCGCGCCCTCATCGATCCGAGCACGAGGTCCACCGATCTCAATCGCCCCGGTCACATCTTCCCCTTGCGCTACCGCGAAGGGGGCGTCTTGAAGCGCGCCGGTCACACCGAGGCCACCATCGACCTCTGTCGACTGGGTGGCAAATTTCCCTCGGGCGTGTTATGCGAGATCGTGACGGCCGATAAGGCCGACATGGCGCGACTGCCCGAGTTAGAGGCGTTCGCCGCCCACCACCACTTGCCCATCATCTCCATTGCCGACCTGATTCGGTACCGGAGCCAGCAAGAGAAATTGGTGAAGCGGGTCGCCGAGGCGTCGTTGCCGACCGAACACGGGCAGTTCCAGGCCCTTGTCTTCGAGAACGTCCTCAACGGTGAACAACACATGGCGCTCGTCTACGGGGACCTCGCCACGACCAAAGACGTGCTGGTGCGCGTGCACTCCGAGTGTCTCACCGGCGACGTCTTTGGATCAATGCGCTGCGACTGCGGTCCTCAACTAGAGACTGCCTTGGCGAAAGTGGCGGCCGAAGGCGCCGGGGTGGTCGTCTACTTGCGTGGTCACGAAGGACGAGGCATTGGCCTCGGTCACAAGATCCAGGCCTACGCCTTACAAGAAGATGGTCGCGACACCGTGGACGCCAATATTGAACTCGGCCTGCCGGTCGACTCGCGCGAGTACGGCATCGGCGCCCAGATTCTCGTGGACCTGGGGGTCACCAACATGCGACTCCTGACGAACAATCCGAGCAAGCGCGGCGGACTCGAAGGCTTCGGTCTCAACATCGTCGAACGAGTACCCCTCGAGACGAACCCCACCGCGTACAACATCGAGTACCTTCGCACGAAGCGCGAAAGGCTCGGTCACATGCTCGGGGGACTCGATGACGTCCACTAATGACACCGCGCTCGATCCTTCGCGTCTAGAGAAGTTCGCGGGCCGCGTCGGCGAACAGGTCCAGGGAGTGGCGCACGGGCGGGGCGTTCGCGTCGGCATCGTCTGTGGCCGCTTCAACGGCGCCATTACCGCCCGATTGCTCGAGGGAACACTCGACGCCCTCGAGGAAAAGGGCGTCGATCGAAGTGACGTGTCGATCTCGTGGGTGCCGGGAGCCTTCGAGATACCGCTCGTGGCGTTGGCCTACGCCGACGGGGACCGTCCCTTCGACGTCGTCATCACCTTGGGCGCCGTCATCCGCGGCGACACCACCCACTACGAAATCGTCTCGGGCGAGTGCGCCCGAGGTGTCCAGGACGTCCAGTTGAGCACTCGGGTTCCGGTCATCTTCGGCGTGCTCACGACCAACACCCTCGACCAGGCGCTCGAGCGATCACGTCCCGACGCGAGTAACAAAGGTCGCGAAGCGGCCCTGGCGGCCCTCGAGATGGTGTCGGTCCTGCGACGCGGTACCTCGGCCTAGTGGACGTGCACGGCACCATCACCGAGTTCGACGGCGAACGCGGCCTCGGCGAACTGCGAACTGACGAGGGCGTGGCGTTCGGTTTTCACTGCGTGTCGATCGCCGACGGTTCACGCTCGATTGAGGTGGGCGCGCGCGCTCGAGGTCTGCGCCACGTGGGCCTCCTCGGTCAAGACGATCTGGTGGATGTCGCGGCCGTCTGACCGGGAACCAGACTCGTTAGCCGATGGCCTTCAGCGACTTAGTCTTCGGTTTCACGGGCGCTTTGCCGAGGGCGGTGAGAGCGGTGGCGCGAGCGAGGGTCGCCGCGGCGATTGCCGAGCGGTACGTCGAACGCGCGCTGATTCGCGCCGACGAACTGGTCGCGCCGGAGAGGGACGCGGCGTAGGTTGCCTTGGCGTTCGAGACCGCCAGAATGAATGTCTCGTTGATGAGATTGAGTTCTGCTTCGTAGACCTTCAGAGCTGCACGGTACTGCCTCATGGTCGTGATGACGACGGTCGTGGTGGCCGTACTGGTGGTTCCCGCCGTGGCGAGGGCCGGTATTCCCACCGAGAGCGTCGCGAACATCGCCACGGCGGCGACACTTCGACTGACGAATCTCTTCACGTTGAACCTTTCACGCTCTAGAAGCAGGCTACCGAGGGTTCCTTTGAATTTCATGTGAATCAACTGATTATCAGTTGTGAAGACGACGGCGAGGGGATGACCACGGACCACAAAGGAGTCGGCGCCCCGGTCCTTTCGAACCGGGGCGCCGAGTAGGGCGGGTAACGAGTTAGGCGGTGGTCGTGGTGACCGGCACCGTGGTGGTGGTGGTGGTCGTACCGGGGTTCGCCGGAGGCGGTCCGAGGGCCGTCAAGGCGTTGGCGCGTACGAGCGCCGCATTAGCGACCGCAAGCTCCAGGGTCGCTCGCACGACGGCGCGCGCGGCGGGTGTCGTGGCGCCGGGAAAGGCCGCGGCGAAGGCGTTATCCGCGGCGGCAACCGAAGCACGGTACGTCGTGTTGATGGCGTGCACCGCGTCGATGTACGCCGACCTCGGGTAACCGGCCGGCGCGTTAGGAGGAGATCCCAGCGCAATGAGGGCCGTGGCCCGAGCCGACATGGCGTTGGCGATGGACAGACTCAGCGCGGCGCGCGCGGCCGTGCGGGCGGCGGCGCGGTTGTCCGAACCCTTTGACGCCTTGATGGCGAGCCAGTAGTCGTGACGAGCCACTTCAACGGTCGAACGGAAGGTGCGATTGATGACACTGAGCTGCTTCAGGTAGGCCTGTTCGGCCTTGCGGTACTGCTCCCACGGGTGCGCGTTCTTCACGGTGGTCGTGGTTACGGGCACCGTCGTGGTCGTGGTGGGCGTGGTCGTCGTCGTAGTTGAGTCGGCGAACGCAACGGCGGGGGTGGCGACACCCAAGGCTGCGATCAACGACAGCGCCACGACGCCTCGTGTGTTGAACTTCTTCATATGGACCCCTTTCAAAGGAACAGAGCCCACATTAGAAATGGGCATTTCGAAAACCCTGTGAAGTACTTGTTTATTCACTGTGAAGTTGAAGAGCCGCCTGACCACGGTTTTGGCGTCCCGTCGAGCGGTACGCTTCGTTGATGCGAGTGACGAAATGACGACGATTCTGATTGTCGATGACGAGCCCGGCGTGCGCGACTTACTGCGCGACGCACTCGAAGTCGCGGGCTACGCCACCGAGTTGGCCTCCAACGGCGCCGAAGCGCTCGATCATTTGCGCCGCCACAATCTCGATCTCTGCGTCGTCGACATCAATATGCCAACCATGGACGGTTTTGAATTTCTCGCCAAACTTCGAGAGCACGACACCAAAACACCTGTCTTGATGTTGTCGGCGCGCGACTCGCCGGTCGACGTGGCGAAGGGCCTGCGGTTCGGGGCTGACGACTACGTGCGCAAACCCTTTAGCCTCGAAGAGATTCTGGCGCGCATAGCGGCGATTCTCCGTCGTTCCCGCGCCGAATCGGCCGACGACCTCGTACTGACGTCGGGACCGATCTCCATGAACGTGGACACCCACGACACGACGGTGGATGGGGAGTCGGTGACGCTGTCCGCCACCGAGTTTCGCCTTCTCGAAGTCCTCTTGGAGCGAAAGGACCGACTGGTGACGCGCGAGTTGTTACTGCGCGAAGTGTGGAACATCGACTTTGACTCCGAAACCTCGGTCCTGGACACCTACATCTCGTATCTTCGCCGCAAGATACACCACGACGACTTCGCGCCCATCACCACCGTGAGAGGAGTCGGGTTCAAACTCGTCACGTGGTCGCCTGACACGTGAGAATCGCCACCCGCCTGAATATTCTCCTGGTGGTCCTCACCACCATGGTGGCCCTGTCGGTCGGGTGGTTTGCGGTCGGGGCGAGTTCGCGTGCGCAGTACGACGCGCTCGACAGCAAGATTAACGCTGTCATCGGCAGCGGCATAGGCCATCCCAATGAGGCCCTGAGTAACGCCCTCAACGTCGTGCAGGCCAACAATTACGACCTCACCCTTGACGTGGTCGATCCTTCGGGGGCGGTAGTCCAGGTGGCCACGGGGACCGTGGCGCTGAAGAAGAAGCCCACGCTCGCCGAAGTGCACGACATGTTACGGAGCGTGCGTACGGACTCGGGACTGCCGGGCTTTCGCGTGCGGTCCATCTACGTGGGCGGCGGGGACTATCTCGTCGTCGCATCCTCCACCAGTGACATCGCCGAGCGAAGCCAACAACTCACCCTGGACGTGGCGCTCACGGGCTTCATTGTCGGCCTGCTCATGCTCGGTCTCGCCCGTCTGGTTATGCGTAAGGATCTCTCCACCATGGAGAGCCTCATTGGCTACGCCAGCAACGTCGCCAAGGGCGACCAGCGCGGCGCCATTCCGCCCAGTGCCGGCAGCCGCGACGTGCGTGAACTCCAGGCCGCGCTCTCCACCATGGTCGGCGCACTGCACGAACGCATCGCCATTGAGACACGAAGCGTCGAAGCCATGCAGCAGTTCATCGGGGACGCCTCCCACGAACTTCGAACCCCCCTCACGGTCGTTAAGGGCTACAACGAACTGTTGACGGACCCGAGGATCAACGACGAACAGCGAGCGCGCGCGAGCGAACGGGTCCGAAAGGAGATTGAACGCATGGACGTGTTGGTGGCCGACCTCTTGCTCTCGGCCGAAGTGCGCGAGGCGCCGCACCGACTCGATCAAAAGGTGGCGCTCAGCACCCTGCTGCTTGGTCGCGTGGAGGAGTTCCGTCTCGATCACCCCGAGCGCGTGGTCACGGTCGAGGTCGCGCCGGGCCTACAGGTACGAGGTCGCGAGGACCTCCTCGACCGACTGCTCACCAACTCTTTCAGCAACATCATTCGCCACACCTCGAGTGACTCGCCGGTGGGCGTCTCGCTTCGACTACGCGGACCGAGTGCCGTACTGACCATCGAGGACGGTGGACGAGGTCTACCGGAATACGGCGTGCGCCCGCAGCGCTTTCGCCGCTTCGATCAGTCGCGTTCGCGTGAGACGGGGGGATCGGGACTCGGGATGAGCATCATGGCCGACATCGCCGAGGGCCTCGGGGGATCGTTGCGTACCTCGCGCAGTCCGTTGGGGGGTCTGGCACTCAACTTCACCTTCGCGCTCGACGAGACGGCGAGCTAGTCAATTGGCGTTTCGCTCGGATGCGTGGAGGCTCGAACGAACAGTTGTTGCACCTCGGCCAGGGCGTTGCGGTACAACTCCACGTGCTCGCCGAGGCGCTCGCCTCCGACCTGGAGCATGGCCTTTATGGTGTCGATGACCAGTTCGGCGTCGGCGAGATTGGGTGGCGTCGCACTCAGCTGCATGGCCGCCAGTTGGAGCAGCACGAAGAAATGGTTGCCGAGGACCGTCGCGGCGGGTGTCGAGCGTAAATAGGCAATCTCTTGGGTCTGGTCGAGTTCGGGTTCGTCGCTGTTCGTCATCGAACCAACGTAGCGCTACCGCTCCACGCGTGGCCAGCATCAGCATGGGCCCGAGGATTTCGCGGCTTTAGGGTTCTGCTAACGTACTGGGGCAGTTCATAGCAAGTGAGGTTGGCAACGCCAACGTCCACCTGGCCACTCGTGTGCGTCGGGTTTCCAGGAGTTTTGCGCCCCGCTTGCCGTGGTGACGCCAATGAGGCGTCACAGAGAGCAAGGAGAGCATTATCGCCACAGTGCCTGGAGACCACCGCGTCAATGACCGTATTCGCGTGGAGACCGTTCGCCTCATTGACAACGAGGGCAACCAACGCGGCGTGATGGCCACCCGAGAGGCCCTGGCGTTGGCCCGCAGCCTGGACCTTGATTTGGTCGAGATTGCGCCGACCGCCCAACCACCGGTCTGTCGAATCATGGACTACGGGAAGTTCAAGTTCGACGAGGCGCAAAAGGCTAAGGAGTCGCGTCGCAAGACGCTGAACGTTGGCGTCAAGGAGATGAAGTACCGCCCGAAAATCGGGCCCGGCGACTTCGACACCAAGACGCGTCTCGTGGAGAAGTTCCTGAACGAGGGTCATAAGGTAAAAATCACCATCATGTTCCGTGGACGAGAGTCGGCTCACCCCGAACTCGGCAAGAAGATATTGGACCGCATCGTCGAGAAGTTGGACGACGTCGCCAAGGTCGAATCAGCCGCGAAACTTGATGGCCGCAACATGATCATGGTCCTCGGACCAGAAAAGAAGGCGAAGCCCAAAGTGGCTGAGAGCCCGATAGCCGCAGAGATACCAGACGTTTCGCCGAGCCAATCGGTCGAAGTGTCGATAGAGGAGTAGAGATGCCAAAAATGAAGACCGATAGTGGTGCGAAGAAACGCATCAAGGTGACCGGCAGTGGAAAACTGCGCCGAGGCAAGGCCTTTCGCGGTCACCTCATGGAGAAGAAGTCGTCAGTTCGCGCCCGTCGACTTGGTCGCGAGACCGATCTCAGCAAGGCGTTGGAGAAGAAGACCAAACGCCTCATGGGCCTGTAGAGCACGAGTTAGGAAAGAGGAACCGATATGGCACGAGTAAAAAGGGCAGTAAACGCCAAGAAGCACCACAAGGCAATACTTGAAGAGGCGAAGGGTTACTACGGTGACCGCAGTCGCACCTTCCGTTCGGCCAACCAGGCCGTCCAACATTCCGGTGTCTACGCTTTTCGCGACCGTCGCGCACGCAAGGGCGACATGCGTCGTCTTTGGATTCAGCGGATCAACGCCGGCACCCGCGCCCACGGCATGAGCTACAGCCGCTTCATCGCCGGTCTCAACGCCGCCGGTATTGAGGTCGACCGTCGCATCCTCGCCGATCTGGCCGTGAACGACAACGCGGCCTTCTCGGCCATCGTCGCTCAGGCTGGCGCCGCATTGGTGAAGTAGTACTCATCGAGGCGTTAGGCGCGTCGCACCAGCGAGTACGTCGCCTCCGGCGACTCGTGCAAAAGCGATCACTGCGGTGGAGCGAAGGCGTGTGCGTCCTCGAAGGACCCGACCTCGTGCACGCCGCGCTTGAGAGTGGCGTCGAATTTGAAGCGATCTACCTGGACGGCGCCGAGGCAACGACCGCGTCACTGGCCGATCTATGTGCTCGCGCGGCGAAAGCTGGCGTGAGGGTCTTTTCGCTCGAGGCGGGCGTGCTCGCCAAAGTGGCCGACGCCCAGACGCCCCAGCCGGTACTCGCGGCCGTGCGCTTCGAGCACCTCGAAGTTGAAGCATTGACGGTCACGGGTCTGACCCTGGTGCTGCACGATCTTCGCGACCCCGGCAACGTGGGCACCATCATCCGGTCGGCCGACGCGGCCGGAGCCAAGGCCGTCGTCCTCACGGGCCAATCGGTCGATCCGTTTAATCCGAAGACCCTTCGCGCCACGGCCGGCTCCGCCTTTCATCTTCCGATCGTCGTGGCGACACTCGAGCGAACATTGACCCACTTCACCGCGGGGGGAGCGAACACGCTCGCCACCGTGGTGCGCGGCGGCGCCTCATTTCGCGACGTGGACTTCTCGCGTGCGACGCTCGTCGGCATTGGCAACGAGGCGAGCGGTCTGGAGAGCGAAACCGTCGCGCGATTCTCCGGCTCGATCTCCATCCCCATGGCCGGCGCGACTGAGTCACTCAACGCAGGGGTCGCCGCGTCACTCGTTGCCTTCGAGGCGCTGCGCCAGCGCGAAGTCGCCACTTCGTCCTCGCCACCCCCTAGCCTTTAAGCGTCATGACCTCCTCACCACTGGACAATCTCGCCGATCAGACGGCGGAACTGCTCGCGACAATCGCGGAACTGGCCACGATTGATCAGCTGCGTGAGGCCGAGCCACAGCTCACCGGAAAACGTTCATTGCTCTCCACCTTGCAAAAAACCCTGGGCGTCCTCGCGCCCGAGGACCGTAAGGACGCCGGAGCGCGTCTGCAAGAAGCGCGCCGTGTCGTCGAAAGTGCGCTCGACGGTCGACGGGCGGTCCTCGCTGACGAAGCGCGCGCCGACGCCCTGGCTGGTGACCGCTTAGACCTCGGCGACGTGGTCGTGGCCAACGTCGTGTGGCCCGCGTCGGTGGGCCATCCGAGTCTGGTCGCCATCACGCAACGTGAACTCGAAGACGTCTTTGTGGCCATGGGTTTTCGCGTGTCAGAGGGTCCCGAAGTGGAGAGCGACTGGTACAACTTCGAAGCGCTCAACATCCCGCCGGCCCACCCGGCGCGCGGGATGTGGGACACCTTCTACGTCGACCTCGGCGAACCAGAGACCGTCGTACTTCGCACCCACACCTCGCCCACGCAAATTCACTTGATGGAAGAGGCCGTGGCCAACCACTCGCTGCCCATTCACGCAGTGATGCCCGGACGCTGTTATCGCCGCGATACGCCCGACGCACGACACCTGGCCACCTTCCACCAGATTGAAGGTCTGGTCGTCGACCGGGGGATCTCCTTCGCCGATCTCGCGGGGGTCATCGAGACCTTCACGCGCGCCTACTTTGGTCCCGACATCGAGTCGCGCCTTCGTCCCGGCTACTTCCCCTTCACCGAACCATCGGCCGAGTTCGAGGTCACCTGCACGATATGTCGAGGCGAAGGGTGTCGCACCTGTTCGCAGACGGGTTGGATTGAACTCGGCGGGTGCGGCGTCCTCGACCCTGCGGTGCTCGACGCCGTTGGTATTGACGGCGACGAGTGGAGCGGCTTCGCCTTCGGTTTCGGTATTGACCGATGCGCCCAGATGCGCCACCAAATCGCCGATATGCGGGCCCTCATTGAAAATGATTCGCGATTCTTGGCGGAGTTCTCGTGAAGATCGCCCTATCGTGGCTCTCGGAGTTCGTCGATATCACCGAGTCGCCCGAAGAACTGCGCGTCATCCTCGACGACCTCGGTCTCGTCGTGGAGGGTACCGAGATCGTGGGGGAGGGACTCGACAAAGTGGTCGTCGCCCGCATCGATGAGATTCGCGCCATCGAAGGGGCGGACCGAGTCCGCCTGGTCGTGGTGGACGCGGCGAAGGGACCGTTAGAGATTGTCTGCGGAGCCACCAACATCTCGGTGGGCGACCACGTCCCCTTGGCACCGATTGGCGCCGTCCTGCCCGGCGGCTTCGAGATCGCCAAGCGAAGCATGCGCGGCGTGACCTCCAACGGCATGTTGTGCTCAGCGACCGAACTAGGACTGGGCGACGATCACCGCGGACTCATGTTGCTCGACAATCTCATCGACCCGGTGGTGGGCATGGGACTGCTCGAAGCCCTCGCCATCATCCCCGACGTCGTCTTTGACATCACGGTCGAAGGCAATCGTCCCGACGCCTGGTCCGTCGAGGGCGTGGCGCGCGACCTCGCGACACGACTCGGCCGCGAGCTTCGAGTGCCGGCCCTGGCCGCGCCAAACTCCTTAGAGACGAGCGCCTCGTTCGCGAGTGTCGCTATCGACGCCCCCGACCTATGCGGCCGGTTGACGGTCTCAGTACTACGCCACGTGCGAGTGGGCGAGTCACCCGGGTGGGTGAAGCGCCGGGTGCTCAGTGCCGGCATGCGTCCCATCTCCAATGTCGTTGACGCCTCCAATCTCGTCATGCTCGAACTGGGACAGCCCACCCACCCCTACGACGCGGCAAACGTCGCCCAGCGGACCCTCCGGGCCCGCCGAGCTCGGACCGGGGAGACGCTGCGGACGTTGGACGGCGTGGAGCGTTCGTTGGCCACCGACGGGCGCGGACTCGGTGACACGGGCGAGGACTGCGTCATTGTGGACGGCGACGACCGTGTCCTCGGGTTGGCCGGCATCATGGGCGGCGCCTCGAGTGAGATCTCCGCCACCACGACCGACGTATTACTCGAAGCGGCCTACTTCGATCCGATGAGCATCGCTCGCAGTTCCAAGCGTCACGGCGTGCGCAGTGAGGCGTCGAATCGTTTCGAACGTGGCGTCGATCCTGAGTTGGCGCTTCGCGCCGCGGCGCGCTTCGTCGCCATTCTTCGTGAGAGCAGTCCCGAGCTCGAGTGGTTCGCCGCGCCACTCGACGTGCGTGGCGACCTGCCGACGCCCTCGACGGTGACGATTCGCGACGGCGACATCGAACGACTGCTCGGCGTGGCCATCCCCGTCGAAGAGGCGACCGCGTTGCTTCGCGGGTTGCGCTTCGAGGTCAGCGTCCAGGGCCGCGAACTCACCGTCACGGCGCCGCCGGCTCGACCCGACGTACGGACCAACGCGGCCGGACGAGCGGACGTCATCGAGGAGATTGCTCGTCAGCACAGCTATCGACGTCTGCCTCGCCGTACGCCCACGTGGCCCGAGCCCGGTGGTCTCACCCCGCGACAGTCGCTTCGACGTGTGCTGCGCGACGTCGTCGTGAATCTCGGTGCGTACGAATGTTGGACGCCCACCCTCGGCTCTGACGCCGAATTCGACCTCCTGCATCGTGGCGCACCGCGCGTGCGCATCACGAACCCGCTGGCCTCGGAGGAATCCGTGTTGCGCGCCACGCTGCTTACCGGGCTCGCGCGCGTCTGGGCGAAGAACACCGAGCGTGGCGTTGGCGGCGTGGTCCTGTGCGAATTCGGTAACGTGTTCGCTCACCCCGAGGGTGCCTCGGTCCCCCGAATGACCAAGGGTGGGGTAGGTGGCGCGATTGCCCTCGATCTGCCCTTGGAAACCGAGCGCCTCACGATCGTGCTCGGTCGCGCGAGCGACGACGCCCGTTCGGCCGTTGCGTTGTGGACCGTACTCGCCGCCCGACTCGGTCTCGCCGACGTGGTCGTTCGCCAAACGCTGTCCCCGCCTCGGGGACTACACCCCACGCGGGCGGCTGAGCTCGTGGACCGCGCCACGGGCGCCGTGCTGGGCGTCGTTGGTGAAGTTGACGGAGCGCTGCTCGACGCCGTGTCATCGGCGCCGACGACCCAACGCGTGGGGCTGGTCGATCTCGACCTCGACGTGCTCGCTAATCGCGAGCTCGCCCGGCGTCGTGAAGAGTTCTCGGCCATCCCGACGCGTTACCCGAGCGCCGTGATCGACCTGGCGTTCGTCACGCCGCGTACGGTGCACGCGGCCGATCTCGCGCACGAGCTCCGCGCGACGTCCGAACTGGTGGAACGGGTGGAACTCTTCGATGTCTACGAGGGCACGTCGCTGCCACCCGACACCCGAAGTCTCGCCTACAGCGTGCGGCTGAGTTCAATGGAGCGCACGCTCAACGAAGCAGAGGTGGCGAGTACCCGAGGCCGATTGATCGCCGCGGCCGAGACGCTCGGCGCCGTACTTCGTTGAGTGAGGCGTCGCCACCCGTGATGGAGTTCGTGGCGCCGAGTAGTGAGGGTCGCCGCTACAGCGGGCAGTTCCCCGTTCGATTGGGCGACGCCGACAGCGCGGGCGTGCTCCGCTTGGACGGACTCGCGCGAATGCTCCAAGACGTCGCGACCGACGACTGGGACGACGCCGGCATTGACTCAACCGACACCTGGGTCGTGCGACGGACCTCGATCCGAACTCCCGTGGGTGGGCGGTGGCCGAAGTACAAAGACGAAGTGACCCTCACCACCTGGTGCGGCGGAAGCGGGGCGGCGTGGGCCGAGCGACGAACGAACGTTTATGACGGGGACGAGCTGCTGCTAGAAACGGTCGCCCTCTGGGTGCCCATTGATCCCACGGGTCGTCCGGTCCGCCTGCGGCCCTCTTTCATCGAGGTCTACGGTGAGGCCATGCGAGGACGAAAAGTCTCGGGGCGCGTCCCGGCGCCGCTGGTGCCCGAGGGCGTCATGACCAGGGCGTGGCCGCTTCGACGGGCCGACGTCGACATCGTGGGCCACGTCAACAACGCTGCCGTGTGGCAAGCCGTTACCGAAGTGGTCTCGACGCCCGCCTCGTGGGTCAGCGTGATTCACCACGGTCCGGTCGAAGGCGGTCACGAGGTCACGCTCGCGAGCGCGGCCCGTTCACTCTGGCTGTTGGTCGACGGCGAGGTTAAGGTCTCGGCCGACTTCGTCGAGTAGCTCTGGCGGGGCCACGCCCTTCGATCCGCTGGTGGCGAAGATGCAACCAACGAGCACCAGTGGAAAACCGAAGATAATGCCGGCGGTGAGTGATTCGTGGAGTCCAACCACGCCGAGCGCCACGGCGATTGCCGTGTTGAAGTAGGTGACCACGACCGACTTCGAGGATCCCACCTCTTTCACCAGCTCGAAGAAGACGAGGAAGGCCGTCGCGGTGCAGACCACACTCAACACCGCCATGCAACTCCACGTTTCGCCCGACACGTGGGTTGGCCAGTGCGCGATGCCCCAGGGAATCCAACACAGCGCGACGACCGCGGTCGCTCCGGCGACGACCACCACGCCGGGCACGTGCGCCAGTTTGGTGCTGAGAATGATGGGTCCTACGCAGTAGCCCAGACAAACTCCCATCATGAGGCCAATCCACGTGATGGAACCGCCGCGCAGATCGAGGCCGACCAGTAACGCGACACCGAGGGCTCCAATACCCAGGCCCCAGTAGCGCTTCGGCGCGATGTACTCGTTCGTGCGGCGCAGTTTCTGGGCCAGCACGGCGAAGAGCGGTACGCAACAGATGAGCAGGCTGGTGAGCGAGCTCGAGATGTGTTTCTCGGCGGTGGACATGAGATACCACGGGACGCCGAACTCCACGACACCGAAGAGCACGATCCACTTGAAGTTCGCCACCAGGACGGGAAGTTGGCGACGCGCGAGGACGAGAGGAGCCAACAAGAGTGCGGCCGGCCCGGTGCGAAGCAGGACCATGACCCCCGGATCGAGCTGGCGTACGGCGACGCGAATGAGCAGATACGGGATTCCCCAAATGACCGCCATCGCCAGAAATAGGGCCCAACCCCGTCGTGACATCCTTCAACTCTAGTCACGAGGTGAAATATTTGCGTTTTTATGTCTTCTTGTGCATAAAATGTCACTATGCGTGTTGGAGTCATTGGCGCCACGGGGTACGCCGGGTCGGAGGTGATGCGACTATGCACGTCCCACCAGGACCTGGAGCTCGTTGTAGCGACCGGCGAGACCAACGCGGGGAAGCGAATCGGGGACCACGTGCCCGCTCTCGCGGCGGTCTTTCCCGACCAGCGTTTCACCCGCTCGGACGCCGTCTTCGACCACGACTTGGACGTGGCCTTCGTGGCCCTCCCGCACGGGCAGAGTCAGCGCTTCGTACCGACCTTGCTCGCGCGCCACGTCGTGGTGGTCGACCTCGGGGCCGATTTTCGGCTGAAGAACAGCGCCGATTACGAGCAGTGGTACGGCGAGGCGCATTCGGCGCCCGCGTTGCTCGCCGACGCGGTCTACGGACTGGTGGAACGTCATCGCAAGGACCTCGTGGGCGCGACGTTGATTGCCGTGCCCGGGTGTTACCCGACCGCGACCGCAATCGCTCTCGGTCCCTTTCTCGATCGAGACCTCATTGAGCGAAAGGGCATCGTGGTGAACGCCCTGAGCGGCACGTCGGGCGCCGGACGCGCCTTGGCCGATCGACTGCACTTCTCGCGTCTCTCGGGTAACGCCGAGGCTTACGGACTCGTCGCGCATCGACACACGCCCGAGATGCAGCAAGAACTCGACGCCCAGCTCCTCTTCACGCCGCACCTAGTGGCCACGTCACGCGGCATGCTGGTGACCGCCTACGGCCGCATGACCGATCCGGCGATGACGACCGAGTCGGCCCTCGCGGTTCTACGAGAGACCTACGCCGGCGACCCCTTCGTCGTGGTCACCGACGAACCACCCACCTTGAAGGATCCGGTAGGCAGCAATCTCTGTTTCGTCTCGGTGCGCGCCGACGCGCGAACCGGTTGGCTCGTGGTCATGAGTTCGATTGACAATCTCTTGAAGGGTGCCGCCGGTCAAGCGGTGCAGGCCTGGAACGTGGCGACCGGACGCGACGAGACGCTCGGCCTTCCCCTCACGGGGCTGACGCCGTGAACTGCGTCGTGGTCAAACTCGGTGGGCACGCCCTCGACTCGTTAGAGCCCACCTCCGCGGTACTGAGCGACCTCGCCTCCGATATGCGGCAGTTGCAAGGTCGCGGCGTCAACGTGGTGGTCGTGCACGGCGGGGGACCGCAAATCGCCGCGTTGCTCGAGCGCGTGGGCCTCGAGAGTGCGTTCCATGAGGGGCTGCGCATCACCACGGCCGAGACACTGCGCTACGTCATCATGGCCCTTAGCGAAGTCAACGTCCGCATCGTGGCGGCCCTCAATGCGGCCGGTCTCAGCTGCGTGGGCGTGAATGGATCGGACGCCTCGTTCCTTCGCTCGACGTCGATCGGTGACCCTTTGGACCGCGTCGGCGCGCGACCCGACGTCGATCCGGCTCTACTCGACGTGCTCTGGGGCAAGCAACTCAGCCCCGTCGTCAGTCCCATCGGACTCGACGAGTTCGGCGCGCCCCTCAACTGCAACGCCGACGCCGTCGCCGGCGCACTCGCGCACCAACTCGACGCCGAGGTGTTGGTGCTGTTGAGCGACATTGACCAGGTACGCGCCGATCCGGACGACCCCGCGTCGGCCCTGCCCTCGATGACCGCGCACGACATTGTCGAGCTGCAACGCTCGGGAGCGGCCCGTGATGGGATGTACCCCAAGCTCTCGGCCGCCTTGGATGCCCTAGAAGGCGGCGCCCAAAGGATCTTGCTCGCCAACGGCACGCGACGCCACGCCTTGCGCGACGCCCTCGCCCGTACGATTCCCACGACCGAAGTGGTGCCATGACCAGACATTTCATCACCGTCGCACAACTCGACGACAGCGATCTTGACGCCATTTATGAACTCGCCACCTCGCCGTTCGATGACCAGACGCTGAAGGGCCAAGGAGTGGCACTGCTCTTCGAGCGACCGAGTCTGCGCACGCGGGCGTCGAGTTCGAGTGCCGTCCACGAGTTGGGTGGCTACGCGACGTTCTTCGGCAACGACGAAGTAGGGCTCGACAGTCGCGAATGCGCCGAAGACGTCGGTCGCACCTTGGCCGAGATGTACGCCATTGCCGCCTTGCGCGTACGTAGTCACGCGGTCTTCGAGCGCATCCGCGGCGCCACCAACGATCGGATGTCGCTCATCAACCTGTTGAGCGGTGCCGCCCACCCCACGCAGGCCGTGGCCGACGTGCTCACCGTGGCGGACCAGTTCGCCAAGGGTGACGTGCACGGGCTCGCCGGACTCGAAGTTACCTACGTGGGCGACGCGACCAACGTCACGCGGTCGCTCGCGGTCGCTCTGTTGCGCCTCGGCGTCAACGTCACGGTCGGTGCCCCGGCGGGGTATCAACTGGTCAAAGGTGGCGCCGAGGATCCTTTCCGGGCGGGACCGGGGACACTACGCCTCACTGACTCCGCGAGTGACGCCGTTCGCGGCGCCGACGTGATTTACACCGACGCGTGGGTCTCGATGGGCATGGAGAACGAGACCGACCAACGGCGCCGTGATCTCTCGGCCTACCGCGTCGATGAGCAGCTCCTCAAGATCGCCAAAACACGCACGGTCGTGATGCACTGTCTACCCGCTCATCGCGGCGACGAGATCACGAACGCGGTGCTGGACAGTGCGCAGTCACTGGTGTGGCGCCAGGTATTTCACCGTCGATCAGCCATGATGGGCGTCCTTCGTTGGATTAAAGAGGAGAAGTCATGACCAAGACACAGCGTCAACACCGAATAGGCGAACTCATCGAACGCGAGAGAATCTCGACGGCGGCCCAGCTCGTCACGCGACTACAGGCCGAGGGTATCTCGGCCACCCAAGCAACGGTCACTCGTGACCTGCAAGAACTGGGCACCATCAAAGTCCGCGACGAAAATGGCGTTCGACGTATCGTCACGGCGACCGCGTCCACCTTCACGCACGCTCCACTCGACCATCTTCGACGGATGATGGGGGAGTGGGTGGTCTCGGTGGAGAGTTCCGAGAACCTGGTGGTCATCCGCACCCCGCCGGGCTGCGCGCACGTGGTCGCCTCCGCCCTCGACCGCAGCGCGCTCGAAGGAGTGCTCGGCAGCGTCGCCGGCGACGACACGGTGTTGGTGATCGCCGACGAAAAGCGGGGCGGGATGTCCCTCGCCACGGAGTTCCGCGAGCTCGCGGGCTTAGAGGATTCGCAGTCCACCAAGAAAGTGCAACTGCCATGACCAAGCGCGTCGTCCTCGCCTACAGCGGTGGGCTGGACACCTCGGTCGCCGTTCGCTGGATGATCGAGGAGTGGGGCGTCGAGGTGGTCTGCGTACTAGTGAACGTCGGTCAAGATTTCGACGGCGACGAACCATTCGAGGACATCAAGGCGCGAGCTCTGGCGGCCGGCGCCCTCGAGTGCGTACTGGTTGACGCGCGCCACGAGATGGCCGAGGAGTTCTGCGCCAAGGCCATCTTCGCCAACGCGCGCTACGAGAACAAGTACCCGCTCGTGTCCGCATTGTCGCGTCCGGTCATTGTTCGTCACCTAGTCGCCCAGGCTCGCGTCTTTGACGCGCAGGCCGTGGCCCACGGGTGCACGGGCAAGGGCAACGACCAGGTTCGCTTCGAGGTTGGCACCCACGCGTTGGCGCCCGACCTCGAAGTGCTCGCTCCCGCTCGAAACTGGGGAATGACCCGCGCGGACTCGGTCGACTACGCCGAGAAGTGGGAGATCCCGATTCGCGCCACCAAGGAGAAGATCTACTCGATCGACGAAAACCTGTGGGGGCGAGCGATCGAATGCGGCGCGATGGAGGACCCGTGGGCGGCCCCGCCCGAGGAGCCGTACACGCTGACGCGCGTCACCAACCGCGAGCCGGTGGAGCTCACCTTGAGCTTTGACGCCGGCGTCCCCGTCGCACTTGACGGCGTGTCGCTACCGTTGGCCGATCTCATCCAGTTGCTCAACGCGCGCGCCGGCGCCACCGGCTTTGGACGACTCGACATGGTGGAAAACCGCCGAGTAGGGATCAAGAGTCGCGAGGTCTACGAGTGTCCGGCGGCCCTCGCGTTGATCGCGGCCCACGCCGACCTCGAGGACCTCGTCCTCGAGCGCGACGTCCACCACGAAAAGGGACGATTGGAGACCCGCTGGTCGGAACTGGTGTACGACGGCATGTGGTTCTCCCCGCTGAAGGAAGCCCTCGACTCCTTCATGGCCGAGACGCAGCGCCACGTCACCGGCGAGGTCCGACTGCTCTTCCAAGCGCCCGGACTGATGCGCATCGTGGGACGTCGCAGTCCCAAGGCGCTCTACGATTACGGCCTGGCGACCTACGACGCCGCTGACACCTTTCGCCACGCCGACTCGGAGGGCTACGTCAAGATTTACGGCTTAGGCGTGAAGACTTGGGCCGCTCGCCAGGGTGCCAAGAACGCCACGCCACCGCTGTCGTGACGCTCTGGAGTGGGCGGTTCAGTTCGTCGATGGACGAAACCCTCTGGGACCTCTCGGAGAGTTACTCCTTCGACCACGTGCTCTACGCGCACGACATCCGCGGATCGAAAGCCCACGTGGCCGGTCTCGTGGCGACCGGACTGTTGAGCGCCAGTGAAGGCGACACGCTGCGTACGACATTGGACGCTGTGGCCCAGGAGTTCCAGAGCGCGACGTTCATCCGCCACGCGAGCGACGAAGACGTACACATGGCTATTGAGCGACGCGTCACGGAAATGGCCGGCGACGTGGGTGCGAAACTGCACACCGCGAGGAGCCGCAACGATCAGATCGCGACCACCATGCGCCTATTCACGCGCGACGCCCTGACCGACGTCGCCGCGTCGTGTCTCGCCCTCATTGACGTCCTGGTGACGCTGGGCGACGATAACGTCGACGCCTGCTTGCCGGGTTACACCCATCTGCAGCGGGCGCAACCCATCCTCTTGACTCATCAACTGAACGCCCACGCCTGGTCGCTCTTGCGCGACGTCGATCGCTTGCTCGACGCACGGGACCGATTGGAGGTGTCGCCGTTGGGTGCCGGTGCCCTCGCCGGAACCTCACTGCCGATCGATCCCGACGTAGCCGCTCGCGCACTGGGCTTTGGCTCGACCTTCGCGAACTCGCTCGACGCGGTGAGTGATCGCGACTTCGTGGCCGAAACGCTCTTCGCTATTGCCTTGTTGGGCGTGCACCTCTCGCGCATGGGTGAAGAGTTGATCCTCTGGACGACCCGAGAGTTCAATTTCGCGACGCTCGGGGACGCGTTCACGACCGGTTCCTCGATGCTGCCGCAGAAGAAAAACTCTGACGTCGCCGAACTCGCCCGGGCGAAGAGTGGTCGCCTCATCGGGAACCTGACCGGACTGTTAGCCGCCCTGAAGGGGCTGCCCCTGTCGTACAATCGCGATCTCCAAGAGGACAAGGAACCACTCTTCGATTCGGTTCGCCACGTGCTGCTGGTGCTGCGTGCCCTGGGCGGCGCCTACGGTTCGCTCATCTTCCACGGCGAGGTCGCGAAGTCCGCTGCGAACGACGACTTTCTCGTGGCCATCGACATCGCCGACGAGCTCGTGCGAGAAGGAATGCCCTTTCGTCAGGCCCACGAACTCGTCGGGCGATTGGTGGGCGAGTCCGTGACGACCAACGCTTCGTTTGCCGACGTCGTCGAGGCCCACGACGAGGTGAAGCGATTTGGCCCACTCTTCGCCGAGGGCGAATCACTTCGCCGTCGATCGTCACCGGGTGCGGCGGGCCCGCTGGCGGCCCCGGCGCAGCGCCGTCGACTGGATGCCTCGCGTTCGTCAGCTCTGGCGCGACTCTGATCGTCGCGGTCAACGTCGTGTCACACGGCGCCGCCACAGTGTTCGAGGGGCGTACTGGCCCCCTACCAACGATGAGGATGTATGGCTGAGCGACTGATTACCCCGTCGAAGATTACGGCGTGGCTCGAATGTGGCCATTTCCTCACGCTTCGCAACCAGGCCGACGCCGGAGCCCTGATGCTGGAACCGCGACCTCTGGGCTCGCTCGCCGAACTCCTCATCGAAAAGGGTTCGACCCACGAACAGCACTGTTTGCTGAGTTTGGAGAACGAAGGGCAATCGGTCTATCAAGTGCCCGGCCGTAACGTCGATGAGACCTTCGTGCAGTGGGTGGCGCGCGTCGGCAATCCCCTGGAACGCGGCGTTGACGTCATCTATCAGATGCCTTTCGTCCACGAGGGCATCCGAGGCATCGCCGATTTTCTGGTTCGCGTCGAGTCGCCCGACGACGGGTTCTGCCAGTACGAGCCGGTCGACGCGAAACTCACCCGAACCGAAGCAAAGCCCGGCCACGTGCTCCAGCTCTGTTTTTACGCCGACGCGCTCGAAGCCCTTACGGGTCGGCCCCCGCGCACCATGCACCTCTGGCTCGGCTCGGGCGCCCAGGAGTCGTTGCGGGTAGAAGAGTTCCGGCCGTATTGGCGTCGCCTCCGCGCGCAATTGGCCCATCTGTTGGACGTTGACCTCATTGAAGGGACGCGCCCCATTCCGTGCTCGCACTGCGACTACTGCGAATTCAATGAGATCTGCGAATCGCGGTGGCGCGGCGAAGACTCCTTGGTCTACGTGGCAAATATTCGCCCGCCTGATCGACTGGCTCTCGAAGCGGCCGGCGTCGGTACCGTCGTCGAACTCTCGGCGCGACGAGACGACGTCGCGGACCTGCGCGCGGAGAACCTTCTGCGTCTGCGCCGTCAGGCCTCCTTGCAGGTTGCCTCGCGCACGAATCCCTCGGAGCCCCCCGTCTTCGAACTCGTGGAGGCGAGCGACGATCCCGTCTACGGTCACGGTTTCGATCTCTTGCCGGCACCCGACGGTGGCGACGTCTTTTTCGACTTCGAAGGTCATCCGTTCTGGAGCGCCCAACACGACCTCTTCTTCTTGAGTGGTCTCTACTACCAAGACGACACCGGTCATTGGGTCTACGACGCGCGCTGGGCGCACGATCTCGCCGCACAGGCGCTGATGGTCAAGGAGTTGGTGACCTTCCTCGCCCGACGGCGCGAAATCTATCCGCTGATGCACGTGTACCACTACAACCACACCGAACGTTCGGCGCTCGAGCGCCTGACCGCAGGGACGGAGAGTGAGACGCTGCTCACCGCGCTCGTGACCACGGGGCTCTTCGTCGACCTTTTCGTGATCGCCCGCAACGCAGTGCGGGTGGGCACCGAATCGTACGGACTGAAGTATCTCGAACGACTGAGCGGCTTCGAGCGGCGCGGGGGCATTGAGCAAGGTGCGGGCGCGGTGGTCGAATACGACCACTACATGACGTCGCTCGACGCGACCTTGCTCGACAACATCGCGCGCTACAACGAAGACGACGTCGCGGCGACCCTTTCGCTACGCGACTGGCTGGTGCAGCACCGACCGGACGCACTTGATTGGCGCGAGGCCGTGCAGGACGAGGACGAACTTCTACTCGACACCGACGAACTGGTCGAACGTCTGCGCCAGTTCGGGGACGAGAGTCCCCAACATTTGCTCGGTGACCTCTTGAACTACTGGCGCCGTGAACGAAGCGCCAACACGGAACCGAAGTTCGCCCAGGCGGCCTCGGAGTTCAGTGCGCTGTACGACGACCCCAATTTCATCGCCAATCTCCACTTCGAGGGCTTCGAGGACGTGATCAGTCGGGGCGTTGACGCGAGGAACGCCCTCTTCACCTGGCCCGAACAGCCAGTGGATCCGGCCTTCGCGAAGAAGAAGAACGTGCTGTACACGGGCGTCGGCATCGAGCGAGGGTACGGCTACCTTCCCGACATTGACCTGGCGGCGCGCCGACTGACGATGCGATGGAAAGAACGAGACGAAGAGAGCGGCTCGGTGCCTTCGGTGATGACCATCGATGACTACGTTGGCCCCCAAGAGAAAGCGGGCGTGCTCTTCCATCTCGCCGAACAGATCGTCAACGCGGTCGAAGGAGACCCACCGAGCCGGGTCTCCCTGGAACTCCTGGCGCGCAACCCGCCACGATTCCTCAGCGGACGCGGACCGGCGAACGGCGTCTTCAGCGACGACCTGGACACCATGCTCGGCTGGGTTGGTGACCTCGATGAGAGTTTCGTCGCGGTGCAAGGGCCGCCGGGGACCGGCAAAACCTACAGCGGATCGCACATCATCTATCACCTCATCAAATCGGGTAAGCGCGTCGGTATTACCGCCATGAGTCACGCGGCGATCGACAATCTTTTTCACGCCACCTACGAGGTCTTCGCGCAGAAGGGCGAGCTCCACCTCCTGAAGGCCCATCGTCGGGGCGCGAAGCCCAAATCGGGCGCACTGGAGGGAGTGCGCTACGCCACCGGCGGCACCGATGCCGAGAGCGCGACGTACAACTTGGTGGCCGGTACCACGTGGTTGTGGGCGCGTCCGGGCCTGCGACCATTTCCCGTCGACGTCTTGGTGGTCGACGAGGCCGGTCAACTCGCCCTGGCGGATGCCATTGCCTCGGCCAACGGCGCCAAGAATCTGATCCTGCTCGGCGACCCGCTGCAGCTTCCCCAAGTCGCGCAAGCCGAACACCCGAATGGTTCGGGCGCGAGCGTGCTCGAGCACATCTTGCGTGACCACGCAACACTGCCCTCGACGAACGGGGTGTTTATCTCCGAGACCCGTCGGATGCATCCCGACGTCTGTCGGTTCATCTCGGCGCAAATCTACGAGGGCCGCCTCTCTAGTCACGAATCGTGCGAGCAACAGTCCACCGAGTTCGGCACGGGACTGCGCTGGCTGGAGGCCCTACACACAGAGCGCTCCACCGAGTCGGAGGAAGAGGCCGACATCGTGGTCGCCCAAGTGAAGGCCATGCTCGGCACGTCGTGGGTCGATCAGCACGGTCAGCGCGCGGCGCTGCAGGCCAACGATTTCATGGTGGTGGCGCCCTACAACGACCAAGTCGATCTTCTTCGAGCACGCTTCGACGCCGAGGCCGATTTGAGGGAGGTCCAAGTGGGCACCGTCGACAAGTTTCAGGGCCGCGAGGCGCCCGTGGTCTTTTTCACCATGACGACCTCCACCAGTGACGACATGCCGCGCGGACCGGAGTTCCTCTTCTCGCGTAACCGACTGAACGTGGCGGTGAGTCGCGCTCGGTGTGTAGCGTTCCTGGTCTGCACCGAGGCCCTCCTTAATTCACGCGCGCGCACGATTGAAGAGATGCGCCTGATCGGAACCCTTAGCGCCTTCGTCGAGTACGCACGCTTGAGCGCTCCGGCGACGAACGTGACCCACGACGCGGGTGGCGCGTCGTCATAGCGACGAAGTGTTCACCGCACTCGTCACAACCTGCTACTCTGGTTATCCCACCGCAGAGACCGCGGCCAGATGCGATTTGCACCCTGGTAAACGGCGCTGATAAGGTGGGCATCCCTGTGGCTGAAGGAATTTAGCCACGGATTCGACGGAGAAATCCTGAGATGGTGTACTTCGCACCGCTGACTTCGGTCATGTGTGACGTCGCTCCTTGAAAACGGAAGAACGAGAGCCAAAAGCCAGTACGGGCGACGATGGACTGATCTAACAGGACGCGTCGTTCGTCAAAAGAAGTATTGCAGTAGGCAACGAGACCACCCCGTGGAAACTCGTTGTTGTCAGGTGAGTATTAGAGTCACTCATCTGGCTCTCTGATTCGTAAAGGACTTCGGTCCTCGAAAAATCTTGATGGAGAGTTTGATTCTGGCTCAGAATGAACGCTGGCGGCGTGCTTAACACATGCAAGTCGAACGGAATCCAAGGAGCTTGCTCTGGAAGATTTAGTGGCGAACGGGTGAGTATCACGTGAGCAACCTGCCCCGAAGACTGGGATAACACCGGGAAACCGGTGCTAATACCGGATGACTTTCAATGATCGCATGATTGATGAAAGAAATGTTTTTTCGCTTTGGGAGGGGCTCGCGGTCCATCAGCTTGTTGGCGGGGTAATGGCCCACCAAGGCAACGACGGATAGCTGGTCTGAGAGGACGATCAGCCACACTGGAACTGAGACACGGTCCAGACTCCTACGGGAGGCAGCAGTGGGGAATCTTGCGCAATGGACGAAAGTCTGACGCAGCAACGCCGCGTGAGGGACGAAGGTT
>JANXXO010000047.1 GCA_025350565.1 Acidimicrobiaceae bacterium
ACGGGAAGGACTCTTGGAACGAGCGGAGAGAGAGGGAAACCGTGGCTTTTCGCGGAAGTTTGGTCAGAATGCACGGTTTGGCGCGACGGAGGCTCGTCTTCGCTCAGTCGGGCCAAGAGACTGTTGGCTACTCGGTGTCCGCCCCCTTGATTGGGACGTACACAGGCCAGTCATACCAGCTGAGCCTTTTTGGCACCATCGTGTACGCAGACTCAACGAGCGCGGGCGTCCTTTCGTTTACTCGTCCCCGCTATGTGACGTTTGTCATTCGAGGCGCTCTTGGCGGTCGCACCGTCTCGTTGGCGCGCCCGAACGGAGCCGCTCCGGGTCCCGTCCGCTACACCTGTACCGCCAAGGCGCTACGTCAGAGCGCCAGCAACTACTCGGCGACCTTCGTACGCCAATGAAGGCGTCCTCCACGGCGGCCGCGGAAGTACGAAGGTCGGGGTTCTTAGGAGCTTCGTTTTCGAACTACTTGACGGCACAAGAACTCTGTTGATCGCCACCTTCGAATGAGATCGAGTCCCACCTTTCCGGTTGTTCCCTCTGCGCGGCTTAACTCCCCGTGGGGTTGTTCCCCTCCTGGACGATGTACTGCGCGCGGCGAATCCACAAAATGCCGTGATACACAACGTGACCGTCGTCGAAGGTCAGCTGCCCTCGACGGATGAACCGAGAGAAACCGCCTGTGTTCGGACTGCCGAGCTTGACTAGGTCCGCATGGCGCGGATAGGCAGCCAGCTGCTTACCGGGAAAATGGAAGGGCCAGTCCCGATACACAAAGACGTTCTGATCGGTGACCAGCACGATGCGGTGGAAGTAGAACGTGAGAATGCTGACCGCCAACTCGATCACCGCCCCAACCGTCGGTACGTACCCTGCGACGTCTTCCACAACGCCAATCAATAGAGAGGTGAGCAAGTTGTTGTACGCGAAACACACCGCCACGCCGCGCTCGTTGAGGTGAGCGCGTCTGGCCACCCGCTGAGCCATTCGCTGATTGTATTTACGCACTGTTGACGGACCTGCATTATTGGAATTGCTGAAAGTGCTCACGGAAGAAACTTAGGGCAGCCACCAGCGTCAGAATCCACTACCACGCGGAATGAACTCTGTCAACGTGTGGGGCTACCCAACGAACGTGGCCGTGACGGCACCCGGATCGCTCCGATAGCGGAAAAGGGTCCAGGTGCGCCGGCTCCTTCGCTCGCCACCTAAGCCTTAAGTCAACGTCTCGGAGACCACTACGTCATTCATCACGTCGCTTCCAGTTCTTCGAGAAGTGCGCGAGTGTCGACCAAGGACGACGTCAGAATCTTGCGGGCGACGTCGAGGAGTTCATGGACTAACGGATTTGAGACGGAGTACATGACGCTGGTACCGAGCTTTCGTGTCTCGACCAAGTTTGATCTCCGCAAGACCGCCAATTGTTGCGACAAGTGCGATGCTTCGAGCCCAATCTCGGGCACCAACTCACTCACCGAGCGCTCCCCTTCTCTCAACACTTCGAGCACTCGTATGCGAGCGGGATGGCCCAGCGTCTTGAAGAATTCCGCCTTTAGCTGATAAATGGGTGTATTCGTCATTGCAGCGCCTCTCATGGTTATAGGTCGTTGCCCGCGTAGGACAGGTTGAAACTTTTGTTCACGAGCGGGAAGTCGGGGACGATCGTGTCGGCCAGCGAAATGGCCAGCGCTGGCCAATTGAAGAACGAAGGGTCGACTACCTTGACCCGCGTCAGCACGCCCTTATCAATTTCAACCCGATGCACAATCGCCCCTCGCCACCCCTCGACAATGCCCGAACCCGAAACATTTGACGCGATGGTGCCCAAAACTGTCGACACGCTCAGATCACCCGACGAGGAACAGTAGTCGCGCAAAATACTCAGTGACGCAGCGACCTCCTCGACGCGGACGTTGAATCGTGCCTGCACGTCTCCCTCAGTCGAGAGTGCCGGGGTAAATCCAGCCAACGTGGCGCCGACGGGATGTGCGCGCCGAGCATCGTAGGACGACCCCGAGGCGCGCGCGGCCACGCCGAGGACTCCCATCTCCTCCACGTCCACCAACTGAAGTACCCCGGTGCCCTTGAATCGGTCCATCACTGTCCCCTGTCCCCGGGCAAGGGCAACCAGGGCGTCAAACTCTTTCCCGATTGCGTCCAACACTTCGGCGCTGGGCAGCGTAATCACCTTGGCACCCCCGACGGCTATTCCTCCGCGCAGTAATCGATGGCCGGTGACTTCGCGATTGAGCCGAAGTAGTCGCTCGCGAAGCGTAAGCGCTTTCGCCTGGGCCAATCCGAAACCGACGTCATTGCAGAGGGCGCCGACGTCGGCGACGTGGTTATACAAGCGTTCAAGCTCGAGTAACACAGTCCGCAATTCCTCAGCCCGTGGTGACAAGGCGACGCCGAGCGCCTCTTCCGCGGCCCGACAGAACGCAAGCGAATGACCCACGGCGCTGTCCCCGGAAATCTTCTCGGCGAGCTCGACCCCGAACTGATAGTCGCGACCTTCGAAGAGTCGCTCGATGCCTTTATGCACGAACCACAGTCGCGCCTTCATCTTGAGGATCGTCTCTCCGACGACGGAAAAACGAAAGTGGCCCGGTTCAATGATGCCAGCGTGGACAGGTCCGATGGGGATCTCGTAGACACCGGCTCCCTGGACCTCGACGAACGGGTAGGAGGCGCTGTCCTCGGCCATCGGAACTGACGCGGGTGCGTCGTAGCGCAGTGGATGCCATCCTTCGGGCCAATGTTGATGCAGTACTAGTCGGTGCGGCGCAGGGTGGCCGACGGGCTCGATACCGAAGAGATCACGCATCTCGCGCTCAAATCGGCCCGCGGCAAATGACAGCCGGGCCAGTGACGGCACCGCTGCGTTGTCTCGAGCGGTGGTCACCACGAGCTCGATTCGGCGGTCCGGTGGTCCCGTCACGAAGAGATAGTTCACTCGAATGTCGATACCCGTGTCGACTGCGCACACCAGAGCGAGCCGGTACCGTCGCTCCAACATCAGTGCTGCGAACTCGACGAGCTCGTCACTCGACACCTGTACCGATCGCCTTAACGATCCCGAGGATTCGAGGAGTTCGCCCAACTCAATTGCGGCGTTCATGGTGACACCACGTGGGCCGCGGCGTGCAGTAGCGCACCGAGGGGCCAGACCGACACACCAATGAACGCGCAGGCGGCGAGACCTCCGATGAGCGGAACCGCGACCAATGCGGGCGTCACCGCGGGGTCGTCCGTTCCCTTGGGGCCAAAGAGCATTTCTCGGCCGTGGGACATCACGGCACCGAAAATCACCGCCATGCAGACGAGCGAGAGACCCGCCGCCCAACCGAGGCCAACCCGAAATTCGGCACGTAACATCGTGAGTTCGCTCACGAAGAGACTGAAGGGTGGAAAACCCAGCAGGGCCACGAGGCCAAAGGCGAAAATCCCTCCCAAGACGGGGCGGCGACTGAGTAGGGCCGACACGTTCTTTATTTCGCTCGTGCCTTCGGCGAGGAGAATCTCCCCAGAGGCCAAGAACAGCACCCCCTTGGCAATTCCGTGTCCCAGGATGTGCAACAGCACTGCGGCGATCGCCAGCGTCGATCCGGCCGCCGCGCCGAGTGCGATGAGTCCCATGTGTTCGACACTGCTGTAGGCGAGCATGCGCTTGTAATCGCGCTGACCGAGCAGGAGCGATGCGGCGACGACGAGGGAGAGCAAGCCGACAACGACTAAGAGCGTTCGAGCGAATTCGGGGCCGAGTGCTCCATCAGCGATCACCTTGAAGCGCAGAATCGCGTAGAAAGCGACGGTCAGTAGGACTCCTGACATGAGAGCCGACACTGGCGCGGGCGCTTGGCTGTGGGCGTCGGGTAACCAGCTGTGCATCGGCGCGAGGCCAACCTTCGTACCGAAGCCCAACACGATCAAAGCGAACGCGAGCCGCATGACGCCCGGGTCGAGGTGATGAGAACCGGCCACCAACGAAGTCCAGTCCAGAGCACCGGTCCCGTGGCGGGGGGCGTGCAGCGCGGTCAGATAGACGAGCACGGTGCCGAGGAAGGCAAGTGCAATGCCGACCGAACAGATGACGATGTACTTCCAGGACGCTTCCAACGATCCACGGGTATTGCGATGCCCAACGAGGAATGTTGTCACGATGGTCGTCGCTTCGATGGCGACCCACATCACGCCTAGGCCCGCAGCAAGTACGGCGAGGAGCATCGTGGCGAGGAATCCCTGGATCAGGACCGCGTAGAGCGAGGCGTGTCGCGTGGTACACCGCTGCGCTGCGATCTCGGCTTCGAGGTAACGAACCCCCTGCAAAGTGGCGAGCAGAGCGATGACGCCAATCACGATCACCATGAAGGCACTGAGCGCGTCAGCGCGCAGCACGCCGTGGTAGCCGACCGCAGCGCGCCCGTGGACGACCCTAACGGCGAGCACGATGCCCATGCTCGTGATGATTGACGCGGACGCGACACCAAACCAACCAACGGCCTTTCGCCACGTCACTATCGCGCAGGTGGCGGCACAGAGCACCGGAACGAAGAGAATGATCCACAGCATCAGTCGTGCAACTCCGCGAGCCCATCGAGGTCGACGGTCCCGAGACGACGTCGCATCTGGGTGGCGAGTACTCGCAGGACCACGGTGATGAGCAACAGGTCAAGCGACGCGCCGAGCTCGACGATCAGTGGGACGCCCGCTGTTGCGAGGAACGCAACGAGCGCGATGCCGTTGTCGACGAGGAGGAGACCGACGATCTGCGACACCGCCTTGCGTCGCGTGGCCAGGGCGAAGAAACCAATGAGCATCGCCGCCATTCCAAAGGGGATGAGTCGGCCGGGAGCGTTCGAGGTAAGGGCCGTGACGGAGCGCGACGCGGCGAAGGCGAGGAATATTAGGACGCCGGCCGCAACCAAGGACGCGGGGACGTTGACGAGGGGATCGGTCTCGCGACTCGCGACATCGTGGCGCACAACCTTCGTGATCAACGCCGGCACGACCACTCCCTTGGCGAGAAGCACGAGACCAGCGACCACTTCCAGGCCGCGGTCGTGACCGTGTAGGCCAAGAGTCAGCGCCACCAACGCCAGAGCCACGCCTTGAACGGCAAGGGCGCGGATGATCGCGATAAGTGAATGTCGCCAGAGCGTCACGACGGCGCTGAGCACGACGACCCCGCAACCCAAACCGAGGACATTATCGAACACCTGATGGTTCACTTCGTCACCACGCCACTCACCACGCCAAGAAGGGCCAGGACGAATGCGCCCGCCAACAGCTCCGGCAAACGGAATAGACGCAACTTGGCCAGGAAGACTTCGACGAAACTGAGTGCACTCGCAACGGCGGCGACCTTGGCGCACAGCACGATCGTTCCGATGGCGAGTGCGCCGACCGAGGTGGACGAGGCGACGCCCCACGGAAGACTCAGATTGACCAGCACGCCCAACAGCAGCGCGAGGCGCATAGCCTCACCGAGTGTTACGAGCGCGAGGTCCGGTCCGGAGTACTCAAGGATCATCGCTTCCTTGATCATCGTCAATTCGAGATGTGTTGCCGGATTGTCCACTGGCAAGCGCCCACTCTCGGCGATGATGACGATGAGAAGGGCTGCCAGTGCGAACAGCCGCGCGGGCGAGATGATGACTGCGGGGTCGGCCAACGTCGCGCGAACGATTACGGGGAAGTTCGACGAGTGCGACGAAACCGACAGGGCGAGGATCGTGACGAGAAGCGCGGGCTCAGCTAGGGCGCCGATTGTGAGCGCCCGGCTCGAGCCCATCCCCCCGAATGCCGTACCGGTGTCGAGGCCCGCGAGAGCGACCAATGTCGAACCGAGGAGCAGAAGATAAACCACCACGAAGAGATCGGACCCGCCGGCGAGGGGGGGATGCGTCGTGATGAGTGGCGTCATCAACGCCGCCACGGTGACGGTCGCCACGAGCACGACGGGAGCCAACGGGAAGATCCAGCTGGCGAACTCTGGTCGCAGCCGTTCCTTACGCATCAACTTTCGCACGTCGCGCAGGGGCTGGAGAACCGGAGCGCCCACCCGGCCCTCGATTCTGGCGCGGACTTTTCGCATGAGTCCGAGGAGCACGAGTCCGCCGATGCCGATCACGACCACTTGGAGGACCCCGACGCCCGTCACGCCTACATCGTGGGCGACACTCATCCGGCAACCGCAACGACCAGCAAGGTGACAACAAGAGCAGCCAATCCATACGCCAGGTACCGGTGCACGCTGCCAGGTTGGAGTCGACGCGCGTATTGGCCCCAGCGACGAATTACTTTGATCACGGGCGCATAGAGAGCTCTCTCGATTCCGTCATCGACCCGGCTTCGATAGGACATCGATTCGATGACGTAACGGGACTCGGCGACGTGGCTCACGTTGACGTCACGCACCGGACGAAGCACGTCGTCAAAGACACGCTGCACCGGTTCAGCGAAGGACGTCGCGGTGTACTGCATTCGTGCGGTCACCAATTCGCGTCCGCTCCCCCAGGCCTCTACGACCCGCACAGCGCGGCGGCGCGCGAGCGCCCGTCGCAGTGACACGGCGAGGATTAGTGCGCCGGCGAGGGAGGCGGCGAGGACGGTCGGCGCGAGCACGCCGCGAGCACCGACCAATTGGAGTTGGAGTCCCCGCACGACTGATCTCGAGCCAACGCGAGGCAGTGCCGCCCGAACGGCTCGTTCCACCGCGGACAAGATCGTCATGGGTGCCACTCCGGCAACGACGCACATGACCACCAGCAGGCCGGAACCCACGCGCATGCTCATCGCCACCTCTCGGGCGTCGTTCGCACCGGGCGACCGGGGGCGACCCAAGAATCCGACTCCGGCCGCCTTGACGAAGGCAACAATCGTCAGACCAGCGGCCAGTGCGAGCGCCGCGACGGAAACGGTGATGGCGATGTCACCCGCGGTACTTCCCAGATTCACGCCTTGCAGCAGACTTTGGAAGAGTAGCCACTCCCCCACGAAACCGTTCAACGGCGGCAACGCGCAGATCGCCGCAGCGGCCACCAGAAAAAGTGCTCCCGACTGTGGCATTCGTCGTAGCAAACCACCCAATTCGTCGAGATCGCGAGTCCCGGAAGCGACTTGCACCGAACCCGCGACGAGGAAGAGCGCACCTTTAAACATCGCGTGGTTGACCAACATGAACACCGCGGCAACCAGGCTCAATGCACCGAGGCGACCGTGGCCCGTCGCGACGAAGATACCCGATGCCCCCACGGCGAGGAGGGCCAAGCCGATGTTGTCCGTCGTGGAGTAGGCCAATAGTTTCTTGAGGTCAGTGCTGTTGACGGCGTGCAGCGACCCGAAGAGCGCAGACACGCCGCCGAGGGCGAGCACAATGAGCCACCACCACACCGGCCCCCCGGACAACAGGACATTGCCGAAGAGAACGATTCCGTAGACGCCGAGGGCGACCATCGCCCCTGACATCAGTGCCGACACTGGAGTCGGCGCCTCGGGGTGGGCCCTGGGCAGCCAGACGTGGAAGGGAACGACGCCGGCCTTGGAGCCGAAACCAACGAGCGCCAAGAGAAAGATCACGGCGCGCGCGCCCGGCGCGAGTGTCCGAGCGTGCGATGTCATGGCGACGAAGGTCTGACTACCTGAGTGGGAAGCGAGGAGGAGAAAGGCGGCCATAATGAACGCCGCGCCGGCGTGGGTGATGACGCCGTACCAGACACCCGCACTGCGCGCAGCCGCTCGGCGACCTTGATCGGTCAGGACGAGAGCGAGCGACGTGAGTGCCATCATTTCCCAGAGGAACATGAACGTTGCGACGCTCGCCGCGGCGGGCACGATGAGCAGGACGGTGACGAACATCGCGTAGTTACAGGCCGTCGTTCGAGCCGATGCGCCGTGTGACGAGTAGCCAATCCAATACAACGTCGCGGGCACCGCCACGACTGTCACCAGCACCACGAAAATTGCCCCGAGCGGTGTGAGCAGCAAAGTGACCCCGGTGAACGGAAGCAGGTCGATTGAATGCCAGTGCGCATCGCTGCCTGTGGCCAGAACGCGAATAGATGTCGCCAACTCGGTCAGGCACCCGCAAAGGACGAGTGAGGCACTGGCCGGAACTCTCCAGCGCTTGGGCAGCGCCGCACCAGCAGCGGCCGCCACCACTCCTATTAGAGCACCGACCACGAGTATTGATCCCGACGTCAACGTCGGGTCAATCCACGAAGTGCTTCGATGATTATGGTTGGGTCGGGAGGACAACCCGGGACCGAAACGTCGACACTGACCACGTCACCCACCGAACCAACGACGCCGTAACCGCCGCGAAAGACGCCGCAGTCTCGCGCGCAGTCACCGATCGATATCACGACACTCGGTCGCGGAGTCGCGTCCAAGGTTTTGCGCAGCGGTCCGACCATATTGTGCGTGACGGGCCCCGTGACAATCAGTCCGTCCGCGTGTCGCGGTGAGGCGACAAGGCGCGCGCCAAAGCGCTCGGCATCGTACACGGGACCGAAGGCCGAGGTGATCTCGAGTTCGCAGCCGTTGCACGAGCCGGCGTCTACGTGGCGAAGTTGCAGCGATCCAATGAACGCACTCGGACCTACGGCGGCGCCCGGATCTCGCGCAAGCGACTCGCTCACGCAGCGCGCCCCACGTAGGGTACGCCAGGCAGTCCCTAACGAGAACATGGGGCTGGCGAGTTCATAGTGGGATACCTAAGAATATAACGATATTGTCATTATGTCATATTTAATGACCGCCCGCGAGGCCAGGCTACGTGAAGTGCCCCCCGGGACATGGAAGTGACGCTTCGGTGCCTCACGACGTCTCCGTTGGCGAACGAGATTGCCGCCAGCGAGAAATTGGCGAAATCGGTAGTTGTGCGCGGTGACTCGGCCAACATTCTCCTGGCCCTTTCAAGTGAGTGACGCTATCTGTACGCATCCACCACTCCTCTCACCATGACCCGACTAGGCGTCATCGCACTGTGGCATCGGCGAACCTGTTCG
>JANXXO010000057.1 GCA_025350565.1 Acidimicrobiaceae bacterium
CGCGCGACGTAGGCCAACGACGTGGTCAAGAGCGGTACTGACACGTTTGGTCCAAAGCCGCCAATCTCGTGGGTTCGGTAACCCATTATTAGGTAGTGTCTTTTGCAGTGCCAACGATACGGAACGATCTGGAGCCTGAGAGAACTGATTATTTTCCTGATTCACGAAATCGAAAGTGACATCCGAGCTCATTAGTCAATAGACTGGAGTAACACACACCAAATTGCACGATGCAGAACGGCAGATACACCAATGACAACTTTGACGAAGAATCTGGTCGCCACGGAGTCCGCGGCGCCCGACCTTGCACCGCTGGTACCGGGTCGCCTCGCCGATCACTCCACGTGCCTCGCCCTCAAGATCGGCCAAGTCGTTTTTCGACTGATGGAGAATCGCCTCGCCTCTCTCGGACTGCGCGTTCGCCACTACAGCGTGCTCGAAACGCTCTTTGAGAGCGGACCGATGCCACAGCAAGATCTCGGCAACTATTTACGCATCGACGGAGCGACAATGGTCGCGACGATCGACGATTTGGAAAAACTTGGGTACGTGACCCGTACGCGCAGCGCGGCCGATCGGCGCAGTTACGACATTTCACTTCTCGCTCAGGGACGCACCGTATTGAAGCGCCTTAACGTGCTCATAGATGACTTGGATGGCGACCTGTTCGCAGACTTGACCAAGAATCAGCAAACCGAGCTCCATTACCTTTTGGGCAAGTTGTCGCGAGGAGAGAACCTCATCGGCGCGCTGGACGACATCCGTAGTCGGTAAGGAAACTCCGCTCCCCGGCGATCAGACCGGGAAAACAAGAGTCGTCCGACCAACGGGGACGCGCATTTGGAGGCGGCGTCCGGATTCGAACCGGAGTACGGGGCTTTGCAGGCCCCTGCCTAACCACTCGGCCACGCCGCCAGAATTTAACATGTTAGTCGGGTCGCTCAGGTGGCCCTTTGGTGCTTGACGTGGTGATAGACGGCGGCGGCGACCAAGGCGATCAGTAAAAACTTGATGAGGGTCCACGCGGCGAAGGCCAGAAAGCCCACCAAAGCGAAGAACAGCCATAGCGCGACGCCGACGGCAAACAGCACTGCGATGGTCCTGACCAGCGGCACGTCACTCCTTTGTCTGCGTCCAGCGTAGGCGCCGTGGGTTACGCCGCAACGACGAGTATTCTGGATTGGTGACCCGCCGTTTCCCCCTCGCTCTGGCCCTCGGCGTTGGGATATTGGGCGCTACCTTGACCCCCGCGCTCGGCGCGTCGGCGACGGCACCAAGCCGCTCCTTCGTGGTGAGCGCCACTCTGCCGGCCTCACTCTCGTCGACCCTTCCGCTCGTTCGCCTTCACTTCTCCTCGGCCGCCAAGGCGAAAAAACTCCCGCCGTTAGTGACCAAGCCGGCCCTTTCGACGGTGTGGCAACAGATTGGCCCCAACGACGTGCAGGCCATGGTGACGAGTTCCCTTCGTCCGGCCGTCAATTACCAGATCAGTTTGCCCACCCGCATGCGTTGTTCGTCAACCTGCGCCTTCACGACCGTGGCGAACCGCGTTGCTTCAATGGCGACGAGCATTACCTGGGAGGAGCAACTCCTGGCCGAACTCAATTATCTTCCGGTCAGTTTCACCCCGTTGAACCCCGCCAAGGATGCGACGCTTCCTACCTCGGGCACCTTCGCGTGGAAGTATCCGGCCCTTCCTCAAACTCTTCAGTCACAGTGGAAAGTGGGCGCATCCGGAGCGATCGTCCGGGGCGCCGTCATGAACTTCCAAAGTCAACACAATTTGGCGACGACCGGCCTCGCCGACGCCACGTTTTGGAATGCTCTGCTGAACGACGTGACTAACGGCAAAGTTGACCCCACCTCGTACGACTACGTGTTCGTGAGCGAGGCAACGCCCGAGACGACAACTCTCTACGTCGCGGGCAAGGAGAAGTTCCGGACCTTGGCCAACACCGGCATCGCGGTCGCACCCACGGCGGTCGGCACCTACCCCGTCTATTTGCGCTACCTCTCGACCACCATGTCGGGTACCAACCCCGACGGAACGAAATACCACGACCCCAATATCCAGTTTGTCTCTTACTTCAACGGCGGTGACGCGCTGCACGAGTTCCCCCGCTACTCCTACGGCTCTCCCCAGAGTCTCGGGTGCGTCGAGATGACCCTCGCCGGTGCACAGACCATCTTCCCGTTCACTCCCATCGGTACCCTCGTCACCGTCGGTGCGTAGCGAACAACTTCACAAAGTGTCACACGACGGTGTTGTGGTACCCACGTAGCACGCTGTTACAGTCCGAACGAGATGGCGAAAACGGCGACAATTGAACGTGAGGGTCCCGCCTGGTTCCTTCGCGTGGTTCTTGGTCTCTGCGTCTCGGCGCTCATCATCGTGGGCTTCGAACTGAGCGACGCACACCACGCGTCGATCGCCTCACCCACCACGGTGGCGAGTGTGACGACGGTTCCAACGACCGTGCCCACCACGACGCCCATCTCATCGCCGACGACAACTGGCGCACCCATCACCACCGCGCCGGCCACGCCCGCGCAGATCAACCAGCCCGCCCCCCTCGTCAATCTCGCCACCTTTCGCCCACCGGGTTCAGGGTGTCGCGTCAACGCGGGTGCGAGTGGCGCGCCGTCCACACCGTTGAAGGCGCGCCCACCCGGACACTGCACCATCCTCGAGGTCGGGGACTCGCTCGGCAATGACCTCGGGTGGGGACTCGCGCGCGAACTGGGTCACGACAATCAAGTGACCTTGGTGCAGGGCGACAAGTCGTCCAGTGGCCTCACCACCCCGTGGTTCTACAACTGGCCGGCCAAGGAAGCGACACTCATCCGCCAGTACCATCCGCAACTCGTGGTCATCATGTTCGGGGCGAACGACGAACAGAATCTTCGCGTCGATGGTCACGTCGTCGCTTTCGCCTCGGCGCCCTGGATCAGCGCTTACACGAAGATCGTGCAACAGATCGCCAGCACCGCGACGAAGGCCGGCGCCTACGTGCTGTGGGTCGGGATGCCCATCATGGGACCGAACGGTTACCGCCAGAACATGGTCACCGTGAATTCGGTCTTCGCCGCCGTGGAGGCCACGACGCCGGGCATGACCTACCTTCCTACCTGGGACCTCTTCGCCAACACCCGTCATCAGTACCAGGACAACGCGCGCGTCAACAATGTTCCTTCGGTCCTTCGCGCCACCGACGGCATCCACTTCAGTTACGTCGGCGAGAACGTGATCGCCACCTACGTCACCAAGAGCATCGGCGCCGTTTATCACGTGGTCGTTCCACCCGAAGCGCCGATGTACATCGACGGCTGATCAGAATTTGAAGTGTACGTGCGCCAGGTGACCAACGATGAGGGTCGAGTCCCACGACATCCCCACGCACAGCAGTAACAAGAGGACGACGGCGAGACGGTCGCGGTCGAGCCGTTTCGAGCGGCGAATGGGGTTCTCTATCAGGTGATACGAGCACATCGCACACACGAGTGCGCCAAAAATCTCGAGTGGCCGCGCCCACGGCGAGGTCGGTGGTTGCACCATCTGTAAGGGCAGCAACAGCCAGAGGTAGTGCCACAGGTACAGCCCGTAGGAGATGTCGCCGAGGTAGCGAAGGGGCCGCCAGGCGAGCCACGACGCCGGTCCCCCGGTGGCGCTTTCTTGTCCACTCCAAAGGAGGACGGCGGTCGTGGCGCACGGCCACCACGCGAGGATTCCGGGATAGACACTTTGCGCGTTGAGTCTCCAGACCGCCGCACCCAGGCCCACGAGGGCGACCGTGCCGAGCAATGCATTAAGGACCGGCGCCCGCTTCGCCCACGCGCCGGGAAGCAGGGTGACGAGGCCACCGAGGGCAATCTCCCAGAATCTGGTGAACGGCGAATAGTAGGCCGCGGTCGGACTCGTCGGCGTGAGATGCCACGACCACCAAGCCGACGCGGCAATCGCCACCACCAGGAAAGTGCCGAGGACGCCGGCCCTTCGACGTAACGGCGTCAGCAACGATAGCGAAAAGACGATCAGCGGAAAGACGAGGTAGAACTGTTCTTCCACGGCCAGTGACCAGTAGTGCGTCACCAGTGACGGAAATATTCCGGGTATAAAATAGTTGCTACCGGTGTTGATGAGGCGAAAGTTCATTGAGAAGAGCGACGCCCATCGCACGTCACCGAAGAGCTGTTGGTTGAAGTTGATGCCCAAGAGGAAGTACGACGCGAAGACAGTGGCGACCAGTACCACCGTCGCCGCGGGCACGATGCGCCGGACTCGTCGAGCGTAGAAGTGCGCCAGATTGGCGCGCACGGAGTCGGCCGGTTGACGTCGCAACAGATTGGTAATGACGAAACCACTGATGACGAAGAAGACGTCGACCCCGATGAATCCGCCCTCGAGGCCGGGGATTCGCGCGTGATTGAGAATCACCAAGACGACGGCGAGCGCGCGAAGTCCCTGAATATCGGGACGAAATCTTTGATGCTGGAGCGCGGCGTTCGGGGTCAGGGCGTTGCCTTCCCTAATCACCGATGATCGAGAGGCACTCACCTCACGACAGTACCGCCCGCTTTCGCACCGCCGGGATTGCTGCGCGGCTCGTTGCTCGCCACCACACGCTCGCGCCGTCTACTTTTCCGACGCGAGCAGGTTGGCCATGTCGTCGGCGTGTTCTTCCTCGACGGCGAGGATGCCTTCCAGCATTCGGCGCGTCGTAGGATCTCCATCGCCGAGCCACACGATGGCCTCGGTGTAGGAGCTGACGGCGATTCGTTCGGCAATCAGATTCTCCTTGATCATTTCGGTCAGGCTTTCGGCGGTCTCGTATTCCGAGTGAGCGCGTTTGCTCAACGAATCTGGACCGAAGTCCGCGTCGCCGCCCAGCTGGGTGATGCGAGCAGCCAACAGTTCGGCGTGGGCCTGCTCTTCTTTCGCGTGAACGAGGAACTCCGCGGCGACCGATTCTGAGTTGAGGCCCTTGGCGGCGAAGTGGTGTTGGGTGTAACGAAGCACGCACACGAGTTCGGTGGCGAGGGACTGATTGAGAACATCGATGACTTTGGGAAGATCGGCACCGTACGCGTCGGTGACGGGACCCTTCTTGATGTTCTTTCTGGCGTTCTCTCTTAACGTCTTCACATCGCTCAAAAACTCTGACATTGCGCTGACAACCTTTCGTGTTGGGATATTTGTTTTTACGACCACAAGTGACGGTACTTGGCGGGCGTCCACTCGTGACCTCGTCACTGGTCGCCCGACTCGTTGGCCTTGACGCAAGGGCTATCAAGGCGGATGAGCCAGCGCGCATTTTTTGGCGCTGGCACACCCCTCCACCTAACCGCATCACATCCGCACAACGTCATGGCGATGGTTGTCTCGACCGATCTCAATCTCGCCGGTGCTACGAAGTTCCACTGCCCTGTGCCACATCATCGACCAACGTCACGTCCATGAAGCCACTAAGTCAACCGAACTCGCACTACGAGGGTCAAACCGGTTGAAACTGTCAATCGCCAACACCAGAATGTCTCCGACGACGTCTTGCCACTGGTGTTCACGGGTCCGTCTCTCGTGACCTTAGGGCCGGACCCCCGAATCAATTCACAACGTTCACCGGCACCCCGCGAGGGGTGCCCGGCGGGGGCCGGAGAACGTCACGAAGCAAATGATTTCCTACTTTTCCACTCGGTCCTGCACGACCGTGGCACCGGCCGAGTCCCTCGTCTCGCTGTGCATTGAGTGCATGGCACCAGGCGCAGCTCGACGCGTGGAGACGACCAAAATAATCGAGATCACGAAGCCCACGGCTCCAGCGATCATCAAAATCACGCCGATCTCGTGCACGTTAAAACCAGTGGTACGCACCGACACCGCAAATCGCATGATCGCTCCCGCGATGATTGCAACAGCGCTCAGTCCCATTCCTGTAAGTCCTGCCATGACGCATCCTCCTTGTTGGAGTTGCCGCTTGCTGAACCCGAACGTCCACACACATCAAACCTTGTTTGGTTCGTCTCCCGCGAGCGTCGCAACTATTTCTTGTGATTGATCAAACTTCTAACGGGTACCGCAAACTTCGTGCGCCGCGGCGGCGCGACTGCTCTTTAGAAGTAATGCTTTCGACCACCAACCGCGTGACCCATGGCTCCGAGTACCCACAGCACCAAGCCAATGAGCAAGATGATGATTCCGATCGACCAAAGAATGCCGATCTTGAGCACGGCGCCAATGATGAGAAGAATTAAGCCAAATACAATCATGATGATGCCTCTCTGTAGTGAACGAATTGCACGTTCCAGCCCAAAACATTGCTCTTCAAGAATAGGGACAGATTCTTAAAGGCTCCTTATAGAACTCTGAGAGATTTCTGTGAGATGTAATTCTTTGGCAATGTGTGCGTCAGAGCCTATAGGCGGCAATTATTTTTCCGGCACTTCGCCCGTGTCGACGACGTACTGCGCCAGGTCGCGCAGTCGCAGGTTTAAGTTTTGCGAGGCCTTGCGCAACACGTCGAAGGCCTGCTCCGGGGTGAGCCGCTCGCGTTCGATGAAGATGCCTTCCGCTTGGCCAATGACTTCGCGCGTTAACAGCGCCAACTCGAGATTCTCCGCGCGGCGAATCTCACTCTTGAGCAGGTCCGACGTATCGGCGAGCGTGCCCGCGGCCCCGAGAGCAATACCGGCGTGGGTCGCGAAGATGAGCGCCTTGGTGCGATCAACCGCGCCGTAGGCGCGCGGCAGCTCGGCGTACAGGTTGAGCGAACCGAGGGTGACGTCTGATGTCAAGCGACACGACAACAGACTGCGCATACCGAGCGAGACCGCCTGGGGTCCAAAGCGGGGCCATCGTTCGTCGGTCGTTAGGTCCTCGGAGTAGAGCATTGGTTCTTGGGTAATGGCGTCGAGACAGGGGCCCTCGCCGTATTCGTACTGAAAGAAGTCAATCTCTAGGGCAGTGGGATCCGAGCACACCGGTGTGGCGATTTCGCTGCCGGACATGAGCGAGATGCTCGCGGCATCACAGCCTTCGACGGTCGCTTGAGCGAAGTCCACGACTCGTTGCAGTGTGCCCTCCACCGTGCGCTCCACAAAGAGCGTGCGCGCAATCTCGGCGAAAAACGACGCCAACTCGCCGTAGGTCGGCTCGTCGCTCGTCACGAACCAAACCTAAATGTGCATCTCATTCGTCGACCATCTTCCGTTGCACCTACACATTTTTAATGGTACTGTTCGCCTACCTTTGACAGCAAGGGTTTGCGTGGTGCTCTGCACCAACAGGTGAACCGAGTCAGTGCTGTGACCTTAAAAACCGCGCTCGTCACGCCGACCGCGTGGGAAATTCCGCGCCGAAGTGACTCACCTTCGGGCGAAGGAGTGCCGATGACGACACGACCCCTTCGGTGGGTGGCCGAATCCGAGATCGTTCACGGCGCTTCGGATGGAGCACCACGTCACGATTCCCTCACCCGGTTCGGGTACCCTTCCGACTGCGTCTTCGCTGATCAAGGTGCCTTACCCCCGTGCGAGCCCGACCCCGTGAACGACCTCTCGCTCGTGCACGCGGGGTCGTCACCGTCGGGTCCGGTTGTGCCATGCTCCTGGTTTAGCCCGACGTGGATCAATGACGACTACGTGCCGTGCGCCAACCACGGCGAGTTCACGTCACCGGTGTGGCTCGCTACGTCGCTCGCCTTGCGGTGCGACCGTGACCTCGACGCGGGATGCGTACAGGAGTCGAGTGCACTGCATATTCCGGGCACCGAACACGCGAATCGAGGTGGACAGTTGCGAGGTCTTCTCTCGTGCGTGGCGTTGGCCCTCAACGCCACGGATGGGCTCAAGGCACACCCACCCGAACCGACCGAGGCAGTTGAGGAAAAGCGCGCGTGGGTCGGACATCGCAATCATTTCTGCGCGTGCGTCCAACCTCGCAAATTCGTTCGTTCGCTCGTTTCGTGGCGACCAACGTGCGAAAAGTCAGTGTCAATCCCAACTGAGAGGAGGTGGCATCGTACCTGAGCGGTACATCGTCGTAGAGGACTTAGGGACACGGCCCGTTGGCCACACTAAGACTCACCCGATGGACGACTCGAACAATCCCCGCTTGACCGCGTTCATCAACGGGGATGTTCGCCGGAGGAGATTGTTGGTATCCGGTCTAGGCGCCAACAATCTCCGACCGGTAGGCCCGGCGCTCTTCGTCCCCCGCGTTCATTTCGTTAAGGTTGACGGCAATGGCACGCATCCGGATCCGTCGCGGTCCTCCCAGACTGCACGAGGTCTGGGTGAAAGGCCTGGCCGCCGCAGTCGTCGCAGTGCTTGCCGTGGTCGCGCGGTCCGAGCTCAACAAGCGCCACGGATTGACGCCTCATTCCCAGGTGGTCACCTGGATCTGTGTCATGACCCTCCTCGTCTTTGGCATCTACGGCGTTGGTCGCCTCGCCGACGCCTTGGGTCGTTACTTGTCCGTTCGCTACCACGAGGCCGCCGGGGCCGTGGTGCGTTTGGTGGCGACCGGCGCCGGCTACCTCGTCGTACTCATCGCCGTGTTCGAGATTTTGGGTGTCTCCATTGGTCACCTGATCATTGGGTTTGGCCTCGCCGGCGTCGTGCTCGGCATCGCCGCTCAACAGAGTCTTGGCAATCTCTTCGCCTCACTGGTGTTGCTGTTTGCGCGACCGTTCAATGTCGGTGAACACATCCGAATTCGTTCGGGCACAATTGGCGTGGTGGACGCGTGGGTGCTCGACATTGGACTCACCTACGTCACCCTGCAGACCGAGGACGGCTTGCTGAAAGTGCCTAACTCGGTGGTGCTCGCATCGGGCATCGGCAAACTCGCTATGCCACCCAATCGCAAACCGTAAGATTCCGACGTTTCGTCGAGGAAGAGAGAAGGACATCATGGCATCCGCCGGAGAGAAAGCAAGGAAACCGCGGCGCCGGATGGCCCGCGTGTCGAAGTACGCCGAGGCCAGTGGTAATCCCCTAGCGGGGCTCGCGGGCGGCGGTGATGGAATGACCGGCCCCGGCTCGGGACACGGCCCTCCCACCCAGTCCCATCCGGTGGGCAAAGTGGGAGCGTTTTTCCTCTGGTGTCTGGGTCGGCGAAAGAAGTTGCCGCCGGTGGAACCGGGTAAGCCCCGCCAGTAGTCGCGGTGGTTTTTAGACGATGCCCGTCGCCACCAAGGGACCGGATGGTTGCGTAGAACCGCTGGCCGCCTCAATCGAGACCGCCAACTTCGAAGGGGCCGGCGAACTGGCCATGGTGAAGCTCACGTGACCGGGGTTGGACCCCATGATGCCGAGCGAGACGGTCTTGCCGTTCACCACCGCCCAGAGCTGATACGTCTGACTCGACGCGAGGGGCGGCATATTCGCCTTCACCAGATAACCAGTCCCATTGGGCAGCATGACGAATTCGGCCAGCGGCTGGTGCGCCGAACTCTTGAGATCGACCACCCGGTGGCCCGGGGTGAGAAGCGCCGCCGTGACCACGGCCTGATTGGTGTTTTGCAAGGCCGTCTTCAGATTGTCCACGTGATGGTTCGCACCCACCAGGCTGACCGCGAGTACGACGATCGAGGCGGCGGCGGCGAACGAAGCGGCCGCGAACGAACCACGAACCATGGACGAGCGCTTCGAACGAGCGCGGTCGATGGCGACGACCTGGGCCCCCGAGACGCCGGCGAGCAGGGGCGGCAGATCGGCCCTCTCGCCCGAGTTCCAGAGTTGACTCGAGATGTTGGTCCATAGTCCCTCGGGCAGCGGCTCGACGGAGTTGCCGAGGGCCGACGCCACGACGATGAATGAGTCGAACTCCTCCTGGCATCGCGGGCAGGTGGCGACGTGGGCGTCCACTTCGGTCTGCACGTCGAGGTCAACGGCGTGGAGGGCCACGGCCGCTAGTAGTTCGTAGGCTTCTTCGTGGCTCATCGATCTGCTCCTTCGATCCCGGCTTCGGCAAGGGTCGCGCGCATCCGTTTCATTCCATTTCTGATTCGACTTTTCACGGTTCCTTCGGGTTCATTCAGTAGTTCGGCCACCTTGACGTAGGTGTGCCCTTCGAAGTAGGCGAGCTCGATGGCTCGACGCTCTTCGGGAGGGAGGCCCCCGAGGGCCTTCTTCACGTCTTCGGCGAGGACCACGTCCCAGGCCTCGTGTTGCATGTCGTAGGCGCTGCGCGCCGTCTTGTGCGCGTCATTGATTTCGCGCTGGCGTCGCGCAGTGAGCGAACGAATTGTTTCCACCGAACGAGCGTGCGACTGGGTCAGCAAGAAGTTGCGCAAGGTGCCGCGCGTGGGGTCGAAGCGTTCCGGTTGATTCCACAAGCGAAGGAAGATCTCTTGGGTGACGTCGTCGGCTTCGGAGGCTCCGTTCAAGACCCGGCGGGCAAGACCGTAGACCGCACCGCCGTGTCGGCGATACGTCTCGGCGAGCGCCACTTCGTTGTAGCGCGCGATCATGGTGACGAGTTGGGCGTCACTGGCTTCGGTTATCTCGTCCATGGCTACTTACTTATTCGCTGCCGTTAAGCCGGCGGATGTTCTGGGCATTCTTCGTCGGTTTGCGGGGGAACTGGGCATCTCACTACCTTAGTTTTTGGTCCTTACGCTTCATCGTCAAAGAAAAAGGTCCCCCCCCCACATCCGAAACGCCGTTGGCGTCGTATAACCAGAAGCATTCCCCGTGTCCCGGTCTTGACATCCCTCAAGGCCGGGACACACCCTTTTTACTCGTTCTGGTCTGCTTCGGGTCCAAAGGCGTGGCTGCCGCGCTGGGTCTTGATCTCCACGCCGTGGTCCGTTAGTTCTGAGGCGGTACCCACCGACGTTCGTCCGAACTTCTGTCGTACGTCGTCCACGGCGTCACGCAGTGCCTCGTGGGAGACTTGTCGCTCCCGCGAGACGGCCTCGGCCTGTTCTCTCGGGTCGTTGGCGCTCGGGTCCAGCCCGAAGGTCAACTGCATGTTGTTGTCGTCGCGGTCGAGGAAGGAGGAGGCGTGCAGGGCGAGAAGGCGAACGGACCTCGCGAGGTCCACTGATTGCAAGAGCGCTTCGGCAATGGCGGCCATGGCGTACTCGTCGTCGACGCCAAAGGAAAGGGTCTGGGACCGGCTCACGCTCGCCAAATCGTCGAAGCGCACGATGACGGTAATGGTCCGAGCGACGCGGTTGGCGTCGCGCAGCGCGCGCGCCACGATGGCCGCGTGTCCCTTGGCGGCCTGGACGATCTCGCCCAGTCCGACCAACGACGTGGCGAAGGTCTGGTCGTGTCCCACGGACTTCACGGCTCGGTCCACGGTGACGTCGCGATTGTCCTCGCCTTGGGCGTAGGCGACGAGCGTGGCGGCCATGGCGCGTCCGACGTGCTGGGCGAGCGTCGCTTCGTCGACCTGTGCGAGGTCGCGCACCCAACGCAGTCCGAGTTTGTGCAACTTCGCCGCCGTGGCTGGTCCTACCCCCCAGAGGGAACGTACGGGGAGTTCGTCGAGCCACGTGCGCTCCACCGCGGGACTCACCCACACGACACCGGGGCCGTCCACCAGTCGTCCGTCGACGATGGTGGGCTTGGACTCCTTGGAGGCCAACTTGGCGAACAGTTTGTTACGCCCGAGCCCTACCCCACACAGGAGTCCCAACTCGTCACTGATGCGTCGTCGAAGTTCGAAGCCGGCGTCAATTGGTCGAACCTGCAGCCGTCGCAGACTTCGCAAGTCGGCGAAGACCTCGTCGAGACCGAGCGGCTCGTACTCGGGCGTGAGGTCACGGATGATGTCGTGGAAACGGCGAGAATAGACCTCGTACCGATCGAAGCGTCCGGGAAGAATGATCAGTCCGGGACAGCGCCGTTTGGCGATCACGCTCGGCATGGCACTGCGCACGCCAAAACGACGCGCCTCGTAGCTGGCCGAGGCAATGACGCCTCGGTCGCCACCACCGCCGACCACGACCGGCTTGCCCTTCAGTGAGGGATCGTCGAGGATTTCGACCGACGCGAAGAACGCGTCGAGGTCGATGTGCAAGATCGGCGCATCGTCGACCGAGGGATTCTCAGAAGGCGAGTTCAACGCTGCGAAAGGCCTCGCCGAATGGGACGTTGATGGGACGACCGGCCTGCTCGGCGCGACCGTAGACCAACTCTCGGATGGCGTCGGCCTCGCCGGCCAATTGCGACGAGTGCGCCAGCACCGCCTTCACTTTGGTGTCAATGGTACGTGAGACGTCAGCGACCACGTCGGGTTCGTGGGTGCCGCTCAGGAGTAGTTGGGTGACCTGGTGGGGCTCGCCGCGCCCGGGGAAGTAGAGCGGCATGGCGGCGGCGGGCGCCACGGCGTCGAGGAGCGCCCATCCCGTCTCTCGGTGGTCGCGGTGGTTGACGTAGACACCAGCGAAGAACGTCGCCGTGGGATCGGGACCGAGCACCACGTCCGGGCGGTAGTGCCGGATTAAGCCCACCAGCGTCGCGCGCAGTTCCTCGTCGTTACTGACGTCGCCGTCGGAGCGTTCGAGACCAGTTACAGACTTGGCGCCGAGCACATCGGCGGCTAACTGCATCTCGGCGCCTCGGACATCACGCAAGGAACCCTCGTCCGCCGTCGGGGCGTGCGAGCCTTTGGCCCCGTCACAGACGACGACCAAGTGGACCTCGCATCCGTCGGCGGCCCACTGCGCGAGCAGTCCCCCCGCCGCGACGTCGGCGTCGTCCGGGTGGGCGTAGATCGCCATGGCGCAACGAGGCTCGATATTGAGCGCGCGCATCAGCCGCGAAGTTTGGGCGTGGTGGTCTTTACGAGCATGCCAATCTCGTGAGCGAAGTCCTCCGTGCCCTCGAATCCCTTATACACCGAGGCAAAGCGCACATAGGCCACGTCGTCCACGTCGCGCAGGGCCTCGAGGGTGGCCATGCCCACCTCTTCACTAGAAATGTCGCGATTGAGCAGCCGCATCGACTCGTCAATGGCGGTAACCAGGGCCTCGAGGATGTCCTCGTCCACCGGACGGTTTTTACTGGCCGCACGCACGCCTCGAAGGATCTTGGCTCGGTCGAAAGGCTCGCGTTCTCCCGAGCGCTTCACGACGAAGAGGGCCGCCTCTTCGATTCGCTCGAAGGTGGTGTAGCGCTGGCTGCAGGCCGAACACTCTCGTCGTCGACGAATCGCCACGCCGTCCTCAGCGAGGCGAGAGTCGACAACGCGGTCGTCATCTGCCGCACAAAAGGGACAACGCATCACCTGAGGATACACCCAATTCCCTTAAAATTTAGGGGATTAGAAGGTGTTCGCCCGGTACCACGACGCTCGAGTGGATCTCGCGAACGAGGGCCCGCTCGGCCAGCGCCGGGTCAACGGAGTTCATCAACGTGGCGATGGATCGCACGGTGTCACCGGGCTGGACGACGTACTTCATGCCCGACGCCAGCACCGAACTCGTGGCCAAATCGGTTGAAAGTCCCGCACCGGTGGTGCCACCAAAGGCGTGTCCCGGCCACGAAAGTATGACGAGTCCCAGCGCGACGACGAGTACCACCAATGAGCGGCGGCGGCGCTGGAGCATGCGAGCCCGCGCGGCGCGACGTCGAGCCAGGGATGGTCCGGTGCGCAGGACTTCGGGCGTCGAGACCAGTCGCAGATGGGGCTCTCGCCTCGGCTCTTCGAACCCGTCATGTTGGAATACTTCGACTGCCGCCATGGCCTCTCCTTGCATAGACGAACACCTGTTCGTACAGCATAAGGCGAACAGGTGTTCGATGCAAGGGTAATTCTCAGCTGTGACAGCCCACCAGAAAACCCCGGTTTTCTATGAGTTTTCGCCCGACCCGCCCGAATTGGGGCCACTGAGAAGGGCTCATCAAGCGCCCGTCGTGCAGGGCTCGCCCGGCTCCCTCGAGTTCGCGCACTAAGCGGATACGGTGGCGTCGCACCAGTACGGCGCAGCGTTGGGCTAAGGCGTCGTCAGGATGGTCGTGCGAGTCGGTGACCTGACCGTCGGTGACCCAGATCACGGGTTCGTTGCCGACTCGTCGTCGTAGCGCCCACTCCAGCACCGGCCCGTCGACGCCGTTACCCACGTTGCCCGTGGGACAAAAATCTCCGACAGCGCCGCGTTGGGCGAGGACCCACACGTTGGGCGTGCGGCCCGCGTCACCGGGTCGATGACTGTAGCCCACGATGACGGCGTCGGGCGCTCGCGCGAGCAGCGACGTCAAGGCGCTGGGTTCGATGTCCATCGAGCCCGACTGATCGATCACGACGATGCCTCCGTGGCGTGACGTTCGTCGCGCGAAGGCCCGCTGGAGATCATCGGTGAGCAGCCGACTGGGATAGCGCAAGGTCGTGCCGCTCGAACTCGGGCGCGAGCCGCGCACGCCGTGACTCCTCGTTCGCGTGGTCATCGCCACGGTTTCGTCGAAGACGAGGGCCGCGAAACGACCCGTGGGGGCGCGACGACCACCCGGCTCGAGGGAGCGACGAAAGGCGCGCAGCTCCTCGGGCGTTCGCGGAGGGCGAGCATTCATTGACTGGGTGAGCATGAGCGCGAGGGTCACGGTGGCGCTGGCGTAACCGCTGGGCAGTCCTTCGCCGTTCAGATGAGTTGCCCCTAAAGAGTCGGTGGCGAGCGCGTCAACGGTTGCCAAGGCTCGCTTTCGAACGGCGCGTAAACCGTTGAGCCACTGCGGCTGGGCTTGGCGTACTCCGGCCAGGTACTCCTTCTCGGCGCCGGTGCCCACCACGGCCATGAGAAAGCAGAGCGCCTCGGCCCAATCGCCACTCTCGCCCGCGCGGCGTCCACCGAGTTTCTCCGTGCCGTCGCGTAGCAGCGCCACGTCGAAACCGAGACGACCGATGAGCACGTTCACTCGAAGCTCTTCGGCGCACTCGAGCGCTCGCGGTGAGAGGTCGTCGAAGCGCACGTAGTGCTCGCGTAGGTGCGGACTGACGCGCGCGTGCATCAACTCGTGGGCCCGCACGACCCGCGACGTGGCGTCGGGACCGAGGGGCACCTTCAACACCCGTTCGGTCAAGTTGCAACTGGCGTCACCCCGACGAGTCGAACCCGCCTCCACCACCCAGGCGCCACTCTCGAAACCGTCGTCACGTCCAGTGACCAGTTCTGGATGGACCACGTTCACGAAAGGGCGGCGATGGTGAGCGCGTCGAGCACGCTGGTGGCGACCTCGTCGCCGAAGACCAAGTGCGCCGCGCGCGCGGCTCCGCACTGTCGACGAAGTTCGTCGAAGGCGTAGAAACTCCGCAGCGAGATCCGGCGCGCCGCCGGGCCGAGCGATCCCGCGAGGGCGGAGCCGCGCAGATCACTGCTCAAACTGGCGACCGCCGCCAGATGCGGTCGGTCGATACGAATCCTCACCGGAAAGCGATCGAGCAGTGAGATTGGGATGTCGTTCAGATCATCGACGTTGGACGTCATCACCACCGAAAAGTGTGGTCCGGGCCGGACCCATTCGCAGGTTTCGGGATTGCGCCAACGTGCCGACTCCGGTGAGTCGGTCATGGCGAGCAGGGTGCTGAGTGCGTCGCCCGAGGCCCGGTCCACCTCGTCCACCACTAAACGACCGCCCCGTCCGCCCGCCCCGCGCCACGCTCGAACGCCCGGACCCTCGCGCCACTCCCAGCGGTGCTCGCCCACCGGCATCCAGGTACCGGTGATCTCGCCCGAGGTCAGGTCCTCGGTACAGACGAGCCGCTCGGCGGGAGCATTGCCGACGTTGTGATGCAATGCCGCGTAAGTCTTGCCGGTACCGGACGGTCCATACAGCAACACGCGCGATATTCCAGCTTCGAGGACGTCGGCGAAATCACGCCAACAGTCCAACTCATCGATTCGCTCCATTACGGCCACTGCCTCTCCTTTGAAGGGAGACCCAATTGGTCGTCAACCGGACCACTCCTGGCGGAGATAGTTGGCGACGTCGTGACGCGACGCAGTCCCGCCGCGCCGACCATCGTTCGACGCGGCAGGAGACCGGAAAATTACACGGTGAGTTCGCGTTCGATGGCGGCCAGCTCTTCGGCCGAACCCTGCACCTTGGGACCCTTGAACCACTTACGAGCACTGACGAGCCAGTAGATGCCGGCGAAGCCGATCACCACGAGCACGGCCACCGGGGCGTAATTGAAGTTTTTGGATACGGGCTTCAACTGGGGCAACATGAGGAGGAGGCAGATGAAGATCACCCACACGGTGGCGATGATGCCGTTGAGCACGCCCCAGCGACCGAGGTTCCAGGGACCCTTCTGGAAGTCGTCACCGGCGCGTACGCGCAAGTACACCGGGATGATGTAGGCGACGTACAGGCCAATCACCGCGATCGACGTCACGGCCGCGTAGGCGGCGGGGTTGAACCAGTACGGGAAGGTGAGGATGAACGCACCGGCGCAGGCGAGCCAAATCGCGTTCGTCGGCGTTCGCGTGCGGGGATTGATCTTGTGCCAGATGCGGTGTCCGGGCACGGCACCGTCGCGCGAGAAGGCGTAGATCATTCGCGAGTTGGCCGTGACGCTCGACATGCCACAAAAGAACTGCGCCACGATGGCGATCAGCAACAAGAATTCGCCGCCACTCTTGCCGATGGCGTCGACGAAGATCTGTCCCGGCGCCACCAGCGCTGAGGCTTCGGTGGCGTACTTTTGAGGCTGAATGGCGAAGCTGACTCCGATCAGCAACACCCAGCCGGCCGCCAGTGAGACCAGGATCGACATCACGATGCCCTTGGGTCCGGCCACCGCGGCGTCGTGGGTCTCTTCGGTCATGTGCGCCGACGCGTCGTAACCGGTCAAGGTGTACTGCGCGTTCAAGAGCCCAATGAGAAAGACGTAGACCGGAATCCCGAAGCCGGTGTTGTTCACGAAGTGAGTGAAGACGAACTTGGCACTCTCGTGGTGCGCGGGAGCGATCGCCAGCACCACCACGATGATCAACACGCCAAAGAGGTGCCACCACACACTGACGTTCGCCAACTTCGCCACCAGATTGACCCCGAGGGCATTGAGAACCCCGTGGGCGATCAGGATGAGCGCGGTGATGAGCACCACCTCGTGGCGGATGGTTGACGCCCCGACATTGATATTGAGCACGTTGGCGTAGAGCAAGAAGCCCTCGACGAAGAGTGCGCAACCGAAGTCAATGCCCGCCGTGACCGCCACCTGGCCCAAGAGGTTGAACCACCCACAAAACCAAGCCCATAGCGGCGCATTCTTCTTCGCCAGTTTGGCGGCCCAGTAATACAGTCCCCCCGCCGTGGGATAGCTCGAACAGACTTCGGCCATGCCCAGCCCGACCAGTACAACGAAGATGCCGACGATCAGCCAGCCCCAGATCATCGTCATCGGGCCACCGGTGTTCATACCGAAGCTAAAGAGTGTGAGACATCCCGAGAGAATCGAGATAATGGTGAAGGAGACCGCGAAGTTGGAGAACCCCGACATTCGGCGGTTGAGTTCTTGGGCGTAACCCAACTTGTGCAATTGCTCGGTGTCACTCAACGTGGCTGTTGCTACCGGCGTACTTTCGTCTGACACTACGTCCCCCTCTAGTGAATCCCCTAATCCGATGGGCGAATACTAGAACGTGCTAGGTCGCGGCGTACGACCGAACGTGTCAGGGAAGTGAACTTGTGAGCAAGCACGCCGGGGCCGTTCGACCTGTTTCCCCCAGGCGAACACGGCCCGTCGCGGACGTCGCACACCGTCGCCGAAATTTCCCCGTGGCGAAGCGCAGTCGACCACTCTTCAGCACCGAAGAGGGCGTTGGTCACTACGGATGGCGGGCGACGAAGGTAGCACCAAAATGGACGTGGGCGCCGACCTCGCCCAGTCGTGTATCGCCGAAGTGCGCGTCCTGCACGTGCTCGAAGACCGGCTTCGTCGGACGCGCTGGCGTACTCAACGTCGAGAAAACCGATGACGCCCCGGCAATCGTCAATAACGCAGTCGACACCCTCCAGGCCAAGGGAATACTGGTGACGGGACCGTCCGCGCCCGCCTCCACGGTCGGCTCGCGGTAGAAATCAACAACGAAGCCCGCGACATCGGGGCCGGTCGCATCATTATGGGATCGAGAGGACTGACGGACTTCGAAGAACTCTTCGTGGGCAGCACCTCGCATCGTTTGATGCACGTCACCGACCTTCCGGTCATGGTCATCCCCTAACAATGCGCCCATGCAATGGCGCTTCACATCGTGGCGAAGTGCCTCTGATCCAGCGTCGAGCGCGAGAGGTTTTGAGTAGCCTCAACTCCAAGGTTGTACGATAGGACGTCCTCGCTGGCGCCCCACCGCGTAAGGAGAGAGCGTGACGACACAGAACCCCGGCCGACTTTCACGCGACCAGCTCGTACAAATGGTGGAGTCCGGCGAGATCGATACGATCATCGTGGCGATCACCGATATGCAGGGCCGACTCCAAGGCAAGCGACTCGACGCCTCGTATTTCTTCGACGAACTGGCCGACGGCGTGGTCGAGGGGTGCAGCTACCTGCTCGCCTCCGACGTCGACATGCGCACCGTGGACGGTTTCGCCCTCACCTCGTGGGAGCGCGGCTACGGGGACCTGGCCTTCAAGCCCGACTTCGCTACCACGCGCCTGGTGCCGTGGCACGACCAAACGGTGATCATCTTCGCCGACGTGGAAACCGTCGACGGCGAGCCCGTCAAGCCGTCGCCGCGTCAGATTCTCCTCCGACAGGTGGACCGCTTGGCCGAGCGCGGTTGGACCGGCATCACGGGCACCGAGTTGGAGTTCATTGTCTTCGAAGATACCTACGAGCAGGCGTGGGACGCGGGCTACCGAGAACTCACCCCGGTCAATCAGTACAACGTCGACTACTCCATTCAGGGCACCTCACGCATCGAACCCTTACTCGGACGAATCCGTCGTTCAATGCGTCGCGCCGGCATGGTCGTGGAGTCGGTGAAGGGCGAATGTAACTTCGGCCAACACGAAGTTGCCTTTAAGTACGACACATTGGTGGACAAAAGCGATGAGCACAGCCTCTTCAAACTCGGCGCCAAGGAGATCGCGGCTCAAGAGGGCGTCAGTCTCACCTTCATGGCCAAATTCGATCAGCGCGAAGGCAACTCCTGTCACATCCACTTGTCGCTGCGCGACCAGGACAACCAACCGGTCTTCGCCGGGGAACGCGAGCACGGCTTTTCTGAGGTTTTCGAGCAGTTCCTCGCGGGACTATTAGCCCACGCACGCGAACTCTCGATGTTGTGGGCGCCCAACATCAATAGTTACAAACGCTTCGCCGCCGGTTCGTTCGCGCCCACGGCCATCCTCTGGGGCCACGACAACCGCACCTGCGCCTTTCGCGTGGTCGGTCACGGTCCCTCGTTGCGCTTCGAGTGCCGCATCCCCGGGGGTGACGTGAATCCCTACTTGGCCATCGCCGCGCTCGTCGCGGCGGGCCTGCAAGGCATCGACGACACCCTTACTCTCGAGCCGGCCTTCGTGGGTAACGCCTACGAGGCCGACGCCGCGCACGTGCCGACGACGCTCGCCGAGGCTATCGAGCTCTTCGACCGCAGTGCCGTGGCCCGAGCCGCCTTCACCGACGAAGTCGTCGATCACTACGTACACGCCGCACGCGTCGAAGTGGACGCCTTCAACGCCACCGTCA
>JANXXO010000071.1 GCA_025350565.1 Acidimicrobiaceae bacterium
CCGGCCGACTCTGTCCGGCCCCGTGCGAATCGGCCTGCGTGCTCGGCATCTCGGACAGCCCCGTCACCATTGAACGTCTCGAGTACGAAGTGGCCGAACACGCCTTCGCCCACGGGTTCGAAGTGGCGCACGCGTGCGAGATCCGCACCGGCCGTCGCGTCGCCGTGGTCGGGTCCGGTCCGGCCGGTCTGGCCGCCGCCGCCCAACTCGCGAGCGTCGGCCACAAGGTCGAAGTCTTCGAGCGCAGTGACGCCATTGGCGGCCTCTTGCGTTACGGGATCCCGGAGTTCAAGATGGAGAAGTCCGTGCTCGATCGCCGTCTGGCGGTCATGGAAGCCTCCGGCGTGGCCTTCCATACCGGGGTGAGCATTGGCGAGAGCGGCACTCCACTGGCGACCCTGCAGGCGACGTTTGACGCTGTGCTGCTCGCCGTGGGTTCGACCCGACCCCGTCTCATAGATGTGCCCGGGGCCGAGTTGTCGGGCGTCTATCCCGCCATGACGTTCCTGGAAGCGGCGAACCGGGCGGTGCGCGACGCCACCACGTCGCCGATTGACGCTCGGGACGCGCACGTGGTGATTCTCGGCGGCGGCGATACCGGCGCGGACTGCCTTGGCACGGTGCACCGCCAGGGCGCCGCGTCGGTGGTGCAAATCGAGATTTTGGATCGTCCGCCCGACGAACGACCCGAGGATCAACCGTGGCCCACGATGGCTCGCATCTTCAAGTCCTCGCCGGCCCACGACGAAGGCGGCGAGCGCCGATTTTCCACCGAGACGCTGGAGTTCCGCGGCGATACCGAGGTGCACGAGATCACGGTGCGCGACGACGCGTCGGGTGAGATCGTGACCTCACCGGCCGACCTGGTGCTGATCGCCGCGGGCTTCGTGGGACCAGAACTGAGTGACCTCGGTCTCGACCACGCGCCCTATCTGACCCCACGCGCGACCCTGGCCGTGGACGACGCGTGGCGTCTAGTGGGGGTCGGAGGGTCGAGTCCCTTGTTCGCCTGTGGTGACGCCGTTCGGGGCCAGAGCCTCATCGTGTGGGCGATCGCCGAAGGGCGCAGCGCCGCCGCCGCCGTTGATTCGTTCCTCGGTGACGTACCGAGCATCCTTCCTTCGCCCGTCGAGCCTTACGGACTCTCCTGGTAGCGCCCCATTAACGCGGCGGACCTTTGTAACATCAACAAGACGGTCAATCGAGGGGGACAAGTGGACAGCACGATGCAGGAAGGGCCGCTCCTTATCAGTGGCATCATCCGACACGGCGAGTTCGTCTACGCCGACAAGAAGATTTTCACGGTGACGGCCGACGGTGTCGAAGAAGCGACCTTCTTCCAAATCTCCAAACGGGCCGAACAGTTGGCCGCGGCGCTGACAAAGTTGGGCGTGCACTCGGGTGACCGGGTCGCGACGTTCATGTGGAACAACCAAGCCCACATGGAGGCCTACATCGCCGCTCCCAGCATGGGGGCGGTGTTGCACACCCTCAACATCCGACTCTTCCCGGAGCAACTGGCCTTCATCATCAATCACGCTCGCGACAAGATCATCATCGTCGACAGTTCGCTCGTCCCGTTGCTCGCCAAAGTGCGCGACCAGATTCCCTCTGTCGAGCACATCATTGTGCACGGTCGCGACCACGACGGAGTACTCGGCGCCACGCTCGACTACGAAGCATTGGTCGACGCCGAACGGCCGGGCTTCCAGTGGCCGCTGCTCGACGAACGTTCCGCCGCCATCATGTGTTACACGTCGGGTACCACGGGCAACCCCAAGGGCGTCGTCTATTCGCACCGGTCGACCTGGTTGCACTCCATGGCCTCGACCACCGCCAACTCCATTGGACTGTGCGAACGCGATCGCTGTTTGCTCATCGTGCCCATGTTCCACGTCAGTGCCTGGGGGGTGGTCTTCACCGCCTACTTCTCGGGTACCGAAGTGATCATGCCCCAACAGTTCTTGCAGGGCGAACCTATCGTGAAGATGATCCGTGAGCTTCGTCCGACCATCTCCTTGGGCGTGCCAACGGTGTGGAACGACGTCCTGCGCGTGGCGGAGAATAATCCCGAAGCCGACCTCTCGAGCTTGCGCGCCATCCTGGCGGGCGGCTCGGCCGTTCCGCGTTCGATGATCGAGAGGTTCCGCGACCTCTACGGCATCGACGTCATCCAGGGCTGGGGTATGACCGAGACGAGTCCACTGGCTGCGGTCTCCATTCCTCCCGGCAACACGCCGCACGATCAGCAAATCGACTACCGGGTAAAGGCCGGTCGCGTGGTGGCGGGCGTCGAGATACGCGTCACCGCCGACGACGGCACGGTGCTGCCCAACGACGGCAAGTCGGTGGGCGAGTTCGAGATTCGTGGACCCTGGATCACCGGTTCCTACTTCGGCGTCGACGATCCCGAGAAGTTCCGTGACGGTTGGCTGCGCACCGGCGACATTGGCACCATGGACGGCGAAGGGTTTATGACCGTCAGTGACCGCACCAAAGACGTCATCAAATCCGGCGGCGAGTGGATCAGTTCGGTGGAGCTCGAAAGCACCATCATGGGCCACCCGGCCATCTTCGAAGCGGCCGTGATTGCCGTTCCCGACGAGCGATGGCAGGAGCGTCCGCTCTGTTGCGTGGTGCTGAGGCCCGGCGCGACGGCCACGGCCGAGGAACTGCGCGACTACCTCAGCGAGCGGGTCGTGAAGTGGTGGCTGCCCGAGCGCTGGGCCTTCATTGACGCGGTGCCCAAGACCAGCGTCGGCAAGTTCGACAAGAAGGTGCTGCGAGCCCAGTACGCCGAGGAACAACTCGAGTACGTGACGCTGAGCTAGTGGAGCCCTACGACGAACTCGCGGACGCGGTGTCCAACATCGAGTCCCGAATCGCCGACGCCATCTTCGACACGGTACGCGCCCAGCTGCGCGGCGACGAGGTCAATCAGGCGAAGGAACTCGAACGCAGACTCTCGAAGATTCGGCGCAGCTTGCAAAAGGCCGAGCACCTTCTTCGCGGCGCGAGCGAGGACTAAGACCAGCTGTTCACTTCATTGATGAGGAGTCGAAGGTTCACGAAGTTTCGCCCGTCGAAGCCGAACGTCAACGTGCGCTGGTCGCTCATCTGGTAGCCCGTCCCTCCGGCGAAGCGCGGCACCGAGATCGCCAACGCCGCCAACTGCTCCTCACTCGGCGCTCGCTGGAGGGTCACGGTGGCGCGGTCGCCCAGGACTTTGAATGATTCGTAGTTGGAGAAGAAGTGCTCGATCTCGTGCACGGCTTCGTCCACCGTGGAGCACAGGGTCACCAAGCACATGTCATTCGGATCGATGTAGGCGTCAGCCATGATCGCGCCTTCGACGAAGTCGAGCCACTGGCGCCAAAAGGTGCCGTCGGGGGTATCCACGAGGACGACGGGGGCCGGGGAGGTCTTTCCCGTGTGGAGAAGCGTGAGTACCTCGAAGGCCTCGTCCATCGTGCCCAACCCTCCGGGAAAGATGGCGAAGGCGTTGGAGGGTCGCGTCATGGCGACCTTGCGCGTGAAGAAGTACTGCATCGCCACCAGCATGGTCTCGGCGTCGATGTAGGGATTGGCGAACTGTTCGAAGGGCAATTCGATGTTCACGCCCAAGGTGTGTTCGCGCCCCGCGCCCATGGCCGACGCCTCCATGATGCCCGGTCCCGCTCCCGACACGATCATCCAACCGCGCTGCGCCATGCGTTCACCGAGCTGGCGGGCCATCTCGAACAGGGTTGCCTCACTATTCGTGCGCGCAGATCCGAAGACGGCGATCTTGGGCACGTCGCGCCACTTCGAGAAGAGCGCCGAAGCCTCGATCAGTTCGTCCAAGGCGTTGACCGCGACCTTGAGATCGCCAATGTCACCGTCCACGATCGCCAACTCGACGATCCTGGTGAGGAGTGATCGAAGTACCGCAACCCGTTCGGGGGAGAGCGGCGAGTCGCGAACCACGTCGCGCAAAAACCCGTCAATCAGTTCGTCCATTGCTAAATCGATTGGTACAAGGTGCTTCGCTGGACGAGGGGCCGTCCGAGCGGCTCCACCAGCGCCCTCAGAGTGTCGACGTCCATCTCTTGACCGTGGGCCGCGCCGGCCGCTCGAGAGATGTTCTCGTCCATGAGGGTCCCGCCCACGTCATTGGCGCCGGCTTGCAGGATCCGACGCGAACCGGGCACGCCCATCTTCACCCAACTCACCTGGATGTTGTCGATGAGCGTGGCGTAGTGCAGTCGCGCCACCGCGTGCATCAGCACGGCCTCGCGGAAGGTAGGACCCTTTCGAGCGCGACCCTTCAAGAAGATGGGCGTCGCCATGTGCACGAAGGGCAACGGAACGAACTCGGTGAACCCACCGGTCTCCACTTGCAGGGCGCGGGTACGAAGCAGGTGCGTCGCCCAGCTATCCACGCCTTCGACGGCGCCGAACATGATGGTGATGTTGGAGCGAAGCCCCACGCTGTGGGCGGCACGGTGCACCTCGAGCCACTGATCGCTCTTGATCTTGTCGGGGCAGAGTTCCTTGCGCACCTGGTCGTCCAAGATCTCGGCGGCCGTCCCGGGCAGCGTCTTTAGGCCCGCGTCCTTCAATCGGGTGAGGTAGGTCACCAAGTCCTGCTCGGAGCGGCGCGCGCCCTCAAAGACTTCGAGGGCGCTAAAGGCGTGGATGTGAATCCTCGGCGATCCGGCCTTCACCGCGGCCACCACGTCGATGTAGTAGTCACCGTCGAACTTTGGGTGGATGCCGCCTTGGAGACAGACTTCCGTCGCCCCCTTGGCTTCGGCTTCGCGAACCCGCTCACTTATCTCATCCAGGGTCAACAGATACGGGTCACCGCGCAGGTTCAGCGAAAGTGGGCCCTTCGAGAAGGCGCAGAACCTGCACTTGAACGTGCAGACGTTGGTGTAGTTGATGTTGCGATTAATGACGAAGGTGACGTCGCCACCCACGAGGTCCTGGCGCACTGCGTTGGCCACGTCCACGACCGCATTGAAGTCGCCCCCGCGCGCGCGAAAGAGCGTGATGAGTTCGGCCCGATCGAACTCGTAGCCCGGCTCGTAACGAGCGAGCAACGAGGAGACGGCCGTAGTGCGCGCACGCGACGTGGGCGCGTCGGGAGGAACGACTTCGGAACCGGACGCCCATTGGTCGTTTCGCGCGAGGAAGGTGGAGTCGGCGTGGGCCAGCACGAAGGGGCGAACCTTCTCATCGAGATAGGTGCCCTGGTCGCCAATGAACTCGGGGTACACGGTGAGTCGCGGGGTCAACGTGAAACCGCGCTCGTCGCATTCGCGCGCCAGCGTGTCGAGGGCCGGCCAGGCGCGCTCGGGGTTCACATGGTCGGCCGTGACGGGCGAGATGCCCCCAAAGTCGTCGATGCCAAAAGCGAGCAGGCGCGTGGGGTCGTCACTGAGATTGGGCGGGGCCTGAAGGTGGATCGTATCGGGCAAGAGAAGTCGGGCCACGGCAATCGTCCAGTGAAACTCCTCGTCGCTCGCCGCTGGTTCGTTCGCCATGGCCGTGCGCGGTTTGGGCAAGAAGTTCTGGATGATGACTTCTTGCACGTGACCGAACTCTTCGTGTGAGGCACGGATGGCTTCCAACGTGGCGAGGCGGTCGAGGCGACTTTCGCCAATGCCGACGAGCAGTCCCGTCGTGAAGGGAATCCGCAACTTCCCGGCGTAGCGCAAGGTGTCGAGACGGCGTCGGGGCTCTTTATCAGGCGCCAATCGGTGGGCCGGCAAGTCGGCCAGCGATTCGAGCATCATTCCTTGGGACGCGGCCACGGTGCGCAACTGCGCCAGTTCATTGCGATAGAGCGCGCCGGCGTTGGCGTGGGGCAGCAGTCCGGTGCTCTCGAGCACCATCTGGGCGGCGTTCGCCACGTAATCGACCGTTGATTGGTACCCGCGCGCGGCGAGCCACTTGGCCGCTTCGTCGTAGCGCAACTCCGGACGCTCGCCCAGCGTGAAGAGGGCCTCGGTGCAGCCCGCCTCGCGGCCGGCTTTGGCCACCTCCATCACCTCATCCAGGCTCATGAACGGGGAGGCCACGTGGGCCGGCGCCTGGGCAAAGGTGCAGTAGCCGCAGCGATCGCGACAGAGCTTGGTGAGCGGTATGAAGACCTTGGGGGAGTACGTCACCACGAAGCCGTGCGCGTGGCGCGCTCGATCGAACGCCATGGCGGCCAGTTGCGCCAACGGAGTTTCGAGGAAATCGGTGCGGGTGGCGGCATCTCGGATCGTCGTCATTGCGCCCATCCTAGGCACGGGGTCCGTCGAACGGTGTCGTCGCGTCCCATGCACCGGTGCACGGCCTCGCTTACGTCGGGGGCAACTCGTGCATCTTCTTCTCAATCGTGACCAAGAGTTCGTCGTAGGCGCTCGCGAACGCGGCGACCCCGTCGACCTCGAGTTTGGCGGAGACCTGTTCGAGTGACACGTCGGCGGGCAGTTCGTCGAGCTTGGCCGCTTCGCTGCGAATTCCGTCGTCGGTGCGAAGGACCGACTTCGCGAAGTCGCCGTGGTCCAAGGTCGCCGCCAAGGTGGCATCGGGCATGGTGTTCACCGTCTCGTCGGCCACAATGGTGTCCACGTAGAGCAGATCGGCGTAGCTCGGATTCTTGGTGGACGTCGAGGCCCACAAGGGACGCTGTACCTGGGCGCCGGCCTCGATCAGTTGCTGGGCCCGCTCGCTCGCCATCCGTCGACGGTAGAGCTCGTAGGCGCCCGCCACTTGGGCGTTGGCGGTCGACCCACGGCGCGGGTCGCCCTCCGGCAGGAGTGCATCGACGGCCACATCGACGCGCGAGACGAAGAACGAGGCCACGCTGGCGATGGCGTTGATGTGCCCGCGACGAACCAGCGCCGTCTCAAGTCCTTCCATCCACGCGGTAATGACTTCGCCGTAGCGCTCGAGCGAGAAGATGAGCGTGACGTTGACGTTGATGCCGGCCGCCAACACTTCGGTGATGGCCGGGAGTCCCTCCTTGGTCGCGGGGATCTTGATCATGACGTTGTCGCGACCGACCTCGCCGGCGAGCCGCTTCGCCGCGGCGACGGTCGCGACCGTGTCGCGAGCCAGTCGGGGAGAGACTTCCAAGGAGCAGAAACCGTCGGCGTAACGACGACGGCCGGCGGCGAAATCGGCCGTGGACGTTGTATGGACACCGCCCAACACGTCACAGACGAGCCGGACGTCATTGACGGCCAGTTTCTCGAAGACCCTTTCGGGATCGATGTCGCCGCACCCGGCCACCATCTCGTCGTAGGCCGAGGACGTGGCCAGGGTCTTGGCGAAGATCGAAGGGTTGGAGGTGACGCCGCGCGCTCCTTCGCGCACTAGACGCTCCAACGTCCCGTCGTGAACCCAGTCGAGTCGGATGTTGTCAATCCACGGACTCTGTCCGTAGTCGTCGTATAGGTCATTGAGCTTGGTCACTTGGATCCTCCTAAAGCGTCGTTTACGTGCGCGACGAGCGCCGCGGCGGTGATGTTGAAATCGTCGAAGATGTAACTCGCCGGGGCCGACATGCCGAAGTGGTCAATGCCGATCGCTTCGTCGACGTATTTGTTCCAGCCCAGGGTGGCTCCCGCCTCGATCGAGACCGACGGCGTGGTGCGACGCAGCACCGAGGTGCGGTACTCGAGCGGCTGGGCGTCGAAACATCGCCAACACGGCAACGCCACCACGCGGGTGGCAATGCCCTGCGCGCGAAGTTCGTCGTTCGCGCTCACGCAGAGGGCCACCTCAGAACCCGTACCGACCAACGTGAAGAGAGCGTTGTCGTCTTCGCGCACGACGTAACCGCCGCGGCGCGCGCCGACGGCCGAGGTCATGGCGTCCTCGGCGCTAAAGACGGCCATATCCTGGCGCGAAAGAATCAGGGCCGTGGTATGGGGTGCGCGCGCGGTGAGGAACTCTTCGACCAGATCGAGCGTTTCGTTCGCGTCCGACGGTCGCACCACGTGCAACATCGGCATCGCGCGCAGCGCCATGAGTTGCTCGATGGGCTGATGAGTTGGTCCGTCTTCGCCCACGCCAATCGAGTCGTGCGTGTAGACGAAGGTGACGCCGGCCTCACTCATGGCCGCGAGGCGCACGGCGTTGCGGGCGTAGTCGCTGAAGACGAAGAAGGTGGAACCGAAGGGTCGAAAGCCACCGTGGTGGGCCTCACCGGTCAGTATCGCGCTCATGGCAAACTCGCGGATGCCGTAGTGGAACTGTCGCCCCCCGGGATTGTCGACGCTCTGCACGCTCCGATCCTTCAGCTTCATGCCGGTGTTGTCGGTGAGATCGGCCGACCCGGCGGTGATGCCGGTGGTCTGGCTCGCGAAAGTGTCCATGGCCCGTTGCATGGCTTTCCTGGTGGGCACCTTCGATCCCGCTTCGTAGGCTTCGGGACGAGTCGTGATCACGGCGGCACCGTTGGTGTTCAACTGCTCGAGGAGTTTGGCACCTTGCGTGCCGGCGGCGGTCACGCGCGCCTCCCACTGCACGCGGTCGCTGCGCTGCGTCTTGAGCGACTCGACCACTTGACGACGCACCTCGGGGTCGAAGTAGAAAGGTTCGTCTGGGACACCAAGAATCTTCTTCGCCTCCGAGATTACGTCGGGCTTAAAGGGCGAACCGTGGGCTTCGCGAGTATCCATCATCTCGGGGGAGGGGAAGGCAATGTGCGAACGAACGATGATCAACGTGGGCCGAGCCGTTTCGGCAATAGCGTCGCGCATGGCTTTTTCCAGAGCGTCCAGGTCGTTAGCCTGCTCGCCGAGATTGATGACGTTCCAACCGTAGGCGTTGAAGCGCGCTGGTACGTCGTCGTGGTAGGCCAACTCGGTGGCGCCGTCAATGGTGATGTGGTTGTCGTCGTAAAAGACCGTGAGGTGGCTGAGGCCGAGGCGACCGGCGAGGGACGCCGACTCGTGACTCACGCCCTCTTCCAGGCACCCATCGCCGGCGATCACCCAGGTACGGTGATTCACCAAGTCACTTCCGTAGTCGGTACGAAGTATGCGCTCGGCGATCGCCATGCCCACGCCGTTGGCGATGCCTTGGCCCAGCGGGCCGGTCGTGACTTCCACGGTCGGAGCGAATCCCCGTTCGGGGTGGCCGGGCGTACGCGAGTGAGGCTGACGAAAGGCTTTCAGGTCGTCGACCGTGAGGTCGTAACCAAACTCGTGCGCCAATCCGTACTGCAGGATGCAGGCGTGTCCGGCACTCATGATGAAGCGGTCGCGGTCACTCCACTGCGGATCCGTGGGGTCGTGTCGCATCACGCGACCCCATAACGTGACTCCGAGCGGCGCCAGCGCCATGGCGGTCCCACTGTGGCCGGAGTTGGCGGACGCCGGGGCATCCATGGCCAGCGCCGAGATCTCGCGGATCACCTTTCCTTCGAGTTCAGACGCTCCCTGAAACATGTTGTCGGCCATCTACAAAGAGTAGTAACCGCGGGACCCGAACTCTGCAAAAGGGGCGACGATAGCCTGTGGCGGTGGCTCTGCAAATACCGCCGAACTGTGATCTCACCCTCGGTCTCCTCTGCCTGGAGAAGCGCCCCGACGCGACGACCGTCTGGCAGATGCGCATTGACGAACGGTTCCTCAATCCCGCCGGCGTCGTGCAAGGCGGCTTTCTCTCGGCGATGATGGATTCGGCAATGGGCGCGTCGGCCGTCCTTTCCGTTGCCGGTCAAAAGGTCTACGTCGCCAACACCGAGATGAAGTCATCTTTCCTCCGACCAGTTCGAGTGGGTGACGTCTTGACCTGCACCGCGACGGTGCTGAAACCGGGAAAAGTCGTTGCCTTCCTGGGCGCCACAGTCGCGAACGGCGACGGCAATCTCGTTTCGACCGGGAGTTCGACGTACCTCATCAAAGAGCGCACTGGGTAGGATGAGAACGTGAAAATGCCCTCATGGCGCAAGTTTGTGCGCGGCAACTCCATCCAGCGTGACCTCGAGGAGATTAAGGACCTCGCCGTCAAATACATCAAAGAGGAGACCGTCCAGCCTCTGAAAGATCTCGGACGCTTCGTGGCCTGGGGCACGGCCGGCAGTGTGCTGGTCGGCCTCGGATGCACCCTGGTGCTCTTCGGCGCCCTTCGCTTCTTGCAAGAACAGTTCCGCGTGCTCGACGGCACCTTGTCCTTCATTCCGTATTTGATTGTCGCCGTGCTGGCTGGCTTGATGATTCTCTTCACCATCTGGCGGATCACCGCGGGCGCGTCGAAGAGGCGATTGAAGGACTCCAAGTGAGCGAGGTCGTGCGCGAGCCATCCCTGACGCGCCGTCAACTCGAGAGCGCCATCAGAGCGTTGCTGCCCAGCGAACAGCAACTCACCGAACTCGTGCCCAGCAAGAACAGCGCCGTCTCGGCCGTCGGTATTGGCGGCGTGCTCACCGGCTACCTCTGGGGCCGGGTACGAGGTCGCCAGTCTCGAAAGGATAAAAGGTCATGATTTTGAAGCGTTTCTTTCGAGTGGCCACGGCGTCGGCACTGGCCAAAGCGTGGGCCAAGAAATCACCACTGTGGTTGGCTTTTGCCGTCACCGTCATGGTCATACGATTCTTCGACGATCGGGCCGCGAAGAGGTCGACGGGCAAGACAGCCAAGTCGTGAGTTCAGCGGAGTTGGTGCTCGGTGAGCGGGTCATGCTCATCGACGCAAAGGATCGCCACTACTTAATCACTCTTCGCGCGGACGCGGCTTTTCACACCCACGCGGGCATCGTGCAACACAACGACCTCATCGGCGCGTTGGAAGGTTCGCTCGTGCGAGGCAGCACCGAGCGCAGCTTCCTTGTCCTTCGGCCCACCCTCTCGGACGTCGTATTGAAGATGCCCCGAGGCGCTCAAGTCATTTATCCGAAGGACTTGGGCGCAATTCTCATGCAAGCCGATATTGGCCCGGGCATGCGCGTGCTCGAGGCCGGGGTCGGTTCGGGAGCACTATCGATGACGCTCCTTCGCGCCGGGGCGCTCATTACCGGCTACGAAATCCGCGAGGACTTCGCCCAGCAGGCCATCAAGAACGTGCACGACATGATGGGGACCGACGTCGCCTACGACGTCCACATCCGCGACGTCACCCAAGGCATCGACGAAACCGAGCTCGACCGAATAATTTTGGACATGCCCGAGCCGTGGGACGTCGTCAATCACGCCGAACACGCCCTTCGCCCCGGCGGGATACTGCTCAGTTACTTGCCCACCATCAATCAGACGCAGTTACTGCGCGAAACGCTTCGCCAGCATTCGTTCGGGTTGGAAGAGACGGTGGAAATCTTGCGCCGAACCTGGCATATTGACGGGCGTTCAGTCCGTCCCGATCACCGAATGGTGGCCCACACGGGATTTCTGACGTCGGCGCGGCGACTCGTGCGGCGCGTGGAGAGCGTGGAGAGCGTGGAGAGCGTTTAGTCGTTCTCGATGAAGATGCACTCGCCGGGACACTCTTCGGAGGCCTCGGTGACGGCGTCCTCCATACCGGCCGGTACGACGGCGATTCCTTCGGCGCCACCAGGAGCGCTCTTCACATCGGCGCCCTCTTTCACGTAGGCCAGGCCATCGTCGAGGAGGGTGAATACCGAGGGGCAGATCTCTTCACAGAGACCGTCGCCGGTGCACAAGTCCTGATCGATCCAAACCTTCATTTAGCGGCCCTCCATGGCGTGTTGCGTCTAGATACCTTACAGCGTGTGTCCTCATGAACCGGTCAGCGGGCCGGGTGACGTGGGTACTTTCGCACCGAGTCAGGAGTGGCGGACGCTGCGTCGAGCGTGGTCGGAGCCTCGTTCGCGCCGGCCCAAGGTCCGCCTGGTCGTTCGCCCGAACACCACCCATGTCGAGACCCGGTCGCGACGTTCACCGGTGCCGCACTCGCTCGACGGTCGAAACGGGGGCCGCCCATCAACGTCGAGTATTCACACCAGTGACTTTCACCGCCCCTTCGCGCACGCCTAGGGTTGGTTCATGGACGGTTCTACGCCTTCGAGAGACGCCGAGAGCCGGCCGAACGACGACCAGATCGTCGTGAGCACTCCGCGCGAGACGAGCCTCAACGACGTCGACCAAGCGCACCGACGCATCGAAATGCTCGAAGAGAAGTTACTCGAGGCCCGCGGCCAGCTCGCCTCGACCAGATCGAACAACGAGAAACTGACGATTACCATTCAACAGACTCGCGACCAGATCGCCGCCCTGCGTGACGAAGTGGAGAAGTTGACGCAGCCACCGGCCGTCTACGGGACCTTTATTGACTTCAACGAGGATGGCACGGTCGACATCTTCGCTAGTGGACGAAAGATGCGCGTCGCGCTGCATCCCGGCCTCGATCCCGGCCAAATTGACCGCGGCAACGAGGTCGTGCTCAACGAGTCGTTCACGGTCATTGGCGTGCGCGAATCTGATGGGCAAGGTGAAGTGGTCACCGTCAAAGAAGTACTCGACGAACGGCGGGTCCTCGTTTACGGGCGCGCTGACGAAGAACGCGTCGTGGAGTTAGCCGACTCACTGGCCGACACCAAACTGCGAAGTGGCGACCACTTGTTGATGGACCTACGTTCTAACCTCCTGGTGGAAAAACTGGCGCGACAAGAGGCCGAAGAGCTCGTCCTCGAAGAGGTGCCGGACATCACCTACGCCGACGTGGGCGGTCTGGACTCCCAGATCGAGGCCATCACCGACGCCGTCGAACTGCCGTACCTGCACCGGGCGCTCTTTAACGACTACGACCTGCCCGCGCCTAAGGGCATCTTGCTCTACGGTCCGCCGGGTTGCGGGAAGACCTTGATCGCCAAGGCCGTGGCGAACTCACTGTCACAAAAGGTCGCCGAACTGACGGGCAACCGCAACGTACGGTCGTACTTCTTGAATATCAAGGGCCCCGAGTTGCTCAATAAGTACGTGGGCGAGACGGAGCGTCAGATTCGCGTCGTCTTCCAGCGCGCTCGCGAGAAGGCCGAAGAGGGCGTGCCGGTCATCATCTTCTTCGACGAGATGGACTCGCTCTTTCGTACGCGCGGCACGGGCATCAGCTCCGACATGGAGTCGACCATCGTGCCGCAACTTTTGGCCGAGATCGACGGGGTCGAGTC
>JANXXO010000093.1 GCA_025350565.1 Acidimicrobiaceae bacterium
GGAGCCGCGCGAATCCCGACGCGACGGTCAGATTGAGACCGGCGGTCAGTTGTTCGCCCCGCAATCGATCGAACGGCGCCAGTACAACCTCGCGTTGATGTTGATCCATTCCCGGTCCCCGGTCAATGACCAACATTTCGAGGAGATTACCGACCACGCCAACCGTTCGCGGCACCACTTCAAGATCGCTATCTACGGCACTGCGAGTCGAGTTAGCGCAGCGTGATGAGGTGAATGTCTTGGATGCCTTCGGTGTCGCGAAGTCGTTCAATCACCTCAGGCGGTGTCGGATGTCCAGTCGACAGGACCATCAGCGCGGTCTGGGTGCGCTGGTCAGGTCCGACCGCCATGGAGCTAATGGAAACGCCGGCTTCGCCGAGGGCAACGCCGACCATCCCAATCATGCCGGGGCGGTCGTCGTTATGGACAACCAACATTGAGGCCGCGGGAGGGATCTCCACACTGTGGCCGTCAACACCGACGATGCGGGTTTCCAAGCGCGTGCCAATCGTGACCAGTGTGCCCGATACCAAATGGTCGCCCGATCGAACGGTTATCTGACTGACGTACTCCGGTGACTCCACGCTCGATACTTCGCCGTAAGTGAGGTTGTGGTCTTCGGCGAGCTGCGGGGCGTTTACGAACGAAACGCCGTCGTGACCGGTGGCGGTGAGCAGGCCCTTCAGTGCGCAGAGAGTAAGAATCTTCGTGCCCGAACCGGCCAGTTCGCCGAGATACGTCACTTCGAGGTCGGCCGGCTTTCCGTCCAAGAGCCCGCCGATGAAGCGACCGAGAATTTCCGCGAGGCCCATGAAGGGACGCACGGCGTTGGAGACTTCGCCGGCGGCGACGTTGACGGCGTACGGGACGAAGTCGCCCGCCAAGGCGAGTTGCACCTGTTCGGCAATGGTGATACCCGCCTTATCTTGCGCTTCAAAGGTCGACGCTCCGAGGTGGGGAACGACCACGACCGACGGGAGGTCAAAGAGCGGCGACTCGGTGGTCGGTTCTTTTTCGAACACGTCGAGCGCCGCACCCTGCACGTGGCCGCTACGAATCGCCTCGGCGAGGTCAGTCTCATTGACGATGCCGCCGCGCGCGACATTGATGATGCGCACCCCGGGCTTGGTCTTCATCAACGTCTCGGCGTTCAAGAGATTGGTGGTCTCTTTCGTCTTCGGCAAGTGGATGGTGATGAAGTCGCTCTGGGCGAGCAAGGGGTCGAGCGCCACGAGCTCCACTCCCATGTGACGCGCGCGCTCTTCGGTGATAAAAGGGTCAAAGGCAATGATGCGCATGCCGAACGACGAGGCCCGTTGCGCCACGAGCGCACCGATCTTGCCGAGTCCGACGATGCCGAGCGTCTTGCCGTGGAGTTCGACGCCCTCCCATTTACTGCGCTCCCACTTGCCGTTCTTCAGCGCCGAGTGCGCCTGCGGGATATTTCGGGCTTGCGCCAAGAGCAGTGCCATGGTCTGTTCTGCGGCCGACAGAATGTTGGAGACCGGCGCATTCACCACCATGACGCCCAACTCGGTGGCCTTGGCGACGTCCACGTTGTCGAGGCCAATGCCGGCCCGTCCGACAACAATGAGTTCCTTCGCCGCTTCGAGCATGGCCGCATCGACTTTGGTGGCGGAACGGATGATCAGCGCGTGAGCTCCCTCCAGGGCCGCGATGACCTCGACCGGCGAGAGGTTCAGTCGAATGTCCACTTCGTGGCCGGCGTCGCGCAACTGCTGCAATCCGGAGTCGGCGATTTCTTCGGTAACGAGTACACGGGACACGGCACTACCTTTCGTTTGGTCCCCTCACATTAAGGGGCGTGGTCGACGTTTCAGCCCGCCGCGACGAATGCGGCCAATCGATTGAGACCTTCAGCGAGATCCGCGTCTCCCAACGCGTAACTCAGTCGAAAGTAGCCGGGCGTGCCGAACGCTTCGCCGGGCACCACCGCAACTTTGATGAATTTGAGAAGGTTCGCGGCCAGTTCCGATGATGAGTTGGCGTGGCGCCCACCGAGTTCGCGTCCGAGCAGTCCGGTCACGTTCGGATAGCAGTAGAAGGCGCCTTCTGGTTCGGGGCACGTAACCCCGTCAATGTCATTGAGCATCGACGTCATCAACTGGCGGCGACGATCAAAGGCCGTGCGCATCTCGTAGACCGCGCTGAGGTCGCCGTTGAGCGCAGCAATCGCGGCGCGCTGCGAAATGTTAGACATGTTGGAGGTCGTTTGACTCTGATAGTTGACTGCCGCGTTCATGACGTCGGGCGCGCTGATCATCCAGCCAATTCGCCATCCGGTCATGGCGTAGGTCTTCGCGACGCCGTTCACGACAATCCAGCGATCACCGAGTTCCGGCGCGACGACCGGAAGCGAGACGCTTCGGGCATCACCATACACGAGATGCTCGTAAATCTCGTCACAGAGAACCCAAATGTCGTGCTCGGCGGCCCAACGTCCAATGGCGGCCACGTCGTCTGGACGCACCACCGCGCCCGAAGGATTGGACGGCGAGACGAAGATGAGCATCCTGGTCTTGGCGGTCCGGGCGCGCTCCAACTCCTCAACGGTTACTCGGAAACCGTTTTCGTCGCGCGTCATCACCGGGATGGATTTGCCTCCGGCGAGGTAGACCGCTTCGGGATAGGTCGTCCAGTACGGGGCGGGGATGAGGACTTCGTCGCCCGGGTCAAGTTTCGACATCAACGCCGTAATGATCGCGTGTTTGCCCCCGTTGGTCACGAGGACCTGATTGGGCGTGATTTCCAACCCCGAATCGCGCATGGACTTGGCCACGATGGCTTCACGAAGCTCCTGGAGACCGGCCGTCGGCGTGTACTTATGGTTCGAAGGGTCGTAACAGGCCTTGGCCGCGGCCTCGACAATATGGACCGGCGTGGGGAAGTCTGGTTCGCCGGCGCCGTAGCCAATGACGGGCTCACCGGCAGCTTTCATCGCCTTTGCTTTGGCGTCGACGGCGAGTGTTGCGCTGGGTGCCAAGCCGCCCAGGAGGTGACTTACTCTCGAACTCATCCGACGCTCCGTTCAATACCCGTAAAATAATTCTATGACCTCCCCCGAGACCCTAAAGATTCCCGCAGCGCTTCTCCCCCGCGACGGCCGCTTCGGCTCTGGGCCTTCAAAGGTTCGGGCCGAACAACTGAGCGCCCTCGTCGCCGACGGCACTACGTACATGGGCACCTCGCATCGACAAGCCACGGTGCGCAACAAAGTGGGCGAAGTGCGCGACGGTCTCGCGGCGCTCTTCAATCTGCCCGACGGCTATGAGGTGTTGCTTGGCAACGGCGGCACCACGTGTTTCTGGGACGCCGCCACGTTCCACCTCGTGGCCGAACAGTCACAACACCTGACTTTCGGCGAATTTTCCTCAAAATTCGCGAGTTGCGTGAAGGAGGCTCCGCACCTGAAAGAGCCCATGATCATCAAGAGTGAGGTAGGTACGCATCCCCTCGCGGTCGCCGATGACTCCGTCGACCTCTACGCGCTCACCCAGAACGAGACCTCGACCGGCGTGATGATGTCAATCCAACGTCCTTCCGGAGCCCAGGGACTGGTCGCGGTAGACGCGACCTCGGCGGCGGGCGGTCTCTTAGTTGACCCGTCGCAGTTCGACTGCTACTACTTCGCTCCGCAAAAGTCCTTCGCCTCCGACGGCGGTCTCTGGCTCGCCCTCTGCTCACCGGCCGCCATCGAGCGAATCGAGACATTGGCGTCCTCGGGTCGCTGGACTCCGGCCTTCCTCGACTTGAAAATTGCTCTCGACAACTCGCGTCTCAACCAGACCTACAACACCCCCGCCCTCGCCACCATCCATATGCTCGCGTCACAAGTGAAGTGGATGAACGACAACGGTGGTCTGGAGTTCTCAGCCGGCCGTTCACGAACTTCAGCAGAGATCCTGTACACGTGGGCCGAGGCGTCGCCCTTTGCTACGCCCTTCGTTTCGAATCCGACCCAACGCAGCAACGTGGTGGGCACGATTGACTTCAGTGAGGATATTGACGCCAACCTCATCGCCAAGATTTTGCGGGCCAATGGCGTCGTTGATACCGACCCCTACCGAAAACTTGGTCGCAATCAACTCCGCGTTGCCATGTTCCCGAGTGTCGACTCCGAGGACGTCGCGTCACTCTGCGCGTGCATCAACTACATCGTTGGTAACATCTGAGCCGTAGACACGTTAGCGCCATCGAGTGGCGACGCAAGAGGCCAGTACAACTCTCCGCGAGTGTCTGAACGTTCATAAATCAGTCGGCGCGGTACCTGCGCCGCTGGGTCCAAGCGGTGAGGCCGTCGTATACGCGCGCGCCACGAGGTTTGCTTGGCACCGAACGCCCATCGGCCTGGCGTTGTCAGAAGAGACCGGTTCATGTTAAAACTATTCGCTGCTCAGGGGATGCTTATTTCCCTCATTTCGGTTTTCGTGGTCTTGACGTTGCTGCCGGCAATTCTCTCGAGCGTTGGCCCCCGTTGGGACTGGCCCCGTATCCGGGACGAACGCCAGGCGAGTCGCGGATG
>JANXXO010000095.1 GCA_025350565.1 Acidimicrobiaceae bacterium
TTCCTACGCCGGCGCGACCGCGGACCTTGACGACGTGGCGAGTCCAACAATGATCGTCGACGTCGGTGGGGGATCGACCGAACTGGCCGTCATGCAGAACGGCGAACTCGCCAGTTACTCCATGCAACTCGGTTGCGTGCGGGTGACCGAGCGCGCCCTCGGCAAAGGCGTGGTCAGCGAATCCAGTGCCCGGGCGGCCCACGAAATGATTGATTGCCAACTCGACGCGGCGTGGGCGGCCGTGCCGTTCTTCGCCGACCTCGTGGGCGGCGTGCGCGTCATTGGACTGGCCGGAACGGTCTCCACCCTCGCGCAACTGGACTCCGGCCGCGAGGAGTACGACCGCGACTCGGTGCACCATCGGGTGCTGTCACTTTCAACGGTCCAAGCGTGGCGGGACCGACTCTCGAGCGAGCCACCCGAGGCCCGACTGAGCCGCCCGGGCATGATGCGGGGGCGCGAAGACGTCGTGCACGCCGGACTCTTCGTACTGTTGGCGGTCATGGAGCGATTTGGGGTCGAGGAACTGCTGACCTCGGAGAACGACATCTTGGACGGCATCACGGCCTCACTGCTCTCACACTGATGTGCGCTTTCGCGTGCGACCTGTAACGATGGTGGAGTGGGGGATCGGTAATGGTGACAACGCGTAGCGCGATCTATTCCCCCATCTCTCTTCACGGCCGTCGGGTTGTCCTTCGCACGATGATCGATCAGGATTACGACGGCTGGTACGAAGTGCGCACCCGTTGTCGCGACTGGCTACTGAAGTGGGAGCCGCGCTCGGCCAACTCGACGCACTTGCCCGATGACCAACGCAGTTTTGTCAGTCGGTGCGCCATTCGTGAGCGTGAACGACAGATGGGTACGGGGTTCGGCTTCGGTATCTTTTTCGAAAGTCGATTCGTGGGCGAGATCACCATCTCCTCAATTCAGCGGGGCCCTCTGCAGTCGGCCTTCGTGGGATACTGGATCGACGAGGCCGTGGCCGGCCAAGGTCTCATGCCCGAGGCGGTCGTGGTCTTGCTGCAGTACGCGTTCGAGTCGCTGCACCTGCACCGAATTGAAGTGAACATCATCCCGAGAAACGCCCCATCGCGCCGCGTGGTGGAGAAGCTCGGCGTACGAGTCGAAGGCATCGCGGAGCGCTACCTGGAGATTGATGGGGCGTGGGAGGACCACGCCCGTTACGCCATCACCTCCGAAGAGTGGGGCGACCGAGCCCCGGAGTTGGTCGCGAACTGGTTGCTGCCGCACCGCGACTAGAAGGGAATCGCGCGGGCACGCGAAGAGCACCGGGCCTTGGGGCCAGGTCGCCCCGCATGGCCGGCGTCGTCGGAGTTCGCCGAAGGTCGCGGCCGGCTCCTCCGTGGCTACGGTCGGGCGGCGCCAATCAGGCCCGAAGTAAAGAGCGGCGCCAGTCCCACGTTGGTGCCGGTGTGGGCCGCGGCGATGACCGTGCTCGACCCCCAAGGACCACTGCCGACGTACATGACGACGTGGTCCACGGCATTGTCGCCGTCGAGGTTTTGGTAAAAGAGGAGGTCGCCGGGTTGCAGGGCCGTGAGGGGCACGTGGATCATTGCCGGCCATTGGGATTCGGTCGTGCGCGGAATGGCGATGCCGGCCTTAGCCCAAGCCCACTGGACGAGTCCGGAACAGTCGAACCCTACGCCCTGGGTTTCGCCTCCCCACACGTAGGGGACGCCCGATTGACTCTCGGCGGCCCTGACGGCGGCCAGTCCTTGTGCCGTACTACCTACTTGGGCAATGGCGACGGTCGTGACCGTGGCTTCTTGGATCGCTTGGGTCACTTCGTTCGCCGCCGACTGGCCACCGACGGCCGACGCGGCGGTGATGGCGTTCTCTTCCAACGCCAAATTGTGTTGGTGGGCCGCCGCGACGCCTTGTTGAATCTCGTAGGCAATGATCTCGTTGTGCAGCGTTTTGGTGACGCTCGACAGCGTGGAGCGCGTCGTGTTGGCGTTGTAGATATTTTGAACGAGCAGCGACTCCATGGCGTAGGTCTGTTGACGGGCCCTGATGCGCTGCCTACCGACGAGTTGAATCGTCGAATCGAGAGAGGTCTTCTCCGACAGGTAGGTACTTTTTAGCCGGTTGAGATTGCCAATCGCCTCGTTTTCGTACACCGTGCGGGCGTCGCTCGCCGTGGCGCTCTGACTGAACAGGGCGATGATCTGCGCGTTGGCCGCCCCCAAGACGTAGGCGCGAACGACGTCGACCTGCAGCTGGGAGGCAGTGACCTTGATGGCGGCGCGCTTTCCGCGTTCCTTGCTCTGCAGGACTTTGATGTTGGCCGTGATGGCGGCCAGCGACACCTTGGCGGCGTCGTACGCGTTGGAGGTGATTTCGCTGGTCTTTTCGATGCGGGCGAGCCGATTCGTGAGGTTCTGAATCTCCGTTTGCGTATTGCCAATGGTGTTCGCGTGCGCCACGGCCGGCACGATGCCCAAAGAGGCGACCACCACGGCCAACAGAACGAGGGGGGTTGATCGAGTCGTGCCCCGACAATGCACGCGAATCATGAAAGCAGCCTAGTTAAGGAATCCCGCAAAACGGGGAGTTTAGAAAACGTTGAGATTGCGTTACGGTTACAGCGCAGCATTCACGCGTGGGGGCGTAGCCCAATTGGCAGAGGCAAGGCGCTTAAACCGCCTCAAGTGAGGGTTCGAGTCCCTTCGCCCCTACGACTGAATTCTTTTGATACGGCCATTTCCTGTAGCGTTGCACGAGTGGCTAAGAGCGCATCAGGTAAGTGGGTAAGTAGGGTCGGGGCGTCGGGAGGCGGCAAGGCCTATAAGAAGACGCGTCCCGGGAATTTCTACGGGGCGCTCGCGGTTATCGTGATCCTCGGGCTCGTGGCAACGGTCTTCGCTCGCTACGACTACCAACACCCCGGCAAAGCAGTCGGTGGGGTGGCCCCGAAAATTGGTACCACGTGGTACGCGGCCCTTTCAATTCAAAATTGCGGGACGCGGATCCCCTATCTCACTACTGACTCGACCGACAAGGCCGCCGGACTGACCGTGCTCTCAGCCGACGTCATCAGGATTAGCCCTCTTTCGGCCGCCGACGCGGGCGCCAACGCAACCTTGGCACAGTTCGCCAACGAATACGTGGGACTCGTCGCCAGTTCGTCGCAATTGAATGTACCGAAGGGCGCCGGCATCGCCAATCCCAAGACCTCCTTCACCAATGGTCAGACCTGTGGCGCCGGGACGAAATACGCTGGACAGAAGGGCAAGATCACCTACGCCTACTGGAAGTATGGCGCGAAGAAGCCCACGATCACGTCGGACCCCTCGACCATTAGGTTCGCGCAAGATATGTCAATTGCCATGGCCTTCGATCCCGCGAACGTGACGCCGCTGAAGCCGGGTACGCAGACCATCGACGCAATGTTCGCCGACGCGCAAACGGTGACCTCCACCACGACCGTGACGACACCGGTAGCAACGACGACGACCGTCAAGGGCGCGACGACGACGACGACCGTGAAAGGCGCAGCGACGACCACGACCGTGAAGGGCGTCACGACCACGACGACGAAGGGCTGAGTTTGAAGTCGATCATTCTGGTCGGCGGAAAAGGAACGAGGCTTCGTCCTCTCACCTACGAAACCCCCAAGCAGATGTTGCCGCTCGTCGGCGTACCCATGATCGAGTGCCTCTTCGAGTGGCTGGGACGCTACGGCGTCACCGAGTCCGTACTCTCGCTCGGCTACTTGCCCGATCGGTTCATCGAGGCCTATCCAACCAACGTCATCGCCGGCGTTCGCGTGAGTTACGCGGTGGAGCCGGAACCACTCGATACCGCGGGGGCCATCCGCTTCGCCGCCACCCAGTTTGACCTCGATGAGACCTTCCTGGTCGTCAATGGTGACGTGCTCACCGACCTCAACATCACGAAATTGATTGACTTTCACGTCGAACGAGGCGGCGAGGCCACCATTGCCCTCCATCCCGTGGACGACCCCTCGCGCTACGGGGTGGTGCCGACCGACGCCGATGGCCGGGTGACTGCCTTCTTGGAAAAACCCAAGCGCGACGAGGCCCCCACCAATCTCATCAACGCGGGGGTGTACATCTTCGAGCCGAGCGTGGTGGACCGCATTTCCCCCTACGGACGCGTGAACGTAGAAAAAGAGACCTTCCCCGCCCTGGCCGCCGATCGCGTGCTCTTCGCCATGCCCGACCGCGCCTACTGGCTCGACACCGGTACGCCGCAGACGTATTTGCAAGCGAACATCGATATCTTGAACGGTCGCCAAGCCATGCACGCCTACACAAATATCGTGGACTGCTCGTGGCGTCATCCCACCTCGACCGTTGACGCAACGGCCACCCTCACGAACTCGGTGGTCGACGAAAACTGTGTGGTCGGGGCCAACGTCGTGCTGGAAGAAACAGTGTTGTTGGCGGGCGCGGTCGTGCAGAGCGACAGCGTGATTCGCTCGTCCATCATTGGCCCCGGCGCCGTCATTGGCCGGTTTTCGCAGCTGGGAGCCACGTGCGTAGTGGGGGCGAATGAGCATGTCGCACCGGCGTCCGAGTTGTCGGGCGAAGTTCGACTCGGCGGCGTCTAGTTAACGAAAGAGGTCTTCGTTGGCTGTTCGCACGATGGCATCTTTGACGGACCCTTCACCGAAGTAAGCCTCGTCGAGTCCGCGAAGTATGGCGAAGGGCGTTCCTTCAGCCTTGCCGAGCACGAGGTTGGCCGCTCCCGCCATCTCGTCGACGATGGCCACTTCGGTCACTTCGAGAGTTCGACCGGTCGCGTCGGGAGTGCCGCGCAAATCGAGGATGGGTTTCACGCCGGCCGATCCCAGGGCGACGTCGGTGACGCCTTGGCGCCACACCCGACCAAAGGTATCGGTAATGATGACGGCCGCGTCCACCCCCACGCGACGTTGCAGCTCGCCGCGGAACCGTCGGGCCGACCGGTCGGGGTCCTTGGGCAAGAGAACGGCCGTACCGGGGTCGGTGTTGGAAAGATCGATGCCGGCGTTGGCATTGATGAAACCGTGATGGGTCTCGGTGATGCGGAGGGGTCCCCGTCGACGGAGAATCCGTCTGGACTCGGTCGCAATGAGGGCATCCTTGTGCTCGTCGCTGCCGTCAAAGCTCACGACCCGACCCTCAGATTTGGAGACGACCTTGCTCGTGACGATGACGAGGTCGTGGTGCTCGAGGACCGCGCCGTAGGCCCTCAACGCGTCGAGAAAAATCGAGACCAGGTCGTCGCCCGGCACCACCATGGCCACCGACGGCAACGGAATGACGCGCAACTCGTTCACGACAACACGGCGCGGGCCAGGCGATCAGCGTCGTCGGCGAGCGCCATCACCGTGGTAGTCACCATGACGCGCACGCCACGTTCGCGCACGGTGTCGGCGAGCGCCGCGTCGGCCTCGTCGATGACCCACGTGCCCACCAGTCCCTTATAAAAGTCCACCACGCCCACGCAACTGACCTCGTGACCGAGTTCTTCGAGAAGGCGATCGGCCGGCCCCTTCAGGGCGCGCCCGTCGATGATGGGCGAGACCGCGACGACGTCGTCGCGTCGCTCCTCCAGAATGTCGCGGACACCGCGCACTTGCAGTATGGGATCAATGGAGATAAGTGGATTCGACGGTGCGATGACGATTCGCGAGGCTTTTCGCAACGCGTCGAGCACTTGATCGGTTGGGCGAGCGTCGCGCGCACCCACCACGTGCACCGCGCTGACCTCCACCTCGTGGTGGTGTCGCACAAAATATTCTTGAAACGTGAGACGGCCGAGCGCGGTGTCGAACTGCGTTGAGACGGCGTCATTGGTGACGGGCAGGAGCCGGACCTGCACGCCAGCTTTGTCACAGAGTTCTTGGGTCACCTCCGTCTTGTTCGCGCCCTCACCCAATCGTTGCGAGCGGTAGAGGTGCGTGGCGAGGTCACGGTCACCGAGACGAAACCACGACTCGCCGCCCAGCGCGTCGAGTTCGCTCATGACGCGCCACGTCTCGCCTCGCAGTCCCCATCCCAGCTCGTCATTGTTGAGTCCCGCGAGGGTGTACGTGATCGTGTCGAGGTCGGGGCAGATGGTGAGTCCGTGAAGAACCAGGTCGTCGCCGACGTTTACGATGGCCGACAACTCCGAGGGCGCCATCACGTGGCACAGAGCTCGCAACAATCGCGCGGCGCCGACGCCTCCACTCAGAACGGTGATCACCTCCGAAAGGATAGGGGGGCATGGGTAACATGTGATTCTGTGAACACGGACTCCCTCGCCGACGGGTGGCGCGGCAACCCAAGTGTCGTGGTGTTTCGGGTCGAGACCGGGGTGCCCATCCGGGTGGCGCAGTGCGGCGACCTTTCGCTGGTTCGTCCCTGGGCCTCCATCTCCAAAATGGTCGTGGCGATGGCCCTTGGCGTCGAACGCGACTGGGATCTTCACTCGTTCGACGAACGACTCGGGCCGAAGGGCGCCACCCTCGCCAATCTTTTGTCCCACAGCAGCGGGCTCGGGCTCGAAGAGGGTGATCCGGTGGTCGAGGTGGGAACACAACGCGTGTACTCCAATTACGGCGTCGATCTTGCCGTGGCCTCGGTCGTTGGTGACGACAGTGCTGAGCACTGGTTGCAACAGCGGGTCTGTCGAGGGCTCGGGATGACGACGACGCACCTGGTCGACCGACCGTCGTCGGGGGTTGAGGGTTCGACTGACGACCTCGTCACCTTCGCGACGGCGTGGCTGCGCTCCGACGGCATCTCCCAACCGGTCCGTGACTACATGATCACGCCCTACGCGCCGCAGCTCGGCGGCTTCGTGCCCGGCTTCGGGCGCTTCACCCCGTGTCCGTGGGGGCTCGGTCCCGAAGTGCGCGGAGAGAAGAACCACTGGATGGGGGAGTGGCCCTCGGCTAGTTTCGGCCACTTCGGCAAGAGCGGTGCGTTGATCCTCTTGAACATCGACGAACAGATTGGCTTGGTGGCTACGAGCACCGAACCGTTCGGGGGCTGGGCAACGAAACTGTGGCCCCGGTGGACGAGTGCCATGCGTCAACTGGCTCTCGGTTCGTGAGCTCGTCGGCACTTCGGGTCGGGCTGGACCTTGACGGGTCACTGGAATCGCTCGGCAACTCCATGACCGATCTCGCCGACGCCCTCGGGCGAACCGGCCAGTGCGAACTCGTGCGCTTTCGCTCCCGCACGTCGTCGAGATCGCCCGACGAAACCCACCTGGCCTTTCGCGGACTGTGGTCGCCACTCTGGCGTCGGAGTCGCGGACGCTCCCTCGAAGGATTGCTCCCGGACGTGGACGTGTTGCACGTCGCCGGACTAGCGACGCCGCCGTCGGTGACCATACCTTTGGTCATTTCCGTCGATGACTTGCGACCGCTTCGCGGCGAAGCTCGCACGCATCTTCGCATGACGCAGTTACGACGGGCCGTAGAGCGTGGCGCCATACTCGTCGCCTCCAGTCGAAGCGCCAGTCACGAAGTCATCAACGTCCTCGGGGTCGCGCGTAGTCGCGTGGTGGTCGTGCCGCCCGCCGTGCCGGTCGTGGCCAGCACCGAATCGGGGACCGACCTCGTCGTCAACATCACGGGCGTCGACGAACTCTTCCTTTCGCTCGCGCCCGCGCTTACTTCCTTCGCCGCTGAGCACTGCACCCGGGTCGTGGCCCTCGCCAGTACCGACGTGGCCCAGCGGATCCACCAAAGTGGACTCCACGTCACGGTGCGACCGAGGAGCGAGGCCCGCGACGCCCTCGCGAACGCCCGAGTGGTCATGCATCTCTCGGACGGCGCGCGGTTTCCTTCCTACGCCATTGCGGCCTTGGCGGCCGGTGTGCCGACCATCGCGCGCGCCACCGCCATCAACCGTGAACTGCTCGAGGGGGCGGCCGCGCTCGTGGGCAATGACGCCGAGGTGCTGGTCACGCTGGAAGAAGTCTGGGGCGTCGAGTCGCGACGAAGCATCATGAGGGCCGCCGGACGCTCGAGGGCCGTGGACTTCGCGCCCGACACCGCGGCGCGCGCCTACCTTTCGCTCTACCGTGAGGTAGTGCGAGGCTGGACGTCGTGAAGCGGACCATCACCATTTCGGTCGATCAGCTCTACCGTCCATCGCCGGGGGGCATCGCCACGTACGTGCGCGGGCTGGCCACGGGACTGGCTGCCGTGGCCGACGCCCAGTTGCACGTGCGCGGAGTGGCGCCGCGGGGCGTACCGCCCGCCGGGGTCGGCGAACTACCCCTCGAACTGGACGGCGCACCGGTCGGCATCAAGTTGCTCACGCGGCTGTGGCGTCGCTGGCCCCTCGGAGTAGCCCACGATTCGAACGTGGTGCACGCCACGTCCATGGCCGGCCCTTTTGGCGGCGGCGCGAAGGACGCGATGATCAACTTCAGCCGTTCTTCGTGAAAACGAATGCCGGCGCGCGTGGCGGCCAACGGTTCGTCACGCCAAAGCAAATCGTGCATCGCCACGGAGTG
>JANXXO010000085.1 GCA_025350565.1 Acidimicrobiaceae bacterium
CGCCACGATGAAGACGGTGAAGGTGAAGTTCAGGGCGAAGAGACCGGCCAGGAGTGACCAGAGGACCCACCACTGATAACGCGACGAACCGGCCGCGCGCGCCTGAACGCGGTGGCGAAGCAAGAGAAACCAGTTGAGGTCGCTGCCCGCCTCGGTGCCCATCGTGCCAAAGGCACTGGCCGCGGGATCGGTGCGAGCGTTGAGTAAGGAGTCCGGGTCCTCGCGATTGACGTGGGCGCCTGGACGCTCCTCGGTCACTGCAACAAGGTAGGCAGTTGTTCGCTGAGTTCCCCGACCGACCAGCGATCGTTCTTCTCGAGCGTCGCGGTCATGGTCCAGTTCTGGAACTTGCGAATGGTGCCACCTTGCACGAAGAAGACCTCGCCCGTTACCTCACAGTGCTCCATGGCCAGGGCCGCGACCAGAGGGGAAATATTCGCGGGGTCCCAGGTGTCGAAGACCGAGGCGTCGCTCGGGGCGACCACGTGGTCGGACAGACCAGGCGTCGACTCGGTCATGCGGGTGCGCGCCGCGGGCGCAATGGCGTTGGCCCGTACGCCGTAGCGACCGAGCTCTTCGGCGATGATCACCGTGAAGGCGGCGATACCGGCTTTCGCCGCGCCGTAGTTCGACTGGCCAATGTTGCCCAACAGTCCTGACGTCGACGAGGTGTTGATGATCGCTGCCTTCACCGGTCGGCCGGCCTTCGCCTCTTCGCGCCAGTACGTCGCGGCGTGACGCGTCGGCACGAAGTGGCCCTTGAGGTGCACGTCGATGACCGAGTCCCAGTCTTCTTCGGAAAGGTTGACGAGCACCCGGTCACGCAGGATCCCGGCGTTGTTCACCAGGACGTGCAGAGCGCCAAAACTGTCGAGGGCCGCTTGAATAAGTCGCTTGCCGCCTTCCCATTGCGCGACGTTGTCATGATTGGCCACGGCCTCGCCGCCCATGGCCTTGATCTCGGCCACCACCTCTTCGGCCGGCGAGGCGGCGTGGCTCGATCCGTCGAGCGCGCCGCCGAGGTCGTTGACGACGACCTTGGCACCTTCGTGCGCGAATAAGAGAGCGTGCTCACGACCAATGCCGCGACCGGCTCCGGTGATAATGGCAACGCGACCGTCAAGTGCACCCATGGGAACCCCTTTTGAAGAAATGCGGTGACCCGATTGTAACGACGAACGCGACGGCTACCCGACCCCACTCCGACGCGAGAACGAAGGTGGACGCGCGTGCGCGTGATAGTGGTCGGGGATGTTGCGCATGTGGTCGTCGAGGGACCACGTACCTTCACCCAACTCTTCATTGGCCACCTTGGTCAGGGCGGCCACCAGTTGGTCTTTCGTCGCGACGGGCGGCGAGGGGTCGTGCACTCGCCACACCACCATCGGAACCAGACAAATCTCGCAGTCGGCAATCCAACAGACCTCGTCCTCGAAGTAGCGCGTCGTAATGACCGCGCCCTCGCAGAGATCGCAGCGTTCGCTCACTTGACCGTCAGGATGACGTTGGAGAGTTTCGCCACCTTGGTCCCGGCCGCGGGCGCCTCGGACACCACGCTGGTCCAGGTCGGCGTCGCACCCGATCCGTGGCCGGTCGTGGAGTAGTAAAGACCGGCACGGTGAAAAGCCGCGTTGACCTGAGCGGGATTCATGCCGACCACGTTGGGTACGGCGACCAGGACGGGCGCCACGGTCGTGGTGGTGGTCGGCGGCGTCGTCGGCGTGGTGGTGGTCGTGGTCGTGGTCGGCGTGGTGGTGGTGACCGTCGGTCCCGTCGAGAGTTGCAGCACCACGTGGGCGTCCGTTGGCACCACGAGCGGGTTGGGTGAGCCGTTGTACAGCACGCGCGCTACGAGACCGGTCGGCGTGGCGCTACTGGCGACGGCTTGCGACGACGGGCAGTTGGCGGTCACGTGCACCTTACGAAGCGCTCGAATGTCGGCGTTGCAACTGGAGCCGACGAGGTGGCCGGGCAACGTCGCGAGTTGCTTGCCCTCGGACACCGTGACCGTGATGACCAGTCCACTCTTGCCCGACGTGCCGGCGAGAGGGAGTTGCGAGATGATGCCGTGCAGCGGAACGGTTGCCGAGAATTCGCGCTTGGTCGCCGCGACCGTGAAGCCATCGGTCTTCAACTTGAGCGCTAAGGGATTTGTAGCGCTCCCCGTCCCCGAGAGTGCATCGAAGTTCGCGTTGATGAGCGAGGGCACCGTTGTACTTGACGCGAAGAGACCGAAGCCCCACACCACGCCACCACCGATCGCCACCACCAGAATGAGAATCGCCGCCGCCAGATACGCCAGACGACGAGTTCGCGGCGAGTTCGAATAGTCGAAACCGCCGGTGGCGCCTCGGCCGCGTTGCGACACCCCGCCCACACTCGACACCCACTCATCGGGCGGACGAGCATGACGCGGTTCACCCGGTCGCCGCGACGAGACGAGGGGTGTCGCCCCGGTGATCTGGTCGGGCGAAGGCGGGCGGAAACCGACCGAGGTGCGCGGCTCGGCAGGGCGAAAGCTCGACAAGAGAGGCACTTCGCGACTCACCGGCGCAAGAACCAGGGGCGCCACGCCGCTCACCACCGCACCCAACCGACTGGCGAACTGCTCGGCGTCGAGGCGCAGGGTCGGATTGGAGACGGCGGACTGCGCGAGGAGCATGTCGAGGGTTCCCAGTTCGGGGCGCATGGGCAATGACGCATTGATGCGAGCTCGCAACACGGCTTCGGCAGTGAGGCCGTCGAAGGGCGTGGCCCCGGTGACGGCCTCGTAGAGGATGAGCGCGAGCGAGTAGACGTCACTCTTCGCACCGGGAGGATCACCGATGGCCTGCTCGGGACTGAGGAAACGTACGTCGTCGAGCGACAGTCGATCGCGGTACGCGGTGCCGAGCCCGGCCAGCGCAATGTCGCTCACTCGTACCCGACCCTCGTCGTCGAGTAGCAGTTTGGACGGCTTCAAGGCGCCGTGCACGATGCCGTTCTCGTGTACGTAGGCGAGCGCACTGGCGACGTCGCGTCCGAGTCGGGCACCGTCGTCAACGCTCAGTCGTCGGCCCGACGCCAAGATGGTTTCGAGTGAACCGCCGCTCAGGTACTCGCAAATCATGAAGATCGACCCGGCCTCTTGTCCCCCGTCGTAGACCCGCGCGAGATGGGGGTGGCTGAGCGTCGCCGCTTGAATAATCCGGTCACGAAAGGCGCGCCGAACGTCCTCGTGACCGGCAAGTCTCGGCAACAGGACTTTTACGACGACCGACCGCTGAAGGGAGGCGTCTTCGGCGAGATACACCTCGGCCGTTTGACCGACACCGAGCAGCTCTTGAATGCGGTAACGGTTGACCAGAAGGTGCCCGGGAGCGAAGGTTGACGGTGCCATGTTCGCTCTCAACCATACCGAGAATGGCTCAGTTGAGTGTGGTGCGCCACGTTCCCGTTGTTAAAAGGTTCTCAAACTCGGTACCGGGAATCATGGGAACGCCGAGATCGGTCGCCTTGGTCACCTTGGAAGCGCCCGGCGCGTCACCGACGACCACGCAGTAGGTCCGCTTCGACACCGAGCCGGGTGACGTGCCACCGCGCAGCCCGATGGTCTCCTCGGCGCTTTCGCGCGTGAAACCCTCGACCGCACCAGTGACCACCACGGCCCGTCCGAGCAGCGTCTGCGCCAGCGACGACGACGTCACGTCTTCGGTGAGCGAGAGACCGAGCGCCGCGAGTCGCCGAGCGCGTTCGCGGCTCTCCTCGTCGGCGAAGTACTCGACGACCGACGCCCCAATGACCGGGCCCACGCCCGCGACGGCGGACAACTGGTCGAGCGACGCCGCTTCGAGCGCCTGGTAGCTGGGAACGGCGAGAGCCAACGCACGCGCGGCGACCGGTCCGACGTGGCGAATGCCCAGTCCGACCAGCACTCGGCTAAGCGGCATCCCCTTGGCGCCTTGAATGGCGCGCACCAGTGAGGTCGCCGAGAGTTGACCAAGTCCCTCTAAGTTCGAAAGGTCGTCCACGCCAAGCGTAAAGAGGTCGGCCACGTCCGAAATGAGACCAGCGCTGAGCAATTGGGCGACGCGTTGTTCTCCCAGTCCCTCGATGTCGAGCGCTCCGCGAGAGGCGAAGTGCACGATCTGTTGAAGGAGCTGCGCCGGACAGGCGGGATTGACGCAGTAAGTATCGCTCTCGTCGCCCACGCGGACCAGGGCACTGGCGCAGGCCGGACAGGTCGTAGGAAACGTCCACGGTCCCTTTCGACGTCGTCCAGGCTCGGCCACGGCCGCGACGACTTCGGGGATGACGTCACCGGCCTTTCGCACGATGACGAGGTCACCGGGACGAACGTCCTTCGCCTTTACCTGGTCTTGATTGTGCAACGTCGCCATGGACACCGTGGACCCGGCCACCACCACGGGTTCGAGGACGGCGAAGGGGGTCACCCGACCGGTGCGTCCGACCGAGACCTCAATGGTGAGTAAACGAGTGGTGCGTTCTTCGGGGGGGAGCTTTCGAGCAATCGCCCAGCGAGGCGCCCGACTGGTAAACCCCAGTTGGGCGCGTAGGTGCAAATCGTCAACCTTGACCACGACGCCGTCAATTTGGTAACGGAGTTCGTGGCGCTGTACTTCGAACCAGTCACTTCGCTCGACCATGGCCGAGGTCCCTACCTCCGTCGTCGTTTCTGGCGCCGTGAGAAATCCCCAGTCAGCCACCTGGGCCATGGACTGCGTGTAGTGCGTGAAGTCAAGTGACCCGTCGAGGTCCACCAACTGATACGCGAGGAACGAGAGGGGGCGACTGGCCGTGACGCCCGGGTCCTTCTGGCGCAGACTGCCCGCGGCGGCGTTTCGCGGGTTCGCGAACTCTTTGAGTCCCAGTTCGCGCTGTCGTTGGTTCATGTCGAGAAAGTCCGCTTTGGGAAGAAAGACCTCGCCGCGGACCTCCAGGTGACCGCTCGCGCCCTTCAAGGTCACCGGCACGTTCTTGATTTGGCGGACGTTGTCCGTCACGTCCTCGCCGACGCGACCGTCACCGCGCGTCGCCGCGCGCACCAAGCGTCCATCCTCGTATCGAACGGAAAGCGCGAGTCCATCGATCTTGGGTTCGACCACGTAGACGAGTTCCTCGCTCGCGACGCCGACGCTCTTGGCGACGCGTTCACTCCAGGCGCGCAACTCGTTGACGTCGAAGACGTTGTCCAGACTGAGCATGGCCTCGGCGTGGACCACCGGGGAAAAGACCGCGGACGCCGGAGCACCCACGCGCTCGGAGACCGAATCGTCGGTGCGCAGTTCGGGATGCTCGGCCTCAAGGCTGCGGAGTTCACGAACCAGGGCGTCGTAATCCGCGTCGGGAATGGTGGGCGCGTCGTGCACGTGGTACGCCTCACTGTGCCGCGTAATCTCGGCGCGCAAGCGCTCCACGTGCTCGCCCGGGTTCACGACGCAGCGACGATCGCGGCACCTTCGACGATCGTTGGTTCGTTCACGCGGTAGAGCACGACCGACTGCCCGATCGCCACCGGGCGCGCCGGTTCGTGCAGGTCGACCCTCCACCCATGATCGTGATGGAGAGTGACTACTTTGGCCCCGCCGTGGGCACTCCACTGCGCGAGGACCACGGTGCCGTCGCTCAGGGTTTCGTGGGCGAAGGAGAGTGACGCCGGGTCGAGGCGAATCGAAGAGATCAGAATGTCGTCCAGGCGGCCCACTTCCACGCGATGGCCCACCAAATCGACGCGCGAAACGAACCGTCGCTCGCCGTCACGATCGGGCAGCACGCCGCGACGTTGCCCGACGGTCATGAGCTCAGCGGCCGCCGTCACCCCGATCTCGTCGCCGCTGATGGCGTCGACGATGGTGGCCGGGGTGAGCACTATGCGCTGGCGAAGAAAGACCTCGCGGCCCTTCGAGGCTTCGATGAAACAGACGTCTTGGCTGTCGGGCTTGTCCCACGTTCGAAGTCCGAGGCGCTCGGCGTGTTGGCGAACGTCGCTCTTGTTCATGGCCCCAATCGGGAGCATCAACATCGCGAGTTGCTCTTCGCGCAAGTAGCCGAGCACGTAGCTCTGGTCCTTCTGGACGTCGGCCCCGCGAACGAGCAGATGGGTACCGTCGCGCTCTTCGACTTGCGCGTGGTGTCCGGTCGCGACTTTGTCGAAGCCAAGTCGTCGTGCCCGCTCAAAGAGCACGTCGAACTTAATGTGCCGATTGCATTCAATGCAAGGGTTGGGCGCCTCTCCTCGCGCGTGCCCTTCGACGAACGGAGTGACCACGAAACGTTCGAACTCTTCGGTGTAGTTGAACACGTGGTGGTCCACGCCGAGCGTCTGGGCGACGCGTCGCGCGTCGTCGACGTCGGCGACGGAGCAACAGCCCGAGTCCGACACGCCGCCCCAGAGTTTCAGCGTGGCGCCTACGACCTCGTGACCCTGCTCGAGCAAGAGACCCGTCGCGACCGACGAATCGACGCCACCGCTCATCGCGACTAGGACTTTCACGTTTCTAGTCTGCCAGTCGCGACGACTTATGAGCCCGAACGCAGCGCGTGCACGACTTTGGAGACGATTTCAATGACGGCGTCGATGTCGTCGTGCGTGGTTTCGGCCCCGAACGAGAGCCGAAGTGAACCGCGCGCGCGTGCACGCGACACGCCCATGGCCGCCAGCACGTGACTTGGGTCGGCTGCGCCACTGGAACAACTCGCCGCCGCCGAGGCACACACGCCCTCCTGATCGAGCAGGAAGAGCAGTTCATCGCTCGCGAGGTCGTCGAAGGTGACGTGCACGGTGCCGGGCACGCGAAAGGCGGCGAGCCCGGTCACTTCGCATCCCGGAAGGAAACGTAGCGCCGCGACCAACTTCTCCTGCATGTCTTGGGTCCGCTCCACCACGTCCAGGAGTTCGGCCCTGGTGAGTCGCACGGCCGCGGCCAGTCCCACCACGGCCGCGACGTCCACGGTGCCTCCCCGCCGACCCCGCTCTTGGCCGCCCCCGGGTATGACTGCGTCGAGCATCACATCGCGGCGTAATATCAACGCGCCGCTGTTCACCGGCCCGCCGATCTTGTGAGCGCAAATTGAGATCATGTCAACCGTCGCGGTGACGTTGGGCAGGACCAACCACGGCGCGCCGGCCACGGCGTCGGTGTGCGTCGTCGTACCGCCGGTAATCATCAAGTCGCACAAGGCCGTCACGGCGTCGAGCGGCTGGCGCACGCCCGTCTCGTTGTTGACGGTCATCACGCTCACTAGAGCCGTGTCGTCGCTTAGCGTGTCCTGGAGCGATTCAATATCCAACACGCCGTCGGCGTCCACGTCGACGTAGTGAACGCTCACGCTGTCGAAGTCGCGCGCCATTTTCTCAGCGGCGTCGGAAACGGCGTGGTGCTCGATGCGCGAAATGACAAGTTCCGAACGTTCGTGCGTTCGCCGATGGGCCGTCGTGACGCCGGCAATCGCCAGGTCGCACGACTCGGTACCGCCACCGGTAAAGATCACGCCCCCGGGTTTGGCGCCCACGAAGGCCGCGACTTCGTCGCGGGCCTCTTCCACCGCACGGCGCGCCTCGCGTGCCGCTCGGTGACTTCCCGAGGGATTGCCGACGACGCCGTGTTGCCACGGCGCCATGGCGTCGGCGACCTCGTCGCGACGGGGGGCCGACGCGGCGTGATCGAAGTAGTACTGAGGACTCACGCCACGTAGAAGGATTTGACGTTCGTGAACTCGCGAATGCCGTACTCGCCGAGTTCACGGCCAAATCCGGACTCCTTGGTGCCCCCGAAGGGCAACTCCGGCATGGAGGCGACAATCGAATTCGCGAAGACCATGCCGACGTCGAGTCCCGCAATCGCGGCGTCGATCTCCTTTGGGTCGGTGGCGTAAATCGCGCCACCCAGTCCCCACGGCGTGGCGTTGGCGAAGGCAATCGCGGCGTCCAGGTCCTCGACCACTTCGACGACGGCGACGGGACCGAAGAGTTCTTCGCACCCCGCGCGCGAGTCCTTCGGCACGTTGGTCAGTACCGTGGCGGGAAAGAAGAACCCGCGACCTTCGAGCGGCGCCCCGCCGGTGTGCACTACGGCGCCTTGCGCCACCGACGCCGCCACCTGAGCGGTCAGCTCGTCGAGTTGGCCGCGACTCACGACCGGCCCGAGGACAGTCGCCGGGTCCATGGGGTCGCCCGTCGGCACGGCCGCCATGGCGGCGACGAACTTCGTGAGGAACTCGTCGGCGCGTTCGCGTACCACGATGTAACGCTTGGAGGCAATACAGGCTTGTCCGTTGTTTTGGACTCGCGCCGTGACCGCGAGCGGGACAGTGACATCCATATCGGCCGAACTCGCGATGATGAAGGGGTCCGAACCACCCAACTCGAGGACGGCCTTCTTCAGATTCTTACCGGCGATCTCGGCGACCGAGCGACCGGCGCGGTCGGAGCCGGTCAACGTCACCGCGGCGATGCGCGGGTCGGCGATGATACCGGCGATGGCGTCGTGGCTCACGAACAAAGTGGTCACTACGCCCTTGGGGAATCCAGCGCGCATGAAGAGGTCCTCGATGAACTTCGCGCAGCCCGGGACGTTGGACGCGTGTTTCAACACCATCACGTTGCCGGCCATCAAGGTCGGGGCGGCGACGCGAATGAACTGCCACAACGGGAAGTTCCACGGCATGACCGCCAACACGGCGCCAATGGGGTCAAACCGGTAGCCACTCGCCGAGCCACTGGTGGTGACGCGCTCGTCCTTTAACATTTCCTCGGCGTGTTCGGCGTAGTACCGCATGACGTGCGCGCACTTGGCCGCCTCACCTTTGGCGGCGTTGAACGTCTTGCCCATTTCACTGGTCAACAACTCGGCCACGACCGGAATCTCGCTCTCGAGCAGTTCGGCCGCGCGCTCCATCAGTCGGGCCCGCTCGCCAATTGACAGACTCTTCCACGTCAGAAAGGCGTTCGCGGCGTGATCGAGGGCCTGATTGACCTGCGCGCTGGTGTGACCGTCGAATTGGGCGACGACTTCTTCGGTGTGTGGATTGATGGCGGTAAAGGGCATGGCTCTAGTCTGCCAGCAAAACGACGGGATGCGGCGGGGTGGCGCCCATCTCGCGCCAGTACGACGGGGCGCCGAGCGAGACCATCACGAGGACCACGCCGAGGAGGAGGGCCGCCACCATGGTCACGGGACGTACCCCCCAGGTCTTGGCGAAGGCCGACTGCACCAACGCGCCGAGGGGATAGAAGATCGAGAGCGACAGCGTGTACAGCGAAAGGATTCGCGACCGTTCACTGGTGGGCGCGTGGAGTTGGACCGCAGTGTTGAGACCCGTCAACGTCCCGACGTACGCTCCCCCGAGCAACACCAGCGCCGCCACCGCCCAGGCGAGGTTGGGCGCCACGGCGTAGAGGGCGAGTGACACGCTGACGGCGGTCAGCGAGTAGCGCAGCACCCGCAGTCTCGAGGTTCGTCGCGCGAAGGCGGGGAGGGTGACGGCGCCCAGCACGGCGCCGACGCCTTGCCCGGTGACGAGCCACGAGGTGCCCACTCGGCCGGTGTGCAAGGTGACAATGGCCATTGCGGGCACCAGCGCGATGAAGGGACTGGCGATCAGGGCCACGGTCCCGACCCCAATGATGGGGTAACGACACCCCTTCACCGACCACGCTCGCTTCGCTCCGTACTTGATCTCTGACCACAGATGAATCGATGTCGTGGGTGCGGGACGTTGCGCAGTGCGCACGAAGGAAAAGATCACCACGACGAAGATGAACGAGGCCGCATTCAGCGCGAAACAGACGCCCGGGGAACCGAACGCCAAGGCGACACCCGCGAGCATCGGACCAATGATGCGCCCCAGATTGAACTGCGCGGACGACAGCGACACCGCGGCGAGGACCTCGTCGCGACTCACCAGGTCAGGAAGGAGGGACTGCCACGCGGCCCACGAAGCCGATCCACAGAAGCCTTCGATGACGGCGAGATAGCAGGCCAGCTGCGGGGAGAGACGGTGCGTCAAGGCGGCCGTCGCGAGCACGCTGGCACTGAGCGCCATCACGAGGTTGTTCGCTTGGATCCATCGTTGTCGACTCCAACGGTCCGCAATGACGCCGCCGAGGGGCGATCCAATGAGGGCCGGCGTCCACGCGCAGACGGTCAAAAGACCCAACCAAAGCGCGTTGTGGGTGCGCTCGGTCAAGTACACGCCGAGGGCGACGGTCTGCATCCAGGTGCCGGTGGAGGAGACGAAAGAGGAGATGAGTGAGAGGGCGAAACTTCGGTGTCGAAGTGGCGCGAATGATGCGTTGGCCATTTACGAAACGTTAACGGTCATCTCTACCCCACTCGCGCTACGGCGTTACTCGCCGCCGTGCTTGCGTCGGGGACGCAGCGCGAACCACCAGACCGAGATGATCGAAGCCAGTGCTCCGACCACGCCGATACTGGACTTGAGGGCCCGGCCCTTTGTGTTCTCGTTCTCGGTCACGATCCCATCGTAACGGGCACAACGCCGGGAGCGGTGGCCCCCGGCGTTGTGCCCGTCACTCGAAGCGTTAGTCCTGCTTGGCGGCCTCGATGGAGAACTCCAAGACAATCTTGTTGCTGACGATCAGGCTGCCGTTCTCCAAGTTGCCTTGGAAGGTGACGCCGAAATCACGACGGTCAATCTCGGTACGAGCTTCGAAGCCCGCAATCGTGACGCCCGGCGCCGTTGAGGGGCCCGATCCAAGGAATTCGAGGTCGAAGGTGACCGACTTGGTGACGCCCTTGACGGTCAAGTCACCAACGAGTTCGAAGTCAGTGCCGCCCTTGGCGGTGATTTTCGTTGACGTAAAGTTCAGCGTCGGAAAGGTCTCGAACTCGAGGAAGTCCGGGCTCTTCAAGTGCGCATCGCGCATTTCGTTGTCGGTCGTGATGCTGGCCGCCCGGACCGTCGCCTCCACGGCCGACGTCTCGAGGGTGTCGCCAATGGTGACCGAACCGGTGAAGTCGGTAAAACGTCCGCGGACCTTGGAGGCCACGAGGTGGCGGGCAATAAAGCCCACTGTCGAGTGGACGGCGTCGACGTTATAGACACCTGTAGCGGGAAGCGTGCTCGTTGAGGTGTCGATGGATGTCTCGTTGGGGGTCATAATAATTCTCCTGATGTGGTTATTTGCTGCGTAACGACGATTATACTTGCATATGCAATAACTTGTCAAGCAGTAATTGTTAAAAGAACTATAAGGTAGGCTTTGATCATGACGCTTCTTTCGAGTTGCCCATCCGGGGATGAGAAAGTCCAACTGTTCGGGCTCCTGCTCGAGACCAACGCTCGCCTCGCTCGAAGCCTGTCGCTCGAACTGGAAACGGAGTGCGCGCTACCCCTCGCGTGGTTTGACGTTCTGCTCCAACTTCACAAGTCGCCAGAGGGCCGGCTAAAGATGAATCAGATCGCCGACGCCATCGTGCACTCGACGGGCGGAACCACACGACTCATCGACCGCCTCGAAGAAGCGGGCTTCGTGGAACGACACAACTGTCCCAACGACCGCCGAGCTATTCACGTCGCGATCACGCTGCTCGGAGAAGAGAAACTCACCGAGGCGTTAGCGGTCCACTTGGAGTACTTGGACGAGGCACTGGCGCGTCGACTTTCGGACAGCGAGCGCGCAACCCTGGCCACGCTCTTGACCAAATTGAACACGGCCCGCTAAGCCTTCGCGATCCAGGCCCTCGCGTCGCGTTCGTCGTCTAGTTCGAGGATCGTTCCCTCGCCCCACCCTGGACCAGTGATCACTTCAACAGCGAGCACCTCCTTGGCCAAGAGTTCGAAACCAGCACTGAGGTCGTCGAGACCGAAGACGTGCAGCACAATCCGGTCCGCCACGTCCAGTCCGGAGTTTTTGCGCAGGTCCTGCACTTGACGCACGACGTCGCGCAAGTAGCCCCGCCGAAGGAGTTCGTCGTCCAGCGTGAGATCGAGGGCGATGACTTCCCCTCCCTCACGCGAGACGGCGTATCCGCCCTGTCCTTTCACGCGCAACTCAATATCGTTCGCGCCTAATTCGAAGTCGCCACTCGATAGCGTCACCCGCAGTGATCCTCCCGATTCGAGGGCCTCGGCCGCGGCGATGGAATCGAGTGCCGCGAGCGCTGGCTTGAGCTCTTTTACCGCTTCGCCTAGACGGGGTCCCACTTCGCGGTAGTTCGGCACGAGATCGAACGTCAAGACTGCCGCGAGCTCGGTACCGTATTCGAGATGGTCGACGTTTAGTTCATCCTCCACGATGCCCGAGGGCGGCATGGGCGAACCGGACGGCAAGAAGACGAGGGCGCGGGCCAGGGGCTGGCGAACTTTGACGCCGGCTTCGGCGCGAGCGCCGCGACCGAGCGAGGTGAGTCGCCGGGCGACCGCCATCGATGCCTCGAGCTCGACGAGGCGACGATCGGGGTTACCGAGCGGCCAATCGGTCAAATGGACCGAGTCGGTGTCGGGGACCTCAAAGAGCTCGCGGTAGAGCCGTTCGGCAACGAAAGGACAAAAAGGGGCGAGGAGCAAGGTGACCCGCTGGAGGACCTCGAGCAGCGTCGCTTGAGCCGCCAACGAATCCGAGGCCGGCACGTTCGGATCGGTTCGCCAAAACCGTCGACGATTTCGGCGCACGTACCAGTTGGAAAGATCGTCGATGAGTTCGGTCAAGGCATCCGTGGCGCCCAAGGGTTCGTACCCGTCGAGCGCCAAAGTCACGGCGACCGTCACACTTTCCAGTCGCGACAGAATCCACTGGTCGATGGCCGGGCGATTGTTCGGCGCCGGAATCTGATGGTCAGCGGCGTCGAAGTGGTTCAGCGAGGCGTACGTGGTGAAGAAGCTGAAGGTGTTCCAGAGCGTCGCCAGCGTTTCACGCATCGACGAGTCAATGGCGTTCAGACCGGCCCGAGTCGACGTCCACGGCGAGCCCTGCGAAAACATCCACCATCGAAGGGCGTCAGCGCCGCGAGTGTTCAGTACTTCCCAGGGGTCGATGACGTTGCCGACGGATTTGCTCATCTTCTTGCCGTGCTCATCGACGATGTGACCGAGACACAACACGTGCTCGAAGGGCTTGGCACCAAAGACGAGCGTGTTGACCGCGAGCAAGGTGTAGAACCACCCACGCGTCTGGTCGATCGCTTCGGCTATGAACTGGGCCGGGAACTGCATCGCGGCCTCACTGCCGGGCACGTGCGGGTAGCCCACCTGACCGGCGGGCATGGCGCCGGCGTCGAACCAGGCGTCAATAACCGGCTCAACTCGTTGGGCTGGTTCGCCGCACGTTCGACACGGCACGATGATTTCGTCAATGGCCGGCCGGTGGGGATCGAGGTCACTGAGGTCGAGACCAGCCAGGGCGCCGAGTTCGGCCCGCGAACCAACGCAGGTGAAATGGTTCTCTGGGCAACGCCAGATGGGAAGGGGCGTGCCCCAAAAGCGGTCTCGCGACAGCGCCCAGTCAACGTTGTTCTCGAGCCACTTCCCGAACCGTCCGTCACGGATGTGTTCGGGATGCCAATCAATCGTCGCGTTTTCGGCGATCATCTCTTCGCGGAACTGGCTGGTGGCCACGTACCAACTGGGTTTGCCCCAATAAATGAGAACGGTCCCGCAGCGCCAACAGTGGGGTAAGGGGTGCCCGTAGTCCATGCGCCGAATGAGTACGCCGCGACGTTCGAGTTCGTCGTTGATGTCGTGGTTGGCACCTCGAACGTCTCGACCACTGAGCCACGCGACGGCCGAGGTGAAGGCACCGTCGGGACCGACCGGATTAATGGTCGGCAGATCGTGCGCCCGCGCTATCTCGCGGTCGATCTCACCGAAGGCCGGTGACTGGTGGACGAGGCCGGTGCCATCGTCGGTCGTGACGTACGCCGCCGTCACGACGTAACAGGCATCGCGGTCATCGGGAAACTCGACGTCGGTGAAGGGGCGTTCGTAATGCACACCGGCGAGCGTGGCGCCGAGCAAGGTGGACGTCGCGGTGGCGCCCTCGCCGAAGACCGATTCAACCAGTTCGCTCGCCACGATGACGCCGTTGACGACGGCGTAGGTGACCTCGGGGTTGACGGCGACCGCGACGTTCGACAGTAACGTCCACGGCGTGGTCGTCCACACCGCGAGATGCGTGGCACCGCCTAGTCCACCGTGAGCATGCGCGTCGGTGATTCGAAATTTGACGTAGGCACTTTCGTCAATTTCTTCGGTATAGACGTCGGGTTGCCCGAGTTCGTGGCTCGACAGGGCCGTACCGCAGCGTGGACAGTAGGGCACGACTTTCAAGTCCTCGTACAGGAGTCCCCGGTCAAAGAGCTGCTGGAGTTGCCACCAGACGGACTCCACGTAGGAAGGGTGAAACGTATAGTAGGCGTGCTCCATGTCCGTCCAGTAGCCAATGCGTTGCGTGAGTTTCTCGAACTCCCCGACGTACGTCAGCACAGATTCACGACAGAGTCTGGTGAATTCGCCAATCCCGACTTGTTCGACGATGGCCCGCTTCCCCGAAATGCCGAGTTGCTTCTCGACCTGGACCTCTACGGGCAGTCCGTGCGTATCCCATCCGGCCCGTCGACTGACGAAATGGCCCTGCATGGTCTGGTAGCGGCAAAAGAGATCCTTGTACACCCGGGCCCACACGTGGTGAAGTCCCGGTTTGCCGTTGGCCGTCGGAGGGCCTTCGTAAAAGACCCAAGGTTCGGCGCCCGCGCGGTGCGCCATGGAGCGCGCAAAGACGTCATTGGCCTTCCAACGAGAGAGTTCGGCCTCTTCGATGGCCACAAAATCCAGTTCTGCGCTGATGGGGCGAAACACACGACTCCTTCAATGAATCCCCATATCGTACTGAACGATCAGTTGGCGACGAAACGGACCGTACGCTGATGAAGTGCCCGAACTCACGATTACGCAAGATCCAATCGACACGCACGGCGCCCTCAGCGTGCTCCACGCCGCGACCGACGAACTGACGCAACGTTACGGCGGCACCGGGGACAGCGAGCATCTCCACCTCGAAGAGTTGCGCCCTCCACTAGGCCTCTTCCTCGTCGCTCGACTCGACACTCATCTCGCCGGCGGCGTGGGACTTCGCGCAATTGGCCAACCGAGTGACCGCTGGGCAGAAATAAAACGCCTCTGGGTGCGCGTCGATCTTCGGCGCTCGGGAATTGCCGCCCGACTCATGGACGAAGTGACGGCGCGAGCGAAAGAGCTCGGCTACGTGCGCCTCTACTTGGAGACCGGACCGCGCCAGCCCGAAGCAATTGCCTTCTACGAAAAATTCGGTTGGCTGCCCCTCATCGACTATCCCGAAGGTGTCTTCGTCCACCCCCACTCATTGCGATTCACCAGGACGCTCTAGGCGAACGCGCCGTCCATCCATTCGGGCGATAATTGGTCGAGGGAATCCAGTACCAGATCGGCCAGGAGAAATTCCACGCGGTGGCGGTCGTCCAACGTCGGGACGGCGACCACCATCATGGTGGCGGCCCTGGCCGCCAACACTCCCGCCGCCGCGTCCTCGAAGACGAGACACTGCGCCGGTTTGATGCCGAGTGAGGCAGCGGCAGTCAAGAAGACGCCGGGGTGAGGCTTACCGTAGGGCTCGAACTCGGCCGAGTGGACGGAAGCGAAGCGGTGTGCGAGTCCGAAGTGGCGTAGGCATCGCCCAATCAAGTCGAGTGGCGTCGAACTGGCCAGCGCGATGGGACCTCGCGCATCTGCCAACTCGAGGGCTCGAAGCGCCCCGGGCATTAACCGACCTTCTCGTTCAACGAGGTCGCCCACGCGCGTCACCAACATGTGGACGACCTCGTCGGTGCCGTGGTTCTGCCAGGGATACCGAGCGCGCCAGTAGTCCACGACTTCATTGACGAACATTCCCTTCGTGGATCTACCTTCACTCTCGCCGAGTGGCACCCCAAGATCGCCGAAAATCTCCACCTCGGCCTTGTGCCACAGGACCTCGGAATCAATCAAGAGACCATCCATGTCGAAGAGCGTCGCGCGTACTGTCACCCCGCCACCTTTCCACACGTCGACTACTACGGTGTCATGATGCGACGTGTCAGACCATTGGAGAATGCCGATGTAGAGCGTGTAGTGGAGCGCATCACCACTCGCCTCGCGGAAGACGCCACCGTGCAGTCACTCGTCAATCCCGCTCTTCCGGTTGAACTGCTCGCGGACGCACTACGCAACGCGCGCCACGAGACGTGGGTCTGCGAAGAAGACGGTGTGGTGGTGGGTCACCTTTACGGCGCGATGCTCGAGAATGCGACGTACGGTAACGGCGTGTGGATAGGCCCCGACGGCGTCTCATTCAATACCACCGACATCCTCGCTGACCTTTACGCCACGGCCGGGGCCACGTGGCTCGAGCACGCTGCACTCGAACACTACGTCTGGACGCTCGACGACGTCGTCTCGGTCGAGCCATGGTACGAACTGGGCTTCGCGCGAATGCATATGCGCGGCGTGCTGGCCCTGCGCGAACCTCGCGCACGTGAATTTCCGAGTGGCTACTTGATTCGACGCGGCGACGTCGACGACATTGACACCGCCGTAGCGCTGGACGACGAACTCGACGCCGTGCAACGTGTCGGACCGAGTTTCTCCATCGGCCTCGACCACTCGACCAAGCGCGACGACCTCTTGGAGACGTTGGGCGACCCCGACACGAACCACTACATCGTGGAAGCGAATGGTCGCGCGGTGGCTCAGTGTCTTACCTTCGCCCTTCCTCCGCGAAGGGGTTCGTTCGACCACACCCTTCACTTGAGCGCGGTGACGGTGGACGCCGAGCACCGTCACCACGGTGTCGGAACGGCCATGGTTGATTGGGCGTTGCGCGAGGCCTTTCACGCGGGCTTTCAGTACGTGGAGACCAACTGGCGCGTCACGAATCGACGGGCGGGCACGTACTGGCGCCACTACGGCTTCGTTCCGACCTACGTACGACTCCATCGCACCATCGGAACGGGCTAACCCAGGTTGGCTTCAATGGCGCTCACGAGCGCCGGGTCCTCGGGAGTGACGGTTGGCGCGAAGCGCTCAACCGTGCCGTCGGGTCCGATTAAGAACTTCTCGAAGTTCCAACGAACGTCCCCGGTGTAGCCCTCGGCGTCAGCGGTCTTGTTAAGTTCGGCGAAGATCGGGTGTTGGTGCTCGCCGTTCACGTCGATCTTCTCGAACAGCGGGAAGGTCACGCCGTAGGTCGTGGAGCAAAAGGTCTGTATCTCTTCGGCACTACCTGGCTCTTGGCCGGCGAACTGGTTCGACGGAAAACCAACGACGGTGAAACCGCGGTCCGCGTAGGTCGTCTGCAGGGCTTCGAGTCCTTCGTACTGAGGTGTGAGGCCGCACTTCGACGCCACGTTGACGGCGAGTACCGTCTTTCCCGCGAAGGGAGCCAATGAAGCCGACTCACCAGCGAGCGTATTGATGGGAATGTCGTAAATAGTCATGGCGCGACTCTAACGTCTGGTCGCTCCACGGTGACAGCCGTAGGCTGCACGAATGCGCTGCGTGGCAATTCAGGACGGCAATCTCACCATCGTCGAACGCGAGACGCCCGACCCTGGTCCCCTCGATGTCGTCGTCGCGGTGCGCACGGCGGGCATCAACAATGCGGACCTAATGCAGCGCGAAGGACGATATCCCGCTCCCGAAGGATGGCCGGCCGACGTGCCCGGCATGGAGATGGCCGGTGTCGTGTCGGCCGTCGGGAATCGGGTGCACGAACCTCTCCTCGGACGACGCGTGTGCGCCATCGTCGGGGGTGGCGCGCAAGCATCACACTGTCTCGTGCCAAGCGAACACCTTCTGTTCGTGCCCGATCACGTTGGTTGGGACGAGGCCGGAGGTTTTGCCGAGGCCTTTACGACGGCCCACGATGCATTGGTGACGCAGGCGCAACTTCGGACCGGCGAGCGGGTCTTGATCTCGGGCGCCGCGGGCGGCGTGGGAATCGCCGCGGTGCAAATCGCGCGTGCCCTCGGGGCACATGTGATAGCGGTCACCCGCACTAGCGAACACTTCGCGGCGCTGGCGACGTTCGGTGCGAACGAAACGGTCACGATTGAACAGGTCGCGGACCTCGAGCGCGTCGACGTCGTGCTCGAACTCGTGGGCGCCGCGCATCTCACCCTCGCGCAGCGTCTCCTGATGCCATTTGCTCGCGTGGTCGTTATCGGCGTCGGAGGCGGTGGCTCCAAACTGGAGCTCGATCTGCTCGCCCTTATGGGAACGCGCTCCACCCTGACCGGTTCCACGTTGCGCTCGCGTTCACGCCAAGAAAAGGGCGAGGTGGCCGACCGCGTCAACCACACCCTCGTTCCGCGCTGGCGAACTCGCGAACTCACCGTGCCCGTGGCTCAGACATTCAACCTCGACGAAGCGAGCGACGCTTACGACTATTTCGCCCGCCCGGGCAAGTTTGGCAAGGTAATCCTTCGTGTTGACGAATAACACCTTGTCCGAGTGACGCAGTGACAACGCCTGTGCCGCCACCGCCCGCCTCGCGCTGCGACCGGGCTCGAAGCGACTATGACGCGATTATTCGCGCGCACGAACGGGCCGTCATCGCGGGTGAACCGAGTTACCGTGACCCGTCAACCGGTCTCACAGTGCTGACCGTTGCCACGCACGTGGCGCGAGGCACCTGTTGCGAGAGCGGATGTCGTCACTGCCCGTTCGTCACTGATTAATTCGCCGTCTCTTCGTCGTGCTGCGCGAGATGGTCACGGTCGATGTTGACCAGTCCCCCGAAGGTGATCGCGGCAATTAAGAGCATCAACGCCCCGAACCGAAACGACTCGTCGTAACCGTGGACGCTCGCCTGGGCGCGCAAGAGTGCTGTTGCGACTCCATGTCCATGTTGGTGGATCTTCGAGGCGATGAATGACGCCGTGCTCGAGACGACGATCGTTCCGGCGATCGCCGTGCCGAAGGAGCCACCAATCTGTTGGGACGTAGTGAGCACGGCTGAGGCTGCGCCCGTGTCTTGGGGCCGCACGTTGAAGAGTGCGGTGGAGGCAATGGACACGAAGGCCATGCCGAGGCCGAGACTCGTCAGGATCATGGCCGGCATCACGCTCGAGATATACGCGCTGTGCACGCCAATGAAGGAGAGGTAAAACAGCCCGACCGCGGCCATGAGATTGCCGAAAGTGGCCAATGGTCGCGGCCCGATTTTGGGCAGCAGCTGACTGGTCGCGCCGGCGGCGAGAATGATGCCAAAAGAGAACGGCATGAAGAGCAGGCCGGTTTTCACCGCCGAGTAACGCTCAATGTCCTGGAAGTAAAACGTCATGAACAAGAACATGCCAAAGAGGCCGAGTCCAACGAAGAGCTGGGCGAGGAACGCGCCGGCGCGCACGCGGTCGGTAATCAAACGCAAGGGCAACAACGGGGACGAAATCCTTCCCTCGATGATGAAGAAGATGAGTAGCAGCACCGCGCCGAGCAGCATGAACAGCCAGGCATTCGTCGATCCCCAATGTTTGGTCGACGCCTGTGAGACCCCAAACACGATGCTGACCATGCCCGCGGTCGCGGTCAGTGCTCCGGGGACGTCGTAACGGGGATGTCCTTCGACTTTGGACTCTTTGATATTGGGAATGGCGAGCGCGAACGCGATGATGGCCATGGGCGTATTGACGAACAGGCACCACCGCCACGAAAGGTACTGGGTAAGCAGGCCCCCCGCGATGAGGCCAATGGCGCCGCCCACGCCCGAGAGGGCACCGTAGACGCCGAACGCCTTCGCGCGCTCTTTCGAGTCAGTGAAGGTGACCGAGATAAGCGACAGCGCCGCCGGGGCGAGGAGTGCACCGAAGAGCCCCTGCAGCGCGCGGGCGCCGAAGAGCCACTGTTGGTTTTGCGCGAGTCCACCAAGAAATGACGCGCCGGCGAATCCGAGGAGTCCAATGAGAAAAGCCTTCTTGCGGCCCAAGTAGTCGCCAATGCGACCTCCGAGCAAAAGGAATCCACCGAAGGTAAGGGTGTAGGCCGTAACTGCCCATTGGTAGTTCTTGGTCACGATGTCAAGTCCACCGAGTGCTTTGGGGAGGGATGCGTGCGGCAACGCAATGTTCACGATCGACGCGTCGAGGATCACCATCAATTGAGCAATGCCAATGACGACGAGCGCGAACCATCGTCGTGGATCGGGCGTTTCGGCGTGTACTACGTGACTGACTGAAGCCTCTGACATTCATTCCCCCCGTGCGGTGTGACTGTCGGCCGAACGCACGAGTACCGGCCCCATGGGTCTCATGACGATTGCCCCTTAGAGCAACGACCGTAATGGAGTGTAAGACATGGCGAGCGCTTCAGCGACCGGCCCGTAAGTGACAGCGCCGTCAACGACGTTCACGCCCTCGGCGAGCGCGTCGTCGGCGACGACCGCTTCGCGCCAACCGTGTCGCGCGAGTTCCATGGCGTAGGGCAAGGTGGCGTTCGAGAGGGCGTACGTGGACGTGTACGGCACCGCTCCGGGCATGTTGGCCACGCAGTAGAAAATCGAGCCGTTGACCTCAAAGACCGGGTCCGAATGCGTCGTTGGGCGCGTCGCCTCGAAACAACCACCCTGGTCAACCGAGATATCAACGAGTACCGAACCCTGGCGCATCCGCGACACGAGTTCGTTGCTCACGAGTTTGGGCGCCTTGGCACCCACGACCAGTACGGCGCCAATAACGATGTCGGCGTCAAGACAGGCCTGCTCCAGTGACAAGGTAGACGAGGCGATCGTTTGGACGCGTCCATCAAAATGGATATCGACCTGGCGCAGCCGCTCCAAATTTCGGTCAAGAATCTTGACGTTGGCGTGCAGTCCCACCGCCATCGTCGCCGCCGCCAGCCCCGAGACACCGGCGCCGATCACGACGACATTCGCGGGCGCCACGCCCGGCACCCCACTGATGAGTGTGCCGTGGCCACCGCCTGGACGCATGAGGTGATGCGCGCCCATCAGGGGAGCCATTCGCCCCGCGACTTCACTCATGGGGGTGAGCAGTGGCAGTGAGTTGTCGCGCAGTCGCACCGTCTCGTAGGCGATGGCGACGTTGTTCGCGGCCACCAGGGCGTTGGTGCAGTCGCGCGACGCCGCGAGGTGTAGGTAGGTGAACAGCACTTGATTCTTGTGGGCGGCCAGTCGCGGGTACTCCGAGGCGATGGGTTCCTTTACCTTCATCAAAAGTTCAGCCTCAGCCCACACGTCGTCGACGTCGTCGACAATGGCGGCCCCGTTGGCGACGTAGTCGGCGTCGGCGATCGACGAACCGATGCCAGCACCTCGTTCAATCAGGACCGTGTGGCCGGCCCCCGTCAACTCGCGGGCGCCGGCTGGTGTCAAAGCCACCCGATACTCGTCAGTCTTGATTTCCTTCGGTACGCCGATGATCATCGTTGATCATCCTTTCCTTGTCGCCCTACGCTCACCACGATAATCATTCGTGTCGAGTTCGAGCGCCCGTCCTAGTAGTTCGTCACGATCTCGTTCGGTGTCGTCGCACCCAACCGAACGAGCGCGGCTCCAGCACGACCGGAGTCCCTCTAACGTGGCCCCTCCAACGCACTATGCGAGAGCGTCTACAACGTGCCGGTCACCGAGAGCGGTCGAAGTGTCTTATTCAACGGAATCGTACGAGACGCGACTTTGGGAGAAGAAGGGGCTACGCCCCTTCGTCGTGAGGTACGCAATCAAGAGCAGCGGCAGTCCGAGTATCAGCACGACGATGTCGGGAATCGCCGTTGATCCGCCCGACTTCAAGACCTCGTAACACGTAAACAAGAGGATGAGGCCACCAACCAGCGGCAGCCACACCATGGTGAGATTGGCTTTCAAGCCCTGGCCGATGGTCTTGCGGAACGCCCACGCGCACGCGAGCCCAGTTATTCCGTAGTAGAAGGCGACCAGCACGCCGATGTTATTGATGAGGTTGGTGAAGACCGTGCCGCTCGATGATGAGAAGGACGTCAGCATGATGCCGAACAACGAGATGAAGGCCAGAATGAGCGTTCCGAGCGCCGGCGTCTTGAACTTTTCGTGGACCGTTCCAAAGATCTTCGGGAAGACGCCGTCCCGGGCCATGGCGTAGGTGATTCTGGCGGCCGGCAACAGCGTGGTCTGCGTCGTCGCCACCGTTGAGGAAAGCACCGCGAAGATCATGACGTAGCTGGCCCATGAACCGGCGAACTGTTGTCCAAAGAAGAAGAGAACCTTATTTCCCTCGTTCGAGATTTGCGCCGGTGAGAGCAACATCTGGGCGGCGATGAAATTAAGGAGGAAAACGAACAGCAAAAGCCACATCGAGATGATGCCCGCGCGACCAGGCGTTCGGCTCGCGTCCTTGGACTCTTCGTTGAGGTTGAGGGCCGTGTCCCAGCCCCAGAAAAAGAACACGCCCAGTGCCAAGCCGAGGGCAATGGCGTGAAATCCGTGGATGGCGAAAGGATTGAGCCACGATGCGCTGAATCCGCGTGAGGCGGTCGGGTGGCTAATCCAGACTTTGATGATGCCCCCAATGGAAAAGCCCACCACGCAGACGTACTCGATGATGACCATCACCCACTGCGCGTTGGTCGTCCAGCGGATGCCGTAGATGCAGATAAAGGTGACCAAGGCCAACCAACAAGCGGCGATGATGGCGATGTCTTTCGAACTCGAAATCGAAGCGGCGCTCACCAAATGCAAGGCCGAATGCATGAACTGCAGCGTGTAGGTCCCCGCGAGGAGCGGCGCCGCGGTGCAGAAGAGGACCGACGTCGCGATCTGCACCCAGCCGTTGAACCAACCGACCGTCGGGTGCACGACTTGACTCAGCCACGAGTAACTCGCACCGCAATTGGGGTTGCGTCGATTGAGGTGAAAGTACGAGACGGCGATGAAGAGGACGGGCACGAAGGAGTAGATAATGACCGAGGGCGCGTGGGCACCGATGCCGACGATGACGAAGACGGCCGACATGGTGGAGGCCAACGAGTAGGCCGGAGCCACGGACGAGACCGCGACGGCGGTGGCGTCAAAAAGATTCAGCTCGTCCGCTCGTAATTGGGCGCCCTCTTGGGCATCCGGAACTGGCGCCCCGAAAGGACCCCGCACACCATCGTCGATTGACATATGAACTATCCCCTTAGTAGCTTCATGAACTGCAACAGCCTTAGCGAAAAACTATCCCTCGATGTTGTGCATTACGTGCTTTACGCGCGTGTAATCCTCGAAACCATACATCGAAAGGTCTTTGCCATACCCGGAGCGCTTGAAGCCCCCGTGCGGCATTTCCGCGACCAGGGGAATGTGCGTATTCACCCACACGCAACCGAAATCGAGATCGCGCGTGAAGCGCATGGCCCGACCGTGGTCCCTCGTCCACACTGAAGACGCCAAGCCGTAGTCCACGCCGTTGGCCCAAGCCAGTGCCTCGGCATCGTCGCTGAACTTTTGGACCGTGATTACCGGACCGAAGATTTCACTTTGAATCAATTCGTCTTCCTGGTGCAGATCCGCGACGACGGTCGGCGCAATGAAATAGCCCGTCTCGCCTACGCGCGCACCCCCGGCCGCGACGGACGAGTGACCCGGGGCGCGCCCGAGGAATCCCGTCACGCGTTGAAACTGGTTGACGTTGTTCACGGGACCGAAGAGAGCCTCGTCGTTGTCGGGTAGGCCAATCACCGTGTTCTTCGCCTGTTCGGCGAGGGCATCGACGAAATCGCCGTAGACCTTGGGGCCGGCGAGCACCCGGGTAGCCGCCGTGCAGTCCTGTCCAGCGTTAAAGAACCCGGCGACGGCGATATTCTCGGCGGCCATGGCGACGTCGACGTCGTCAAAGACGATGACGGGGGCCTTGCCACCCAGTTCCAGATGCACACGCTTCAGGGTCGCCGAAGCGCTGGACGCGACTTCCATACCGGCGCGCACCGAACCCGTCACCGACACCATCGCGGGGACCGGGTGTTCGACGAGTGCTCGTCCGCTGTCGCTGTCACCGCACACCACGTTGAAGACTCCTTCGGGCAGCACCTCGGCCATGAGTTGGGCCATCAGCAGGGTCGAGGCCGGCGTCGAATCGCCTGGCTTCAACACCATGGTGTTTCCCGCGGCAATGGCCGGTGCCCATTTCCATACGGCCATCATCATTGGATAGTTCCACGGCGTGACGGCGCCGCAGACACCAATGGGCTCACGGCGTACGTAACTGGTCATACCTTCCATGTACTCGGACGCTCCGCGACCTTCGAGGAGCCGAGCGGCGCCGGCAAAGAATCGGATTTGGTCCAGCATCGGAGGAATCTCCTCACTCATCGTGAGCGAGATGATCTTGCCGCAGTTCTCAGTTTCTACGGCAACCAGTTCGTCGACGTGCGCTTCGAGGACGTCGGCGATCTTTAGGAGCGCGAGGCTGCGCTGCGACGGCGTCGTTCGCTTCCATGATTGGAAGGCTCGATTGGCCACGTTCACCGCGTGATCAATATCCGCGGCGTTAGAAACGGGCATTTCGGCGAAGGGCTCGCCGGTCGCAGGATTGATGAGTTCCACGTACTTGGCACTCTTCGGTGCGACCGATTCTCCTCCGATGAAATTTGCCAAACGACGCATAATGCCCTCCCGGTCACGGACGTCGCAGGGGCGATGTCCACAGCCACTCTGCCAGAGTTTGCAAGGGTTCTGCAACCCAAACCGTAGATATAAGTCTGGATTTAACAAAAGTCCGACGCATTCAGTCGCTAATGCCCCCTATACTGTCTCTATCCGCAGCGAGGCGACCCACGGGTTTCCAAGCCGGGAGCAACCAATGTCAGCGACTAAACCACTTCGTCAAAGCACTGTGAGCGCCAAGCGCTCCAACCAGGAACTCATTTCGTCCGCGCCGAATGGCCTTGACTCCCTCGATCGACAAATCATCAGTCACTTGCAGCGCGACGGTCGGCGCGCCTACGGAGCCATCGCGGCCGACGTCGGACTCTCGGAAGCGGGCGTGCGCCGCCGCGTGCAGCGCCTGAAGGATTCGGGGGTCATGCAGATCGTGGCGATCACCGATCCGTTGCAACTCGGCTACGGGCGAGAGGCCCTCATTGGCATCCGCGTCCACGGGGACGTGCGCCTCGTCGCCGACAAGATCGCCTCAATTGACGAAGCCAACTACGTCGTCATGACCGCGGGCAGCTTCGACATCATTGCCGAGGTCATTGCCGTCGATGACGACGCCTTGGTGCACTTGTTAAACGACTCGATTCGCAGCATTCCAGGAGTAACCGAAGTTGAAACATTTCTGTATTTGAAACTTTCAAAGCAGACCTACGTATGGGGGACCAAGTGACGCTTCACGAGATCATTAGTGACGGAGTAAATTTCAGTGACGAGGAACACGCGAGCCGTAACTACTCCGAGCGGGCCCGTCGTCATCTTTGGCTCCAGATGTCACGCATGGGCGCCTACGACGAGCACAAGGAAGTGCCGATCATGGTGCGCGGCGAAGGCACGCGGGTCTACGACGCCAACGGCGTCGAGTACTTTGACGGACTCTCGGGGCTCTTCACCAACATGCTGGGCCACGGTCGCTCCGACATTGCGGCAGCGGCCGCTGAGCAGATGACCAAGATGGCCTTTTTCCCTCTCTGGACCTACGCCCACCCGAAGGCCATCGAGTTAGCCGAGAAGATCGCCAGTCTCGCGCCCGGTGACCTCAACAGGGTCTTTTTCACCTCCGGCGGCGCCGAAGCGAACGAGAGCGCCTGGAAACTGGCCCGTCAGTATCACAAGATGCGCGGCGACACGGACCGCTACAAGGTCATCAGTCGCGACGTGGCTTACCACGGCACCACGCTCGGTGCGCTCACCATCACCTCGCTCGAGGGCTACCGTCAACCCTTCGAGCCGCTCGTACCGGGCGCCGTCAAAGTTCCGGCGGTGAATTTCTATCGGGCCGAGCAGTACGGCGACGACTTCGAAGCCTTCGGTCTCTGGCAGGCCCACCAAATCGAAGAGGCGATCCTTCGCGAAGGTCCCGAGACCGTGGCGGCGGTGTTCTTGGAGCCAGTGCAAAACGCCGGAGGTTGCTTCACTCCCCCACCGAACTACTGGAAGGCGGTGCGCGAGATCTGCGATCGCTACGGCGTCATCCTCGTCTCGGACGACGTCATTTGCGCCTTCGGACGACTGGGTAATTGGTTCGGCGGACAGAAGTACGACTACGTTCCCGACATCATCACCTGCGCGAAGGGCATCACCGCCGGGTACGCGCCGCTTGGCGCGATGATCGTGTCGGACCGCCTCGCCGAGCCCTTCCAGCACGGTGACGCGTCCTTCGTGCACGGCTTCACCTGGTCCGGTCACCCGGTGTCGTGCGCCGTCGCCTTGAAAAGCATCGAAATTATGGAGGACGAAAAGGTCCTCGAGAACGTGCTCGCCAACCAGGACTACTTCCGCGATAGTTTGCTCGCACTGCGCGACATCCCCATCGTGGGCGACGTTCGAGGTACGGGTTATTTCTGGGGCGTCGAACTGGTTAAGAACCAAGAGACCAAAGAGACGTGGGCCGGCGAGGACGCCGAGCGACTGCTGCGCGGCTTCGTCTCACCAGAGATGTTCCGTCGCGGCCTCATTTGTCGCTCGGACGACCGAGGTGACCCCGTCGTCCAACTCGCCCCACCACTGATCTCGACGCGGGCTGACATTGACTTCATGGTCGGCACGATGCGCGAGGTCTTCACTGGAGCCACCAAGTTCATCTGATTGTGGCGCCATCACCGTCACTGTGGTGGGCGTCGCAGACTGAGCCCGTCACTCCTCGTCCCTCGTTGACCCACCACGTCGACGTCGACGTCGCGATTGTGGGTGGCGGCTTCACCGGGCTCTGGACAGCTCGCGAGCTCCTGCGTCGCGATCCAACGCTCCAGATCTGCGTCCTCGAAAAGGAGGTCTGCGGCTTCGGGGCGTCGGGACGCAACGGTGGATGGGCCTCGGGACTCTTTCCGATGAGCCACGAAGCCGTCATTGCACGCTACGGCGAAGACCGTTTCCATCACCAACGTCACGTCCTGCAGTCAGCCGTTGGTGAGTTAGGTGCGGCGCTGGCGGCGGACGACATCGACGCGCATTTCGTCCACGGGGGCACCCTCACCTTCGCGCGCAACACCGCGCAGCGAGCGCGACTGCAGGGTGAGGTCAGTCGCGCACGCGAACTGGGCATCGAGCCACCCGATCTCGAGTGGCTCGAGGGTGATGCGCTTAAGGCGCACGGAACGCTCAACGGAGCGCTCGGCGCGAACTTCTCACCCCACTGCGCCCGTATTGAACCGGTGCGAGCGGTGCGGGGTCTGAGCGACGCCGTCGAAGCACTTGGGGCAACGATTTATGAGCAGACCACCGTCACGCGCATCGTGGGCGGAACGTCGAGGCGCCGTCCCGAGGTGGTCACCGTGGGCGCCACGGTGCACGCAACGTTCGTGGTGCGAGCGACCGAGGGCTTCACCCCGACGCTGCCCGCGCAACGACGTACGGTCGTACCGCTCTATTCGCTGATGATCGCTACCGAACCGATAGCACGCGACTTTTGGGACGACGTTGGATTCGACCACGCGGAGACCTTCGCCGACGACCGCCACCTCGTCATTTATGGTCAGCGCACGGCGGACGACCGCATCGCCTTCGGGGGTCGCGGTGCTCCCTACCATTTCGGATCAGTCGTCGAACAGCGCTTCGACACGAACGAAGCGGTCTTCCGCAAACTCGACGAAACCTTGCACGAACTCTTCCCTTCGCTCGAAGCGGCCGTTACGCACCGCTGGGGTGGTCCCCTCGCCATGCCTCGCGATCATTCGCCCTTCGTTCGCGTGGACTTTGCCTCGGGTCTCGCCGCGGCCGGCGGTTATACCGGCGACGGCGTGGTCCTCAGCCACGTGAGCGCCACGGCTTTAGCCGATCTTTTGGTCAGTCGCGACACCGACACGGCGTTCACCCGATTGCCCTTCGTGCACCACGAAGGTCGACGCTGGGAGTTCGAACCGTTCCGATGGCTCGGCATCAACGCCGGTCTGGGGCTGGCCGGTTGGGCCGACCGGGCCGAGGAACACGGTCGAACGAGTCGAGCGAGCGCACTGTTGCGTCGACTCGTCGATTGAGTCAGTGCAAGATGTTGACCGCTCGCGCCGCCACGATGGCGACAGTAATCAGCGAGACCAGCGACTCGCCAAGAAAGAGTGTCTTCATGCGAAGAGTCAACGGCATCGCGTCGGCCGGCGCGAAGCTCGTCCCGTTGGCGAAGGACGAGTAGAGGTAGTCGGTGAATTGAGGACGCCAGTTGGGTGGCGCCAAGTCAGCGACACCCATCTGGGGGAACTGGAGATCGGGTAGCAACTTCTCACCCGAGGCCCGTCGGTGAGGGCCGCCGCGGTCGACTTCCCAGAACCACAGACCGTAGACAATGACGTTGGTGAGCCACACCGCGACCGCGGAGTAGATCAGGTTTCGACCTTGGTGCACCGTGGCGTTCAAGAGGTGATGGACCAACAAGGCCATCGAGACCACATTGGCCAACGTCACGAGGGCAATCAGGCCGATCGTGGCCTTTCGGACCCAAGGTGCTTCATCAGGATGGCGATGCCTTCTGGCCGACAGCGGCGCGAGGGGAAGCGCCACAATCACCGGCACGAGCCAGTGCGGCCCCACCACCAAGCGATTGGGAAGTACCGCGTACAACGCGATGCACGCAACGAGCGCGAGTGACGCGGGCCAACGCGGTTCGGGATGCACGGTGGCCACGATGGCCTAACTGATGCTCGCGCCGAGCGCGGTGAGGTTTTTCGGTACCAGGAGCGTGGTGAAAGCCGTGGAACCGAAGATCGACGGCAAGGTTGTGCCTCGGATCGACTTCACCTCCTTGGAGGGCGGTGCGATGATGTCGGTCCTCTGATTGTAGGACAGGACTTGGGCGCTGATGGTCGTCGTCGCGGTCTTATCGCGCACGATCAAGGTACTCTGCGTCACTTCGCCTTGACTGCCGACCGTGACACTCCACGTGAGCGAGCCCACCATGACCACGTTACGTGGGCCGAGCAGGTTCACCACGGCCACCTTGTTGATTGTGTACAGGTGCGTAGTGGAAAAGCCGCTCGTCGAAATCGTCTCGGTGTTGAATCCCCTGATCAAGTAAATATCAGGTTTGGTCATCTCCAGGGCCACGCCGAAGAGGGCCGGCAAGTGGAAAGGCAGGGAGAGCCACGGGCCCGATGAAACATCAGCGGCTCGCGCGTACAGGGTCTTACCGACGAGTCGGAGGTCGACGGAGGTTTCGGAAAAAATAAGCGGGAAGTGAACGATGGCGTCCACGTTGTTGGTTGCGAAGTTCGCCCGCACGTCGGCGCTGAGATTATAGGAACCGCCCGTTGACACCTTCACGAGCAGGCTGACCGACGTCGGCGGAAAACCGTGCAGTACGAGATTGTCTTTCGCCACGCCCGTGGGGTTGGTGTCAGTTGCGGCGACCACCAGGCCGAAGGCCGTTAATAAGCTGGCCACGACGACGAGCGCAATCCCCGCCCACTGCGTCTTGGCTGCCATGGCACAACCTTACCGTCGTCGAAAATTGCCCCGAAGGTCAGTGCAGCGGTTCTTGCAGCAGCTCGATCAATAGTTCGTGTGAAATGTTACGACCACTCGCAATAAATCCAATTCGCGAGGTGGTGTCGTCAATGAGGTCATTCGTGATGGCGGCGTAGGAGGCCGCGGCCGAACCCTCGATCACGATGCCGTTGTTCTCGATGGTCTCGCGCACCGCTCGACGGATCTCGATTTCGGGTACGAGCACTAGCGGCACGCCGTGGGTCGAAATCAACTCGTTGGTCACGGCTCCGTCGTCACCGCCGCCGGCCAATCCGTCCGCGATGGTCGGACGGTGCACGACGTCGGCCATCGTGGCACCGCGAAGTACGTGAAACAGTGCCGCACTCTCCGCGGGCTGTACGCCGGTCAGTCGGATGTCGCTTCGTCCATGGTGGTCACGCGCGATAAGGGCGCCCGACAACAAACCGCCTCCACCCACCGACACCACCAAGTGCTCGAGTTCGGGAGCCTGGAGCAGCAGTTCATCAAAGACGGTGGACTGACCGGCAATGACGTTGGCGTCGTTGAACGGCGAGATGAAGTGGATGGACCGCTGGTCGGCAAGTTCGAGCGCGTGCGCCTGCGCTTCGTCAAAGGACGTGCCGAACTGGATGAGTTCAATCATGTAGTTGCCGAGTTTTTTCACCTTCGCGGCCGATGCGTTCTCGGGGACCACCACCGTGGCGGGCACCCCGAGAACGGACGACGCGTAGGCAATACCGAGACCATGGTTACCGGCCGACGCCGTGATGACCGCGCCGCCGGGATCGTCGCGACGTGCCGCGTCGACGGAGGCCAGGGCCCCTCGAACCTTAAAGGAACCGGTGGGTTGCAGACTCTCCATCTTCACGAGCACCGCGCGGCCGCGCACGGTGATGGAAATGGTCGGGGTCGAAGAGAGTCGGTCGGACACGATACGCCGTGCCGCCTCCAACTGCTCGTTGGTTGGTGGCAACACGTGGCGAATCATCCATGCCAGCCTACCGTCAGCGTTTTCAATGCTCGTAACCAGCGGGTAACGTCGGTTGGTGCACACGATTCTTGGTGTCATCATCGTCGCACTGCTCGCGTACCTCGGGACGATGTTTGACAATTTCTTCGCCTTCGCCGCGCAGTTACTCGTCACCGATCCCTCAAGATTTCGTCGCGTGAGTTGGGCGCAGGCGCTCGGCGTCGCTACCCTGCTCTCGCTCGCCGCGGCCATTGGGTCGTTCCTCACCCTCATTCCCTTGCCCTGGGTCGGTCTCTTGTCGCTCGCTCCCTTCGGTCTCGGCGTGTACGCCTTTCGACAACGCGGCGTTGCCCCGCGCGAACAGTTCCGACGCGGTGCGCTCACCACCTTCGCGCTGACTTTGGCCCTGGGCGGCGACAACCTCGCCGTATGGATTCCGCTCCTTCGAGCCAATGGGCTCTTTCATGCGGTGGTGACGATCGCCATCTTTGCCCTACTGGAGTTCCTGTTCCTCGTGGGCGCGCAGTCATTGGTGCGTCACCCCCGAGTGGTGACCTGGGGTACGAAGCATGCCCCTTCAATGCTCCCGTGGGTGTATTTTGCGCTCGGCGTGTTGATCTTGATCGAGTGCCGTACCTTCCAGTGAGGTAGGCCGCGCACGCGGTGCCCGAGTAGCGTGGAGCGTGGCACAAAGTACCCCGAAGCAGACGCTACGACGCCTCACCATTATCGTGGCCATCCAGTGGATGGGGGCCACGTTGGGACTCCCGCTGCTTCCGCTCTTCCTCGAACGCCACGGGGGCGGCCCCACGACCGTGGGCTTCGTCATGGCCTCGTTCTTCGTGGCCGGCGTCGGAACGCAGTTCATTCTGGGGCACCTCGCGGACCGATTCGGTCGTCGACTCATTTTGATCTTCAGCCTCATCGCTTACGGCGTCGCCAGCATGACCTACATCTTGCCCATCACGGCACCGTGGTTCGTCCTTGCGCGCGTCGTTCAAGGAGCGTCCGCCGGTGCCATTGAAGTTGCGTCATTGTCCGCGGTGGCTGCGCTCTTCTCCGAGAACGAACGGGGCCGCGCGGTCGCTCGCATCTTCGCCGCCCAGTTACTGGGCTTCGGCATCGGTCCGGTCGCGGGCGTGCTCGTGTCGGTGAAGGACCTCGGATGGGCCTTCTTCACGGCCGGCATCATTAGTTTCCTCGCCGCCATGGTCACCATGCGAACCTCGCTTGGGGACCGCGCCTACGACCCGACGCCACTGCCGCGCATGCAGTGGAACCAGCAGTTGGTCGGGGCACTTTTCGCGGCGTGCGCCGCCGGTCTCACCATTGGCGTGTACGAGACCTGCTGGTCGCTCCTCATGCACGCCCATCACGCCTCCACCTTGCAAATACGACTGAGTTGGACGTTGTTCTGCATCCCGTGGGTCGTGCTGAGCGGGGTGGCAGGCCGGTTGGCCGACCACGCGAATCGTCGCACCATTGCGCTCGCCGGCCTACTCAACAATGCCCTCTTCCTCGCCATCTACCCGCACATCCACAACAACGACGTGATGCTGTTCCTGGGTTCACTCGAGGCCGTGGGCGCCGCCCTCTCCATGCCCTCGATTTCGTCGCTGATGAGTCAGGGGGCCGTGCACCGCGAACTCAGCCGTCGCCAAGGTCTCTACGCCACCTCCAATACGGCGGCCCTCGCCGTGGCGGCCGGTGTGTCAGGCGTCCTCTTCACCGTGAACTCGGTGCTGCCATTCACGTTGATGGCCGTCGTGTCCTCGGCCTTGGCGTTGACGACCTTGTGGTGGTGGCGCCACGTCACGGGCAACATCAGTCGACTCGCCGTCGGGGATTAAGTCGCCCGAATGAGAAAGGAGGGCGGCGCACGCGCCGCCCTCCTTTACCGCACTACGTTGAGCGACTAGCTCTTCCAGATTTGGTCCCAACGGGCCGATCCGGCGTCAGGGCTGAGGCAACGCGTCGTGCCGTCGCCGGCCGTTCCCGAAACCCAGTTCTGGACGCTCGATCGTGCCGCCCAGGCGTTCACCGTGGCGTCGAGGAACAGGTAGGTCTGGTTGGTGACGAAGCGGCGGTTCACCGTCTGCCAGGCCGCCTTCTGGGCCGCCGAGTTGGGCTTCGAGGCGAGGGCCGTGAGGAGCGCGCCTTCGATGACTGGGTCAGCCTGGTGAGCAAAGTTCACCGCGCCGGCAATCTGCGTGCCCGCGGGCAGTGCGCCCATGCCGAGTCCACCGGCCGCCAGGCCTGCCGTCGCCGACTGCGAGTCGAACCACACGTAGTTGAGGGACTGGTCGACCCCACCGAACTGGTTCCATCCCGCGCAGTCGTATTCGCCGTAAATCACGTTGTTAATCAACGTGCTCTGCACGAGGGAACGAGGCGTGACGTTGATGCCAATAGCCGCGAACTCTTGCTGGAAGAAGGCGAACTGCTTTTGCGCCGTGGCACTACCCGCCACGATGTCGATGACGAAGCTGACCGACGACACGTTGTTCTTGGCTTTGTAGGCAGCCACGAGTGACTTGGCCTTCGTGGGGTTGTACGACGGATAGCCAGGGTTCTTGTAGAACGGTGAGCTCTTACGGAAAATACCGTCAGCAACGACACCAACGCCGTTGTCAATAACGCGGAAATAGGTCGCCCGATTGATCGCCATCGCGCAAGCGGTCCGGATGGACGCGTCGTTCAGCACCGGCTTCAACGTCGTGTCCCACTGCAAGGTGGACGGGTTCACGGCCCCCATGGTCCCAATCCAGTCAGCCTGCTGCACGGGGGTCGGGGGAACCTTGCCCTGCAAGATGTACTGCAGGGAACCGGGCACCGCGGGGGCAAATTGACCAGCCCAGGCAAAGTACTGGTTCATGGTGCCGGTGTTGTTCACGATCAACATATTGAGGCCCGGGTCACGCGGCTGGGTGAGGTCCGTGACGACGCTCACGTGCTTCATCTTCTTGAGCGCGAGAATCTGGGGACCGTCTTGCTGAAGGATCATGTCGACGTCGCCGGCTTGCAACGCCTGGTTGCGTGCGGACGGGTCGACAATCGTCTTGAAGTGAATGTTGCTGAGGTACGGCAGGGCACGACCGTGCCCGTCCGTCTTCCAGTAGTTGGGATTCTTCACGAACTGCGACTCGACCCCTACTTGCCATGTCTTCACCTTGAACGGCCCCGTACCAATGGGGTTGCCGGTGTAGGTCGACACGAAGGAACTCGGGTGCGCCATGTAGGCGATTTGCTGCTCGGCCAAGGTGACCGGGAAGGCCGAGAACGGAATCACCAGGTTGTACTGGACCGTGTACTCGCTGACTTTCGTCACCGACGCAATAATCGGCTTGATGGCCAGACCGACAGTGGGGTTGGCATTGGCCGCCGTGTAGTTAGCCACGACAATGTCGGCGTTAAATGGGTCCCCATTGGTAAAGGTGACCCCTTGGCGAAGGTTGATCGTCCATACCGTGTAGTTCGCGTTGTGAGAAGCCGACAGGGCCAACATCGGCAGCGCCACCTTCCCGTTCGCCGACATCACGAAAAGAGGGTCGTACAGGGCGTTGGCCACGCAAAAGCCCGAGGCATCCAATTTTCCTTGTGCGCCGTTAAAAATGTGATAGTTCGGCACGTCGGAGAGAGTCCCGACGGTCAACGTCCCGCCACGCTTGGGCTTGCCAGTATTTACCCCGATGGCGCTCGCGCTGGCCGAGGCAGCAAGAAGATCATCAACGATCGTTCCGGCCATCGCGACACCACCGATAGTGGCAGCTGAGTGAGTTAAGAACGATCGACGATCGAACGTTGATGACATCATTGTCCTGCTTTCCCCCTGGAGTACCCGCCTTGTGCAGGTGCTCCTTCTGGTGGCAACTTAGCAAGAACCCATCAGAAAAAAAGTTCACACAACAAAACCTTCATACGGGTGAATTCCGGGGCCTGGCGGGTAGGGCTCCGCCCGCCGGGCCCCGGAAACCGTGCGGTGGCGTGCTTATTTACGGCCACGGGACAGACCGGCGAGTGCGCGCTCACGAAATCCCAGTGCGCGAATGATGAACTTTTGGCTGGCGCGAACGCGCCGTGCCAAGCGTGGAGAGTTCTTCTCACGCCTCTCAGCGGTCGATAATCCAAACGTTTTCATCCTGCACGCTTCGAATGAGAACACGCTGTGAGAGCCCTGTGCGGCTCATTAAAGCTCGCCCAACGAAAGATGTGCATTCTTCATCACGGAAGGGGGTTGTCGCGCCACGCGAGGACGGGCGCCATCGCAGGGACCGCGCGCGAAAAAAGCAGGGCCCGGACGGAAGGGGAGACCGTCCAGGCCCTGCGGGTACTTCGGGATGCGAACTACGTCAGGGTCCAGGCAGCTGGGAGGACCGCCTGGACCCTGGGAACTGGTGACTTCGTCGATAGTGCGGTTCTTAGGAAGGAAGGGGCGCGAAGGGACGACCATCGGGTCCTGCGCCGGCGTCACGACCGGACCCCGGACCAGGGCCAAGGCCCGAAGAAGGTTGACCAATACCCACCGACGCGGCCTCGATCGTGGTCGAAGTGGCGCCAAACGTGCCCTTGGCGAAGACGAATGAGCCCACCGTGACGTCGCTCAGTGACGCGGCCACCCCAGATTTGGCGAAGGTGGTCGCGTTGGTGACGTCAATCGTGCCGGTCCTACCGTGCGGACCGGCGACAGATATTGTGCTGGCGCTCACCGCCGTGACTCGCCCGGCTACGTCCGCCGGCACGATGTCGATCGACGAAGCGGACCCTGCGTCTACCGAACTGACGGTGATGTGCACGTTGTCGCCCAGAGCGAGGGCCGTGAGCATCGAAGGGGAACGGTCCTTGGTCACCGTGGTGGATGACGAGACGGCGTAGGTGGACGAGGTGCCGTCACGATTGAGAACGGTGATCGCCGAACTGGTAAGGCCAGTCGCGTCGCCGCCCACGTCCGAACATTCATTGGGTCGTGGGTCGTTCTGGACTGACGTGGCCAAACGAGGGGCCTCGACGTGAGTGGACCTCGGCGAGTGGGCGGACGAACTGGCACCGGCGACGCCGGCCCCGATGACGAACACGCCCAGCACTACGGCGCTCGGCGCGCCCAGAAACCTCGACAGCCTCTTTTGGGGAGAAATCATTGGGACCCGCTTTCTGACTCGACGGGAGGGTTATCGAGACATCGCCATCTTCCACGTCGACCATGTGGACGCCATTGGGACGGGGTAAGAAGAAAATAAAACTCCTCTTTGATCACCAAAGGTTCACCAACCCTTCATCCGTGTACTGATTTCGTGCATACTGGGCGCGTACGAGTAGCACCTCACAGCGTCGTGTCCGGTGCACCATCAACGGGGAGGACCACCACAGTGGCAACAGGCATCGACTCTCGAGAAGGATCGTTTGACGATCAAGCGTTCCAAGTCGAACAACGGGGCATCGATTTCGTCCCGGAAAACGAACGGTGGGCGACGCCGCGCAATATCGGTGCCCTGTGGGCCGGCACCTCCATCAACGTTGAATACTTCATTTACGGCGCACTATTGATGGGATTTGGCTTTAGTTTCTACACCGCACTCATCATCATTGTGCTCGGCAATATCTCGTACTTTCTACTCGGTTTGGCGTCACTGCAAGGCCCCGAAACCGGTACGACGGCCTTCGCGATTAGTCGCGCGCCCTTCGGCACACGGGGATCTCGACTGGTCAGTTTCTTCAATTGGATTACCCAGCTGGGTTTTGAAACGGAAGGACTCATTCTCATCGTGGGCGCGGCGTTGGTCCTCTCCCAGATGGCCGGTATCCATACGTCAAGTGCCTTGAAAGTTGTCTACATCATTCTCGCCGCGGCCATCCAAGCCGTGATGCCCTACCTGGGTCACGCCACCATGGTCAAGGTCCTTCGTGCCCTCATCATTCCCTTCGGTGCGATTTTCGTGTTGCTGGCGTATTACGACTTACGACACGGCGCGGGCAGCTTCAAAGCCACCTTTGGCGGCTGGCAGCTCTTCACGGCCGGTCTCGCGTTCACCTTCGCCCTCTCTGGACTCGGATGGACCGAGTGCGGCAACGACTACACGCGCTACATTCCGCGCGACGCGAGCAAAAAATCGATCGTGGGTTGGATGTTCATCGGTACGGCGATACCCGAGATATTCATGATGATTTTGGGCGCGGCGACCTTTACCTTCGTATCCACGGGGGCCGAGTTCACGGCCTGGAACGGATCGAACCCTTTCGAAGCACTCCACATCCAGCACACAATTCCGAGTTGGGTGGTCGCGATTTTCCTCATATTCGCCATTGTCCAGCTCTTCGGCATTAACTCGCTGGACCTGTACTCTTCGGGCGTATCGCTCCAAGCCATGGGACTGCGGCTCAAGCGCTACCAGGCGGTGGTGCTCGACAGTTTCCTCGCCTGCGGCCTGACCATCTGGGCGATGTTCCAGTCGACCTTCTCGCTCTACATGAAAGAGTTCGTGGGCGTCATCATCGTGTGGATCGCCCCGTGGCTCGGTATCTACATCATGGACTGGATCCTGCGTAAGTTCCGCTACAACGCCGCCGAACTCCAACGTACCGACAAGGATGGTCTCTACTACGTGGGAGCGAGCGGCATCAATTGGAACGCCATCGTGGCGTTCTTCGTCGGCATGGTCTGCGCCACCATTGCCTTCTCCAAGGCGCCCCCGCCCGTCAACTTCCCCTTCCATTGGATGACCCCGGTCTCGAACCACTACGGCGGCGCGTGTGGTGGCGCACTCGTGCACGGCGTCTGCACCGTCGGTTGGTACGGCGGTGCCGACTTCTCGGTGCCCACCGGGATCCTGGTCGCCGCCCTCGTCTACTTCGGGCTGGAAAAGGTGACGGGCAACGTGACGCGTCAGGTGCAGCGACAAAAAGAACTCGAACCCACTCGCTGAAGCTCCTGGGCCATCGGCCAACGAATTTTCGGAGAACGCTCCGCGGATTCGTTGGCCTGCGCACGATCAAACGGTGAAGTCACCGCGACGATGCGTTACATCGCCAACGGCCCTCGTCAACCGTTCCAGTCTTCGACGAGTCCGCCCGCGCCGTCGGGGCGAAACACGGGAATTGACCCGAGCGCGCGCACCAGTCGAGCGTCCTCGCCGAGCGAGGTGCGCCAAAGCGACCCTTCGGTGACCAGGGTCCCGATCACCACAATGTCGGCTCCCACCCCGCGTAGGAGCCGTAAGGCCGTCCCGGTGGACGCGCCGGTCGATATGACGTCGTCCACGATCGCCACTCGCTTACCGGCCACGTCTTTGATGCGCGCGCGGTCGAACAAGAGTCGCTGGTCGGCGTCGGTGGTAATCGAGCGCACCGACTCGCTCACGGCGTCGGCGAGGTGAATCTTGGGGGTCTTGTGCAATATCACGTACTGATCAAGGCCAAGGTGGCGCGTCACTTCGACCACGACCGGTATGCCCATCGTCGCCACGGTCGCCACGATGTCCACCTTGTAGGGACGAAGGATGTCGGCTAACTCCGCGCCCGCCGTTGACATGAACGCCACGCCCATGTCAACGGTGATGAGCAGGGCGAGGGCGAGGTCCTCGTTGAGCGACACCAGGGGAAGTTCGACGTGCTGGGCGCCAATGTCGACGGAGTACGTGCGTTCACCCACGATGCTGGAGCATACTTAATCGATGAGTTCCCCTAGACCGCCGCTGGACCGCGACCTCGCCCAGCGCATGCTCGTCACCGCGTACGACGAGGCCGTCCTCGGTCTCAGTGAGGGAGGCATCCCCATCGGCGCCGCGCTCTACCTCCGTGACGGCACACTGATCAGTTCGGGTCACAATCGCCGCGTCCAGGAGAGCGACTCTTCCGTGCACGCCGAGACCGACGCCTTTCGAAAGGGCGGACGTCGTCGCGACTATCCCGACAGTGTCATGGTGACCACACTGTCGCCCTGTTGGTACTGCTCAGGTTTGGTACGACAGTTCAATATCGGCGCCGTCGTCATTGGCGAGGCGGAAAACTTCCACGGCGGTCACGACTGGTTGGGCGAACTCGGCGTCGAAATCGTCGTCCTGGACGATCGCGCCTGCACCGATCTGCTCGCCACGTTCATTACCGAACACTCCGACCTCTGGAATGAGGACATCGGGCTCTAGCCCTAGCGAGCCGGTGGCCCAAACAGTCGATCGCCGGCGTCCCCGAGGCCCGGCGTGATGTAGCCCACGTCGTTGAGTTCTTCATCGAGTGCCGCGGCGACAATCACCACGTCCGGATGCTTGGCGAGCACGTGGTTGACGCCCGGTCGCGCCGCAATCAAGCACAGGACTGTGACGTCGCCGGCGCCGCGACTGCGCAACATGTCCAGCACGCACACCAGTGAGCCCCCGGTGGCCAGCATCGGGTCACAGAGCACGACGTGCACTCCCGTCAACGACTCGGGAAGGCCGTCCAGATAGACGTCCGGTTGCAGGGTCTCCTCGTTTCGACGAAGACCAACGAGGCAGACCCGGTGGTGGGGCAAGACCTCTTGCACGGCGGGACTCATTCCGAGCCCGGCGCGCAGGATCGGCACGATGAGATATTCGGTGTCAATACGTTCGGCCGGTGCGCCCTTGAGGACCGGCGTGTCGACGGTCGTCTTCGTGAGGGGCGTGTTACGGAACGCCTCGTAGGTGACGAATCGCGAGATCTCGCCGGCCAGGCGAAGAAAGTCGGCGTTGGAGGTCGCGACGTCGCGAAGGCTGCGCACCTTATCGGCCACGACGGGATGATTGATGACGTGTAGTGAAGGCACGAGGTCACACTACGTCGGCTCGACACCGGCGATCGAGCGTAACGCGTGCTCGGTATTATTGATCGATGGCATCTTTCCTCTCTTCGCGTACTGAACGCGTCCGAGAGCGAAAATCGGACGCCGATTCAGCCAACCCGCTGGGCGGCGTCAGGTCGAACTATCCCGGCCCCCGCAACGAAATCTCGCGCGATGCGAACCTCACGTGGTGGCTGCGGGTCATGCCGGTCATCAAGTCCCATCGCGCGACCTTCGCAACGGCGATCGTGCTGTCCTTCGTCAGTCTGGTCCTGCAAGTGCTCGTGCCCAACATGTTGAGCAACGACATCAACCACACGTTTGTCCAACACGCTACGTCCCTGCACCGCGACGTCATCGCCATTGTCGTGGTGGGACTGCTCGCGGGAGCGGCGGGCATCATTTCGCGTCAGTATCTCTACGTCACCGCGTACAACGTGGAGGCCGACCTTCGCTCCTTGATCTACGAGCACATGACGTGGCTCTCCTTCAGTTTCTATGACCGAGTGCAATCGGGCCAGCTCATCAGTCGCGCCAACAGCGACATCCGCAGCGTGCAGATGTATTCGATCTTCGCTCCACTCATCATCGTGCAGTGCTTCATCGGCGTGGTGGCCATCGCCTTCATGCTGAGCATCAACTGGGCGTTGGCGTTGATCTCCATGATCGTGATGCCTATCCTCTACGTGGTTGGCATCAAGATGCGCCGCGTCATGTTCCCCATCTCGTGGATCACGCAGTCCCGCTTGGCGCAGGTGGCCACCATCGTCGACGAGAACGTCAACGGCGTTCGCGTTGTGAAGTCGTTCGCCTAAGAAGAGGCCGAGATCAATCGATTGGCTGACGCGGCCGAGGGCGTGGCCTGGGCGTACATCAAGGACGCCAATATTCGTGCCATCTGGTCGCCCTGGGTCCAGAATCTTCCCCAATTGGGACTGGCGCTGGTCTTGCTCTGCGGTGGGTGGATGGTCCTGCACGGTCACCTGCAGTACTGGCAGATCCTCGCGTTCAGTCTCTATCTCCTCATGCTCCAGGCACCCTTCATGATGCTCGGCCAACTCGTCATGATGGGTCAGCGGGCTAAAGCCAGCGCCGGGCGAATCTTCGAAATCCTGGACGAGAATCCCGACATCGTGGAACGCCCGGGCGCCTACGACCTGCTCGAGGTGCGCGGCGAAATTGATCTCAATCACGTCGTGTTCAGGTACGACAATGGCGCGGAGATACTGAACGACTTCGACGCCCACATCGCGGCGGGCGAAACCGTCGCCATTGTCGGACGGACCGGCTCGGGAAAGTCCACCGTGGCTCGTCTGCTCGATCGGTTCTACGACGTTACGGACGGCTCGATCACCATTGATGGTCACGACCTACGCGACCTGACCATGGCGTCGCTTCGAGCCAACGTCGGCGTCGTGCTCGACGAGCCTTTCCTCTTCTCCATCTCCATCGCCGACAACATCGCGTACGGACGACCCGACGCCTCGCTCGCCGATATCCGGGCCGCGGCCCTCGCCGCCAATGCTGACGAGTTCATTGTTCGACTGCCCGAGGGCTACGACACCGTGGTGGGTGAGCGCGGGTACACGCTCTCGGGCGGACAGCGCCAACGTATCGCCATCGCTCGAACCCTCCTCCTCAATCCGCCCGTACTGATCCTGGACGACGCCACCAGCGCAATCGACGTGCATGTGGAGGCGCGCATTTACGAAGCGCTCCGGGGACTACTCACCAAACGCACCACCATTCTCATCGCTCATCGCATCTCGACCATCGCTCTCGCCAGTCGCGTGATTGTCCTCGACGAGGGGCGCGTGGTCGCTAGTGGCACGCACGAAGAGCTCCTGGCCAACGAACCGCTCTACGCAGAGATCCTGGCCCAGACCGCACCCGCGGAGAATGCCTAATGGCCTGGGGCGGAGGCGGAGGCGGGGGCGCGATGTTCGGGCCTAGTGCTCCGTCATCGAGCGGCCAAGCGGGACTTCCGTTCGGCGGCATACCAGAAGAGTTGATGGAAGAGGCGACCAAGCTCTACGCGACCGAGCCCGAACACGCGAAGGCAACACTGCCCTTCGCCCAACGACCGAGCGCCAAAGAGCGCGAACGACTCACGCTTGCCCAACTACTGCGCGCCTATCCCCGATGGGTCATCTCGGGATCGGCCCTCGTGATCGTCATCAGCCTGCTGCTGCAGGCTGGTCCGCTGTTGACCGAGTACGCCATCAGTCACGGGATGGAACACCACAAGAGCCTGCGGGTGATTGTGTCGTGCGCCGTGCTCTATCTTCTCATCGCCTTCGTCAGCGTGTACTTCCAGCGCCAGCAGGTGAACGTCACGGGCAAGCTCTCGTCGCGCGTCATGCACGACCTGCGGATCCGCGTCTTTACCCAGTTGCAACGCCTGAGCCTTGACTTCTTCACCGAGGAAAAGGCCGGGGTCTTGATGAGCCGAATGACCAGTGATATCGAAAACCTCCAGCAGTTCATTCAAGACGGGGTAAGTCAATTTGCGCTGCAGGGTCTCACGATGCTCGTCATCACCGTGATCCTCTTTCTCACCAACGTCACCCTGGCCGCGTGGACGGTGCTGCTCGTGGTGCCACTCCTCGTCGCCTTTTCCGTGTGGTACCACCGAGCCTCCGAAAAGGGCTATCTCCTCGCTCGCGACCGGATCGCCACCGTCTTGGCCGACCTTTCCGAGTCGCTCTACGGCATCCGGGTGGTGACCGCCCACAACCGCCAGCGTCGCAATATTCGCAATCATCGCCACGTCGTCGGCGCCTATCGCGACGCCAACGCCTACACCGGTCGGGTGAACGCTATCTACGGTCCCTCCACCCTCATGATCGGCATCCTGGGCCAAGGCGTGCTCCTCGGCATCGGGGGCCACATGGTGCTCGCCCACCAGCTGAACGTACCCCAACTGATTGTCTTCTTCCTCTACCTCAATCGGTTCTTCGCTCCGATTCAACTCCTCGTGCAGCAGTACACGACGTTGCAACAGGGTCGGTCCTCCATTATTCGCCTGCGCGAACTGCTGGATACGACGCCGACGGTCGATGAACTGCCGTACGCGCCCGACCTACCCACCATTGAAGGTCGCATCACCTTCGAACACGTGGAGTTCGGCTACCTCAGTGGCCATCCAGTGTTGCGCGACGTCAATCTGGAGATCATGCCCGGCGAGTCCGTGGCCTTCGTCGGCCCGACCGGCGCAGGAAAGTCCACCATGGCGAAACTGGCCAACCGCTTCTATGACCCCACCTCTGGTCGAGTGCTCTTGGACGGTATCGACGTAAAGACGGTTTCCCTGCGATCACTGCGATCGCAGTTAGGCGTCGTGCCCCAAGAGCCCTTTCTCTTCGCGGGCTCCATTCGCACCAACGTCAGCTTCGGCGCTCCCGGGGCCACGGACGAGGAGATTGAGACGGCCGTGGACGTCGTGGGACTGCGCGATCTCGTCAGTCGTCTTCCCTTGGGACTCGACACTCCCGTGCACGAGCGCGGACAGACGCTGTCGGCGGGCGAACGTCAACAATTGGCCCTCGCGCGCGCGTTTCTCGCAAAACCCCGGGTCTTAATCCTCGACGAGGCGACGTCCTCGCTGGACTTGCAGAGCGAGATCGTCATCGAGCGCGCCCTCGACCGGCTCTTGGAAGGTCGATCGGCAATCTTGATTGCGCACCGACTCACCACCGCACAGCGAGCAGACCGCATCGTGGTCATCGACGACGGCGGCATTGTCGAGATGGGCACCCCGGACGAACTCCTGGCCCTGGGAGGCGCCTACGCCGTGATGTACGACGCGTGGCTCGCTTCGGGCGGTCGCGACGCGTCACGCGCCACCGACGAGGTCTAAACCATTTCCTTCACGGTCGCAATGAGCGAGGACTTCGTCTGGTCACCGGTGGGGATCGGGATGATTTGCAAGTGGGTGACTCCCACCGCTTTGAACGACGCGATGCGCTCCTCGACGTAACCCTTCGGGCCGCAGAGCGAGGTCAGCTCTAAGAACTCGTCCGGGATTGCGGCCTCCGCCTCTTTCTTATGGCCACTCAAGTAGAGATCCTGGATGACCGCTGCTTCTTTTTCGAAGCCGTAGCGCACGGCCAACTCGTTGTAGAAGTTCTTGCCTTTGGCGCCCATGCCCCCCACGTAGAGCGCGGTCATGGGACGCGCGAGTTGGCGCATTGCGGTCACGTCGTCGCCCTCCCCGATGGCGAGGAGCCCCCCGGCCGAGATCATGAGTTCACCGAGCGAGGGGTCGCGCTTCGCGGCCCCGGCGCGCAGTGACGCGCCCCACACGTCGTTCGCGCGCTCGGGGATGAAGAAGACGGGAATCCAGCCGTCGGCGACCTCGGCCGTCATGGCGACATTCTTCTCGCCGAGCGACGCCACCCAGATGGGCAGCGAACTCCGTAGGGGATGCGTGAGCAGCTTCAGGGGTTTGCCGAGCCCGGTTCCCTGGTCGCTCGGCAGCGGCAGCGTGTAGTTCTTGCCCTGGTGCACGAGGGGCGCTTCTCGCTTCCACAGGTCGCGGCAAATCTCAATGATCTCTCGCGTTCGCCCGAGCGGATTGGTGTAGGGCACCCCGTGGAATCCCTCGATGACCTGGGGGCCCGAGGCACCGAGCCCCAAATGAAATCGGCCATCGGAAAGGGCGTCGACGCCGGCTGCGGTCATGGCGATGAGTGACGGGGTACGTGAATAGATGGGCAAGATGGCCGAGCCGATGTCGACCGACTCGGTCTTGGCCGCGAGGTACCCCATCAAGGAGGGACTATCGAAGCCGTAGACCTCGGCGACCCACACCAAATCGAGTCCGGCCTTCTCCAACATCGCCACCTCAGCGACCGCGTTCTTAAAGCCCCCTGAGTAGTCCAATATCGTCGAGATCTTCATGGGGGCGTCGCTCCTTCGTCGTTGGTGGTCACAGTAATGCAGGGTGTTCACTGGCCCGCAACCTCGTGGGGTGTGACCTACGCTGAAGTAAGGAAGCAACCGCTTTCCATGACATAAAAGGCTGGTGACAACGTGGTCACGCGTCCGACCGAGGACTCCCCTCACGAATTCAATCCGTGGCAGCGCGTCACGTCGCTCATCGAAACCGCCGGTCACCTGCTTGGCCTCAACGAGGGGTTGATCAAACGAATCGTGACGCCGGAACGAATTCTGGAGGTGGCCGTGCCGGTGCGCATGGACACCGGCGAGGTCGAGATGTATCACGGGTGGCGCATCCAACACAACACGTCGCGCGGACCCGGTAAGGGCGGCATCCGCTACCACCCGAGTGTCAACGTGGACGAGATCGCCGCCCTCAGCGCGGACATGTCGATCAAATGCGCGGTGGTCAACATTCCCTACGGTGGCGCCAAGGGCGGCATCAAGGTCGATCCCACGACGCTCTCACGGGCCGAGCTCGAACGCCTGACCCGTCGATACGCGTTCTCCATTGCCCCCATGATTGGACCCGACCGCGACATTCCCGCACCCGACATCAACACCGACACCCAGGTCATGAGTTGGATTATGGACACCGTCTCGATGCTGCGGGGCCACAACACCCCGGGCGTGGTCACGGGCAAGCCCCTCGCCATTGGCGGGACGCTCGGTCACGCCGGCGCCACGTCGCTCGGCGTCACGATCTGCACGAGCGCGATTCTCCAGCGGCTCGGACGCCTGGCCAGCGAACAGCGTGTCGTCATCCAAGGTTACGGAAAAGTTGGCGCGCCGTTAGTCAAACTCCTCAGTGACCGCGGCATGAAAGTGGTGGGCGTCGCGGACATCCGCGGCGCCATTCACGTCGCGGACGGTATCGACGCCACGTTGATGGCCAATCACTTCAAAGAGTCGGGCACAGTCGTTGGCTACCCCGGCAGTGAGTCGGTCACCGCCGATCTGCTCTTCACGTTACCCAGTGACATCGCCATTCCCGCGGCCCTCGGCGGCGTCATCGATCAGGACGTGGCCAAATCAATGTCGGCCTCGATCGTGGTGGAAGCGGCCAATGGCCCGACCACCGGCGAGGGTGCCGAAGTCCTCGCCAGTCGGGGCATCGCGGTCGTCCCCGACGTCCTCGCCAACGCCGGTGGCGTGGTGGCGTCCTACTTTGAGTGGGCCCAAGATTTGCAAGGGTACCTGTGGGAGCCCGAACTGTTCCACGACCGGTTGGAGAAGACGCTTCGCGAGGCCTTCAATTACATCTGGACCCGCCACCTTCAACTGGAAGTCACCCTGCGCGAAACGGCCATCGCCGTAGGCGTGGAACGCATTGCCGAAGCGACCGAACTGCGCGGTCTCTTTCCCTAGGCGCCGCTTCGCCCGCGACCTGCGCGGCGGCCAAGGCTGTACGGCACGAGCACGCCTCGCAACCGTGGTCCGTAACGCACGGGACCCGCTGCCCGCGTTGCAACGGGTCCCCTGCGTTAGTACTTAACGATGTGCCTTGTCCGGTCGAGCCAATCCCTCGTAGAGAGCACCGGCCGCAACGATGATTACCATGACCAGCAACGTGACCCAGCCGTAGTTGAAGTAGGCCGCTCGCCCACTGGTGAGCGGGCTCGGCCAGACAATGTTGAGCAGCATGACGAAGAGGTAGAGCGCGCCAAGGGAGGCGACCGGCACTCCCCACTTGCCCAAAGTGAACGAACCCGCCGGTACCCAGCCGCGACGACGCGCTACGAGCGAACCAATCACCGTCAAGAGGAACGAGAGATAGATCCCCGAGGTCGCGAAGGAGACGAGCGCGTACAGCGCGTTCACGTGCGCCGGGTAATCGAACCAGAGTATGTGGGTGTTCTTCGACGGGTTGATCAAGACGAGCAACAAGAACAGAAACGGGATGACCGTGCCCACGATGATGGCGTTGACCGGCGTCTTGTACGTGGCGTGCACCTTCTTGATTTGGTTAGAGAACGGAACGGCGCCGTCGCGGGCGAGACCGTAGGCAACACGCGCTCCCGCACCTTGGACCGCGGTGCCGCAACTGAAGAAGGCGATGATCACCATGATGAGGAAGAAGTCCTGGAGCCACGCCGGCAGCACCGCCAGGATCGACGGAATGCCGCCCGCGACGACCGAGCCGATTCCCGACTTCGGCGTTGCCAGTATGAGACCTAAGACCAAGACGAACGACGCGATCCCACCGTAGAGCAGTGCGTTGCGCATGGCCTTGGGGACTTGGCGGTGCGCTTCTTTGGTCTCTTCGGCAATGTCGCCCGCCGATTCGAAGCCGTAGAAGATATAGACGTTGGCGAGGACGGCCACGAGCGCGGCGCCCGTGAGCCAATGGCCACCAAAGTTGATGCCCAAGTGGTTGGTCGCGAGATTCTGCGCGCCTTGCGTGGTGAAGGTGTAGCCCACACCGTGGTGGAATCCGTGAATGGCGAGAGCAATCGCCACCCCGAAGGTGCCGATGGTCTCGACGTAGACACCCAGTCCCGCCACGCGACCCATGATCTTGGCCCCGACGGAGTTAAGAATTGCCGAGAGGAGAATCATGATGGCGACCACCACGAAAATGGTGATGTGGTTCGTGGGGTCGAGATTCGTGTTGAACCAGACGTGCATCAGGCTCGTGACGTAGCTGACGATGCCCGAGTCAACTGAGGCGACGGTCGCCAAGAGCGCGAATCCGTAGATCCAGCCCACGAACCAGCCGTAGCGCGGTCCCACGGTGTACTTCCCGTATTGATAGAGGGCACCCGACACCGGATACTCGCTGGCGAGTTCACCGAAGACGAGCGCGACGAGCATCATCAGGCCGACTACGAAGGGCATCGTCCAGAGATAACGCGGTCCCCCCATACCGAGGCCGAGGGTGTAGAGGGAGTAGATCCCCACCATCGGGCTCAAGTAGGCGAAGGCCACCGAGAAGTTGTCAAAGAGCGAGAGGACTCGCGACAACTCCTGTTTGTAACCGAGGGCTGCGAGACGGTCGCCGTCCCTGTTTTCCACTTCGCTCGTCGTCATACATCCCCCCTTGTCAACACCACTCTGGGCCAACACGACGAACGATAATCAAAAGGGACCGTGTCGTGCGCGATGAATCGGACGAAACGTCCACCGATGGGTCCCGGGAACACCACTTTTCCTCAGGGGCGCCGGTGCACGAACCTCGATGTTCGGCGTATGCGAACCTTGGGTATGACCGCCACGCCGCCCACCCGCGAAGAACTCGAAGCACTCATTGCGTCACTACGCGAGGAGAACCTTCGACTGAAGGAAGAGCTTCGTCGGACGCGTCGCGAAACAAATGAGGCACCACCCCACTATCTGTGAGTCGTTACGACGTGGTGGTCGTGGTCGGCGCCGGGCAGGTCAGTTGGTTTCTCGCCGCGAGGTCCTGAGCGGCGGCGGCGATCAACGTCGACTTCGAGAGTGAACCTTGGGTGACGCCGTTGACGATCGCCGCCGCCATCTGGGCCGCGAGTGCCAACGAGGCCTTGACCGACGTAGGGGACCCGAACAAGATGAGGTCGTCGCCGGCCGCGAGCGCCACCACGGCTGCCGCCGGCTGCGAGAGGTGTAACGCACTGATCGCTCCGGCGCCCAGTGAGTCAGTGACGATGAGACCTTTGAAGCCGAGCGTCTGGCGTAGTGCCTGCACCGCCGCCGGCGATAGACCGGCCGGGAGCGAGGTGAGACCGGGAATACGAGCGTTGGACATCATGACCGCCGCCGCGCCGTTCGCGAGTGCTTGGCGAAACGGCACGAGGCCGGACGTCTGCAACGACGCCCACGACAACGTCGCGGCCGGTCCGTAGTCGGTGTTGCGATTCGAGTAGCCGAGGCCGGGGAAGTGCTTCACCACCGAGAGCACGTGGGCCTCGGCGAGTCCCTTCATGAAGGCGGTGGCGTCCGCGGCGGCAATGGACGGCGTGCCGCTGAAGGATCGGTAACCGTCGGGGTTCGCGGCGCCGGGATCTTGGGCGCGACCGTCCACGTCCAGCACCGGCGCGAGGTCGGTGTTCACCCCGGCCGCGGCGAGCGCGGTACCGACGCGCAGACCGGTAGCGGTAATCTGACTCGGATTGAGATTGCTCCCCATGGTGTGCGCCCACGGAAAGGAACCGACGAGGTTGGTGAGTCGTTCGACGCCCCCACCTTCTTCGTCGGTCATCACGATGCTTTGGTAATGACCGGGGCGCTCACGCTGCAAAGTGGCGAAGATCTGGGCCATGGAGGCCGGAGCCGTCGAACCGAAGAGGAGATAGCCGCCGTAGCCCGCGCGTGCCGCCGGTGCCAACCCACCAATATTCGAGGCATTGACGGGAATGGCAATCGTCTCGTTGGCGAGTTGCGTCGTGGTCCAACTCGCCACGATCTGGGTGGCGCAGGCCAGATTGGTGGCGGCGCTCCTACTTTCACTGGCCCCGGCCGCGCCAGTGAGACCACTGGCGAGCAGTACGAGGGTTCCGACCACTCGCGACGTCCACATACCCAAAGGCTACGACTACGGGTGTCGAAATGTCGGCCGCTACGCTGGCGAGGAAGAATTGAGGACGTTATGTCAATACTGATGCCGGCGGCGTTCTTCGGCCACGGAAACCCGATGAACGCGTTGGAGACCAATCGCTACACCGATTCGTGGGCGAACTTCGGTGCCTCTATTCCAAAGCCCTCGGCGATTCTCGTGGTCTCAGCTCACTGGTACGTCAACATCACCGCCGTGACGGCCATGCGCATGCCACGCACCATTCACGACTTCTACGGTTTCCCGCAGACACTGTTCGACGTCGAGTACCGCGCACCCGGCGATCCCTTAGTTGCTCAGCGCATCGTCGACGTCGTGCAGCCGACCTACGTCGGTCTGGACGAAGACAGTTGGGGAATCGATCACGGCACCTGGTCGGTTTTGGTCCATATGTTTCCCCTGGCCGACGTGCCGGTGCTCCAGCTCTCCATCAACGCCGAGCTGCCCTTCGCCTATCACTTCAACCTGGGCGCCACCTTGCACGCCTTGCGCAGCGAAGGCGTACTCATCCTCGGCAGTGGCAACGTAGTGCACAATCTTCGATTGATTGACTGGTCCATGCCCGGACTCGGGACCGACTGGGCCCACCGCTTCGACGACGACGTTCGATCCGTCATGACGAGTGACCCCAGCGAACTCGGCCGAGCCGGTACCCATCAGGACTATCAACTTGCCGCGCCGACCGCCGATCACTTCCTCCCGCTCGCCTACATCGCTGGGTTGGCGGCCGCGTCGAACACCCCAACTCGCACGCTCATCGACGGCTACGAAATGGGTTCGCTCTCCATGACGTCGTACGAACTACCTGGGGGCTAACTCACTCTTTGCGCGAGGAGCGTCGGGCCAAGGCGAGCGAAAGGGCGAGCGCCGATACCGCCATGAGCGGTAAGAGGACGACGGCGGCGGCATTGAAATGCCCGACGTCACTGAGTAGCGCGGTGACCCCGATGATCACCAGCGCGGCGAGAAACAGCTCGGGCGTGTCACCGACCAAGAAATCCCACCAGAATCGGCCGAATCCCTTGAGAAGTCGTAGAGGCGCTGTGACGTACTTACTCATGACGCCAACACCGATCGGGCGCTTTCGCCTCGACGAATGAAGGTCACCAGCATCCAGGTCACGAGTCCGTAGAGCGCCACGAACACCAGCAGGGCCGCGTCGCTACCGGGCCAATGCACCTTCAGTCCCTCGCCCGTCCAAAAGGTGCCGAAACTGACGATCAAAATTCCGACCGTCATCTTCATGGCGTTTTCGGGGACGTTCGAAAGTTGCTTGGCGACAATCGCGCCAACGACGCCGACGACCACGATGGCGATCGCCGCGACCACGATCGCTAAACCGAGACGGTGCGCCGACGTGCCCAGCGTCAACACGGCTACCACGACCTCCAGTCCCTCCAAGAACACGCCTTTGAAGGCCAGCACGAAAGCCTTTTGGTCACGACCGCGCTCCACGCCCGACGCGCGCAACTGCGCAACGGTGGCCTCATAGATGGCGTCTTCGTCGTGCTTTGCCTTGAGACCGCTCGAGCGCAGGATGGCCTTGCGCAACCACTGCATGCCAAAGATCAACAACACGCCGCCCACGATCAAACGCAACGTCGTGAGCGGTACGTGCACCAACGCCGGGCCGAAGGCGCCCACCAATGCGCTGAGGGCCGCCAAGGCCACGACCGTACCTTCCACGGCCGAGCGCCACCCTCGGGTGTGACCAACGGCCACCACGATCGTGAGCGCCTCGACCATTTCCACCGCGCAGGCCAAAAAGACCGTACCGACGAGGACAATCGCGCTCGACGACACCGACGTGGCTACCAACACAAAGAATTTCCTCTCGTTACATCGCGGAGTACCAACTTAATGCAGGGCGCGCTCGCTCCGATCAGCGACTAATGGCCCTTCGGCGTAGTTCGTCCTCCACCGCGGCCGGATCAAGACCGCGACTTCGCAGTAACACCAGCGTGTGAAACCAAAGGTCGGCCGCTTCGCTCACGACCCGCTCGTCCTCTTCGCTGAGGGCGGCGACCACAAGTTCCACGGCTTCTTCGCCCACCTTTCGCGCAATCCTTCCCGGCCCGTCGCGCAGTAGTGCCACCACGTAGGAATCCTCGGACTGCGCACGCTCACGTTGCAGGACCGTTCGCCACAACCAAGGAGTAAAACAGGACGTACTCCCGTCGTGACAGGTAGGGCCGTCGGCCGTGGCGCGGACCAAGACGGCGTCTGCATCACAGTCCAAGACGACCTCGACCACGTGCAGAACGTTGCCCGAGGTCTCCCCCTTCTGCCAAAGCCGTTGGCGCGACCGGGAGAAGAAGTGCACGAGTCCGCTACTACGCGTGAGCGCCAGGGCTTCTTCGTCCATCCAACCCAACATCAAGACACGCCCGGTGGCGTCATCTTGGACGATGGCGGCCTTTAACTCTTCGCTCATACTGATTCCTTCATTGGTCGGAGTACAACGCCCAAACGTTCAATCTCGCGACGAAGTCCCGCCAGACCCGAGGGATTCTCGTGGACAATCGAGGCCACCAGCGCCGCGTCCGTCACGCGTAGGGCGTCCACGACGTGCTGGGCGCAGCCGGCTCCCCCCGACGCGATGACGGGAATCTGCACCGCGCGACGAACGGCGACCGTCAAATCAAGGTCGAAACCGTTTCGCTGTCCGTCGCGCGCAATCGACGTCAGCAGGATCTCGCCGGCGCCGCGTTCGGCGGCCTCGACCGCCCAGGGAATGGTCGCGGTCGCGGTGGCCACGCTCCCTCCGTGCGAATGCACGACACCGTCGCCGGCGTCAATGGCGACGACGACAGCCTGGCTCCCGTAACGATGAGCGATAGCGGCAATCAGGGTGGGCTGGGCCAGCGCCGCGGAGTTGAGTGAGACGCGGTCGGCCCCGGCATCAATGAGGCGGGCCGCATCCTCGACGCTGCGGATACCTCCGCCGACCGTGAACGGGATTGCCACGACCTCGGCCACGGCGCGAACGACGTCGACCAAGGTCGTTTGGTCGTCGGGCGTCGCTTTGATATCGAGAAACACCAGCTCGTCGGCTCCGCCGTCGCTGTAAAACTTGGCCAGTTCGAGGGGATCACCTTGGTCGCGCAGGTCGACGAAACTGGTGCCTTTGACCACTCGCCCGTAGGCGACGTCCAGACAGGGAATTAGACGCGCGTAAGGCATCGTTCGAGAAACCGCAGTCCGGCGGTCCCGCTCTTCTCGGGGTGGAACTGCACGCCAATAAAGGAGTCGCGTTGCACCACCGCGGCAACCCCGTCGGAGGTCGCCACGACGTCGGTTGACTCGGCGGCAAAGGAGTGGGCGAAGTAATAGGTCTCCCCCCACGGTTGCACGTCGGCCCATCCCAAACGCGGGACCCGTTCACTGGTCAGGCGCCGCACTCGACCGTTGAGCAGCCCCAAACCTTCGACGCCGCCGTCCTCGTCACTCGAGGTGAACGAGAGTTGTAGGCCGAGACAGATGCCGAGCATGGGCTGTCCCTGCGCGAATCGTTGGCGCAGCGCCGTCGCGGCGCCCGTCTCGTTGAGGTGCGTCATCGCGCTTCGGGCGGATCCGACGCCCGGCAAGACCAGTAGTTCGCTCGAGCAAATACGGTCGGGATCGCTCGTGACCTCGCTCGTCAACCCAACGTGTTCGAGCGCCGCGCGAACCGAGTGGGTGTTGCCGGCGCCGTAGTCGACCACCACGACGGCGTTCAGAGCGATCCTTTGGTCGAGCGGATCAGAGATCCGTCGGGCGTGAAGGCCTGGGCCAAGGCGCGTCCCACGGCCTTGAAGGACGCTTCCGCCACGTGATGCGCGTTCTCACCCGTGGCCGTCACGTGCAAGGTGATGCGGGCGGTCTGCGCCAAGGACTCGAAGGCGTGGACCGCCATTCCGGGGTCGGGGGTGATGGTGATGTTGGCCGTCGCACGACCCGAGAGGTCAACAACGGCGTGGGCTAATGCCTCATCCATCGGTACGCGCGCTTCGCCGTAACGCGTGAGTCCTCGTCGGTCGCCGAGAGCCTCGTCAAGTGCTTCGCCAAACGTCCGCATCATGTCCTCGACCATGTGGTGATCGCCCGTTTCGAGGTCGCCTACCCCTTCGAGTCGAAGGTCCATTCCGCCGTGGAAGGCCAGTTGCTGCAACATATGATCGTAGAAACCGAGTCCGGTGTTCACGTAGACCCGGCCTTCACCGGGTACGCGCAGTCGTACGGACAACACCGTCTCGGCCGTAGCCCGGCGGTGACGCAGCATCGGTGGCGAGGGCGGCTCCCCGTTGACCACGCACCGCACGGCGTCGAGCAGCACGTCGTCGTCGAGTTCGTCCTTGACGCTGATACGAAGTCCGCCCGCGTAAGCGCGCACGACGACGCCCCACGCCATCAATTGTTCCACCAGTGCTTGAGGATCGTCCATGGGAATGAAGAGGAAGTTGGTGTACGACGTAAGGGGCACGAGACCGAGTTCACGGAGGCAACGTGCCAATCGTTCGCGTTCGGCGACCTGGGCGCTCACGTCGAGGGGAACCGCCAGTGCGGCCAGGGCCAGCGAGGCCGAGAGTGATCGCTTCTTTCAAACTACGAAACTTCAGAAATATATTTAGTAAACAGTGACCGTATAATGGTTACACCGTCGCGCAATGCGAAGGATATAAAAATAAAACAAAAAGTAGACACCTTGCCTGTAAGAGAGTGTTTGCAAAACAACAAGGAGACTATTTCTGAGTATGATGACTATCGTGGCGTTCGGGTATACGGTGCATCAATGTGTCTTGAAAGTCAGGGGCTTGTTCTGTTGGTAGAGGTAAACAAGGATGAAATACTATCGCCGATCTCTTCTCTACTGCAAATAATATTTACAGGCGGAGTAGTCTTGTTCCTTTTTGGTATTTTAATGATTGTATCCTTTTTGAGGATTCCACTTAGAAATATAAATGAGGTTGTATCTGCTCTTGAGCGTGTGATGAAAGGCGATTTTACTGCTAAAGCGAGAGTGCTCGCAAAAGATGAAACTGGGCGACTTGCTGTGATGTTTAATACTATGGTTGAATCAATCCGCAATAGTCAAAAGGAATTGCAAATGTCTAAATTAGAAACAGAAGAAAAAGCACTTATCTTGGAAAAGGATATTATTGAG
>JANXXO010000098.1 GCA_025350565.1 Acidimicrobiaceae bacterium
CGCCGCCTCGACGCTCGCCGCCGTGGTCGTTGGGTCCGAGATCAGCGCCGTGGGCCTGCCCGGCACGACCGCCGGGACCTTCAACGCCCTCAGCGTGAACATCAAAACCTCATCGAATCACCACCACCACGGTGGTCACCATGAACACGGCGACAGCCGCCACTAAAGGACCGAACGCGTTATCGACGGCCCGTTACGATGGTCGCTTGACCCATCACGCCACACCCTCGGTCGACCGCGGAAGCTCGGCGTGATTTGGGCGACAGTTGGTGCTCACGTTCTCACGCGCGCACTCGTCGCAAAGAAGTATTAATTTACGACAGGCCAGATTTGCGCAGTTGTGGAACTGGCTCGTCGCTGAGTGGCAGCGTTCGCATCGTCCAATTGTTTTGTGGTCGTCGCTGAACTCTTGGTGCATGCGCGCGTCAAAAAGATAGAGCGAACCTTCCCACAAGCCCCGATCGCCGAACTCCTCGCCGTACCGAACGATGCCCCCATCGAGTTGGTACACCTCGGCAAAACCACGGTCGATCATGAGGGAGGAAAGAACCTCACATCGAACGCCGCCGGTGCAGTACGTGACCACGGCTCTATCCTTCAAGAAATCGAAGCGGCCACTGTCCAGTTCGCGAGCGAAGTCGTGCGTCGTACGGACGTCGGGAACGACGGCATTCTTAAACTTACCGATGAGGGATTCGAAGGAGTTTCGTCCGTCAAAGAAGACAACGTCGTCACCTCGACGCTCAACGAGTTCGTGCACGGCGATCGGGGTGAGGCGTTCGCCGCCACCCACCACGCCCTGTTCGTTGACGATCAACCGGTCCGGCGCACCGAAGGAGACAATCTCCTCGCGCACGCGAACCCTTAGGCGTGGGAAATCGCCGGACGAACCTTCTGACCATTTGAAATCGATCGCGCGAAACCCGGGAAACTCTCGGGTGCCCTTGATGTAGCGCTTGAGCGAGGTTATTGAACCTCCGAGGGTGCCGTTGATGCCGTGGCGCGAAACGAGGATGCGACCGCGCAGTCCGTGCTGCTCGCAGAGCGTGCGTTGCCAGAGCCGAATGGCCTCGGGGTCGCCTAGGGGCGTGAAGCAGTAGTAGAGGATTATCTTTTCGGGCTTCACCATTTGAGTGTACCGACGTCAGTGATTCCCTTCGCCGTCCAACGCAGCACACGCGCACGCACGAACTCGGTGTGACCCACCGTGCTTTCTTGTCATTCGCGTCCAACGCCGGTTCTAAATTGTGGGGGGAGCCTGCACCACGTGAATGGCGCGAAACGGGGGCCACGGGATGACGGCCGACGTCGAGCGTTGATACTGTGCGTACTCGGGGTAGTGCAGGAGCGATATTTTCTCCGTGAACCGGGTCGAGCCGACGAAGAGCAGGGTGAGCAGGATGGGACCGAGCACCGTCCACTGGACCATGGACCCCGCCGCGACCACGCCGAACAGGAACAGCACCCACCATTGGGCTATCTCGAAAAAATAATTGGGATGGCGCGAGTAACGAAAGAGTCCCGTCTGGAGAAACTGCTGATCGGGAAGTTCTCCGGAATCGATCATCGAGCGTTTCAGCGACTGGAAGTCCCACTGCTGTTGGTCGGCCACAGTCTCGGCCGCCGTACACGCGAGGAAAAGAAGGCACAGAAGGACGTCGGCGGTGGCGAAGGGACGCGAGCGATGTTGGTAGGCCGTCCAAGCCGGCAGTGAGATAAGGACGAGTAGGGCATTTTGGTAGAGCACGATGAAAAAGAGATTGAATAGTTGGAATTGCCACTTCGTCATCGAATCGCGCAGCACCGCCCAGCGGTAGTCCTCTACACCGGAGTAGCCACCCTTGCGCGCAAAGTTATAGGTGAGCCGGACTCCCCAGACGCTCACCACGATCGCCATGGCGTTGAGTCGCCCACTGTGGAGGTGTGCCGCGCCCGCGAACTCCCAAACGTAGATAACGGGCACGATGGACCACATTCGGTCAACCCACGACGTGTCGCCCGTGACCAGAGAAGTGATCCAGGCGAAGGTGCAGCCCACGGCCGAAGTGATGAGTACCACGATTAGGGGCGTCATGAGATGAACCTACCGCTACGGATTGAGGTCGCGGGTCATTGACGACACCGCCCCAGCTTCACCACCGTGTTGGAAGTAGGCAATCTCTTTTCGCAGAAGGGCGAGCCGCTGTTGTCCCAGCGAAAGGGCGCACTCGCCGTAAATAATGGGGGCAATGGAACCGGTGGCGTAGGGGTTCATCTGCGCCGTGCACTCGTCGTGCACGTACTTCGAGAATGACCGTTGGGCGGCCGTCGCCAACCGCAAGTTCTGAGCTTTTGATTTCGCGCCGAGGTATTTCGACTCAGTCGCCACGGCGCTCGACATTTGCTCGTTGAGTTTGGTGAGGGCGTGACGCAGACATTCATTGATCTGTAGGTCAGTCTTCAGTTTGGCACTCGTGCAGGGCGCCGGTGACGAGTGAGTGCTCGATCCTTGCGCGAATGAAACGTTCGACAGCGCGAAAGCGAGCGCGGCGACAGTCGCGACGACGGCGCGCACCGGTAGGAGATTGGGGTTTCGCACGACCGATGTTTAGCACGAGCGTCCGAAGATTTCCGACGTTTGAGACGCACCGTCGGCGTACAAATAGTCACCAATCTCCGAAGCGTGGTTTCGACCTCATGTCCGGCAAAGCAACTTGAGCAAAACTTCCTCCAGACGCTTTACTATCGACCAATGGCTGAACCCACCGACCGAACATTGGCAACGGAGCTGTTCAACCGGTGCTGGGAGATTATGGAGATGGATGCGCGCTCCGTCGATGACGACGTGGAGTTGATTACTGCTGCCTTCGCCTCGCGCTATCACTGGTTGATGGCTGGTGGTCCCGAACAGTTGATTGTCAGTGATTGGATGGTTTCGAGAGCATCGGGAGTGCTCGGCGCTCCCGGTTTCGCCGTACTCTTTGCCCATCGAGCTCATGACGCTGCGAAACCAGGAGTGGTCCCTGATTGGTTGCTCGCCTCAACCGCCGAGGGAATCGCGCGGGCCTACCTACGTGCCAACATGGTCGATGAGTTCGTCACATGGAACAGCACCGCCGCACGACTGGTGGAGGAGATTGCCGATGATGACGACCGAGCGCTCGTTGCTGGTCAACTCGCTGAACTGACGTTACCTTCGGGTGAATGACGACGCTCTACGTGGTCGGTCATCGCGTCGAGGGCACGATGAGCTGCCCGACGGACGCGCGCATTGGAATCACAGAGGAGTACCACAACGTCGTCGATCGCCGCGATGACGAGGTGTCGACCGATAACCCTGGCCGGCGTCTCGCGGACCCCCCACGATGGATCCGAAGTGGCGCTAACCATGGCGTCGGTGGCCCTGTCATCGTGGACAAGACCACGAGCGGCCCACATTTTGGGCCAGTAACCGTCGAGTCCACTGGCGCTTCCCTGGTGAACGGCAATGGCCGGTGGCGCAGCCAGGACCTTGAGAAAGTGCGCCGTAGGTCGCCACCGCTCAAGATGGCAACGCATTGCGCGACGACCGACATTGTTCGTTCACGTTGACGCGCTGACTCTAGCGACTGCTTCGGCGTCATTCCCAGGTCGAAGGCACGAAGAAACCGCTACGCGTCCTTCGCGGTCGCGTCGTCGAGGCCAAGCGTGCGAGCGAGGAAGTCCAGCACCTGCTCTAGGGCCACCTGGGTTGGCGAACCCCCGGCGTCGGAATAGTCCTCGGTGAGGACCGAGTGAGCGCCGCGATGGTATCCCCAAGGATTGTTCTCCGAAGAATCAATCTCCACGCTGACAAATTTGTCTCCTAGCTCTTCGCGCATGCGAGCGAATCGATCTCGCGGTGACTTCGTGTCTCCCGAAAACCGAAGTCCCATAACGCAGAGGCCCCCGTCGACGCGTCGGCGAACTGCCTCGTAGTCGTCATCGGCGAGTCCGAAGGCGCGGCGATGGGCCGCGTTGACAGGCAGAGGAAGCGAAGGTTGGCTCATCACCGGCGCAAGCACGGCTGGCTCAACGCTCATAGCGAGGGCGAATCCCCCCGTGAGACACATGCCCACCGCGCCGACACCTAGTCCCGAGCGTGTCTCACGTTCGTACACCGCCAACTCCCGTAGAAAGTTGACGACCGGACTCGTCCTATTCAGCGCCAAAAGGGTGAACTCCTTGCTCACGCATACTCGAGCGAACGAAGCCAGGGCGTAGGGGACTGTCATTGGTCGACCGGCGGTGCCAAAGAGCTCCGGAAGGACCGCAGTCATACCTCGGTCAGCAATCTTGCGGCCGAAGTCGGTAACTAGAGGCGTGATTCCCGGAATCTCATGAATCACGATGACGGCTGGTCCGGATCCAATGCGATAGACGTCGTGAGTAACGTTCGCCGTCGAGCAAAATTTGGACTTCTGAAAGCCCGCCAGCGGATCGCCTTTTGCGCTCATACTCACCTTCTCGCCTTTCAGTTTCGAAGGATAATGCTTCGCCCTAATCACGCCATCTGGAAGACCATGATGTTCGCGTGGTCAGTCGACTGCGCGTGCGGGTTCACCTCGGGGGACCGACCTACACATTCTAATGGAGACTTGTCGATTGGGAAGTTACGGGTGCGTGAGCATATCCAACGTTTTCGTGTCTAGGTTGTATGAATGAATCGAGGAGTGACGAGCATGGAAAAGGCGAGCCGGGCTCGAAGAGCACTGCTTGAATTACTGGTGGCTGAAGGCATTTTCCCGGGTCCGATGCCCCCAACATTGTTTCGAAGTGTTGGAGTCATGGCCGAGAAGCCAGACTTTCGTGATCACTTCATTCAGGTCGTTCTCCCGGTCGCAGTTGAGATTTCAAAAATACCGTCCGAAGTTGATGCTGTACGTGTGGTCATCATTCGTGAAGACCGAAATTGGGTGACGAAGGCCATGTCTGGCTGAGGCCTTCGTTGTCGGCCCGACGCAACAGTTCTGCAACCCATCATTGGCGGCTCGCTGGTTGATTCCGAGCGAGTTCATTCGAATAATCAGTGAGTCGGATTCTCGAATCGAATAAAGAATTTTCTTGCGCTCTTGGCTGCCTCTTCCATCAGTGATCCAGGATCCGTGTCGATTGTTGCGGTGATTTCCCAGTCATTTGGTTGGTCGGGTCCTCGCAGTCTCACCGTCAGTTGGAGAGTGCGCTTCACACGAACAAGTCGTTGACCCGCTTCACGCTTTTTTGGAGGATGCTCTCAACACGTTTGAACGCATCACGACGACGAGTACGTGCGCGGGCCTCGACGTTTGAAGGGACATAAAATGACCAAATTGAATGACCTCTACGACACCTTCCAATGACCACTGTGGGCCTCGACCTCCACGCAAAATCCCGCGTACCCGGACCTTCTCTACGTCGATGCTCTGGTGGCGGACGAGACGGTCAAAACGATGCCCGACGCCACGCTGGCGGCCGTGTTGGATCACGGCGATTTCGCGAAGTCGAACTTGTTGAACGAGGACGACATCCGCGCCGTTCGACGAACTTCTGGACAATGTCTCGCTTGATGCAGTGACGTCGCAGCTCGAAAATGACGGCCTCACCGCCTTCGCCACTTCGTACGACGAGTTACTCGAATGCTGCGGTGGAGGCGTCCTTGCTGCGACTTCGCGTAAGTAGGTAAAATCGTCTTTCGCCTACGAACAAACGAGAGGCGCTGATGGCTGACAGAGAATGGCAAGTGTGCGTCCGCTTCGCGCACGAGGACACCTGCGCCCTCCGTAGGGTCGAACCCGACGTTCCTTCAGTTCTCGGCGAACGTTCCCCAGCGATGCTGCTCAAGGTATGGAGTCCCGCGTGAGAGACCTGACCCGCACGAGGCCGGCGACGTTGACGGGCACCGTGGCGCGCGCGCTCGCAGGTGTCTCGTTGTTGGTGTGCTTGACGGGAGTACCCAGCAGCGCGGCGCCGTTGGCGAAGATCCCCGCCGCGGCACCCTGCGGTCAGGCTCAGGTCGCCACGTACTCCCACGTGGTGTGGATCATGATGGAAAATGAGGGTTACTCGGTCGTTGGTTCGCCCGACGCTCCGTACTTCAATGGACTCATCGCGCGCTGCGCCATCGCGACGAACTATGTCGCTATCTCGCACCCGAGCTTGCCGAACTACATTGCGATGACGTCTGGTTCGCCGCAAGGCGTGTCCGACGACGCCGAGCCCAGTGCGCATCCCTTGGCGGTGCCGAGCATATTTTCGCAACTCGGTTCGAGCTGGCGGACGTACGCAGAATCAATGCCCCAGGCGTGCGACCGGGTGACGAGCGGTCAGTACGCGGCGAGGCACAATCCCGTCGTGTACTACTCGCCGTACGCGACGTCGTGCCAGCGCAATGATGTTCCGCTGCGTTTTCCGATGAATCTGAACGCCGCGTTCACGTTCATCGTACCGAACGTCTGTAACGATATGCACAGTTGTCCGGTGCACGTCGGCGACGCGTGGCTCAAACGAGTGGTCCCGCTGATTGTCGCGAGCGCGCAATACCAAAGTCGCAGACTCGTGCTCTTCATCACTTTTGACGAGAATAACTTGGACGCATCAAATCAAGTGCCGACCATTGTGATCGCCCCCTCCACGCCGCGTGGCCTACGCGTCGGTACGCGCTTCGACCACTACTCGTTACTCGGGACAACGGAACGGCTGCTTCATCTCAAACTCCTAGGTGGAGCGCAGACGTCGCAGTCAATGGTCGGCGCCTTCCACTTGTAGAAGACGCCCTTTCGAAGTTGCCGGTTCCCTCGCCCCGCCTGAAGACGGGAGTGATCGGGGCGAGGGCACCGGCCGGGGGATATACCGCCCGCATCTCGGCACTAACCAAGATCATCGCCGACTCGCGGTGGGTGACACGCGTAACCGTCGAGTGGCGCCGGGTGCAGTTTCGGTGCGCTTCAATGGCCATACCGCCGCCGACGTTGGCGCCATAATCGTCCAACGCGTGCCGGTAGCACCACGCACGCACTTCCTTGCCCCGGAGCTTTTCCCTAAGCCCATGTTGTTCATCGCCACCACGCCTCCTCAAGCGATTGCCCCTAGTTTCTAAAACCACCAAGTCAATGTCAACGCCCAATTCGTATGGTGTGCACTCTCCACAAGCGGTCAAGCGCTCTCGGAATACCCTCGCTGAAGCGCTACGAAGTCACGTAGCTCCGTGGGTGGTCGCGACGTTCCCGGGCGGAGCGGGCGACTGGGAGACAGCGCGCCGACTCAACGCCGAATGCGTCGCCCACGAAACCTTGAGCGCAACGCCAACGCGAAGATGTACGCGCAGGCCGGAGCAATGAACAGATTGGGCAGTCCAATGGGCAGCCGGTTCGTAGCGAATCCGTAGACGACCCACAGGACTGCCTGGGCCGTCGCGATGACGTACGCCACCAGACTGAGGGCACTCATAGCTTGTGCGTCGTGACGACGCTGGATGGTCCGCCAAAGTTGGGGCGCGAACTGTCCGACGTCGATGATGGCCGCCGCGTAGCCAATAAAGGCGATCACGCGCGCTCACGAGATCGTCGAACGATCACCACGATGAGTGAGCTCATGATCAGATTGACACTCGCTGCCAGGACCACGGGAAGTGCGTGCGTGCCGAGCCCGTAGACGAGCAAGAGCGCGTTGAAGACCACGCCCGTGGCGTACGCCCCCACGCTGATTCCTTCCAGGGCTTTCGAGTCATCACGGTGGTGAACCACGCGCCAGCCTTGGGGCAGCCACATGAGCAGGGCACCGAGGCTGGCCAGGTAACCAATGGAGTTGATCATCGGTCCAGTTTGGCGGGGAACCACGGCGAGAAGACCAACTTCGGAAAATGCGATTCATACCCTTCAACGAATCGCTCAATGCAGTGCTCATCCCGATGGACCGGCGCCGAGGAGGGAACTAGTCGCGCGCGATAGCGCGAGGTGCATCCGCGTCGAAAAGTGGAAGGCGCCGAATGCGCTCGTAGATCGCTGGACGAAGGCCATTGACGTAGTCCTGCGCGGAGAGATAACCGCCGTGCGAGGAGAAGACGGCACCCAAGAGGGCAATGCCAAAGACGCCGCCGAGCTCGCGGAACGCAGCGTTCGCTCCCGAGGCCACGCCTTCGAGTTCTTTTGGCACTGACCCGAGCACGTCGACGCCACCGGCACGAAAAAGAGGGTCATGCCCAGTCCGGCGCAAACGAAGGCCGGCACCATGTGCGCGCAGGGCGTGGCGGGGGCGAGCAAGGTCGCTAACCAGGCGAGCGAGATCGCCTGAAGGAGAGTCCCACGACCACCAGAGGTTTGCCACCCCACCGCTGGGTGAGAAGGCCAATGACGGGAGCGAGCAACATTGGCATGCCCTTCCACGCCATTACCCGTCGTCCTGCGCCGAGCGGTGAATAGCCCGGGACGGTCTGGAGAAACTGGGAGAGGAAGAAGACTTCGCCTAAGAGACCGAAGATAAAGAGCAGGGCGGTCAGACGGCGTGGAGGGCCTCAATGGGCGGTGGGAAGCGTATATCGCCACTGCGTGAGTTCGTCGTCGTCCCGTTCTTGCACGAAGCCGCTGTGCAAAAGAACACGCTGACTGGCGACGTTCTCACGGTCTGTTTCGGCAGTGACGTGACGCGCACCGTGGTGTCGAGCCAGGTGACACATTGCGCGAACAGCCTCGCTGGCGAGGCCACGGCGCTGCATCGATGGGCAGATCCCGTAACCCATCTCCACCGCGCCGTCGTTGTCGGGTGCTCCTTTGAAACCAATGCCTCCAACGGTCCAGCCCCGCACAACCTCGACCACCAGGTAGGGGCCCCAAGGCCACAGGGGCGTGACAACGGCCAACATGGCGCCCTCGACGAGCGAAGCGACGCGTACGTCACCGTCGGTCGGAAAATCGGGCGCCCACAGCCGACCGAATCGGTCGCGGGCGCCTATCGCCACCGCGTCGCTGAGGGTGACGGGCTGAAGGGTGATGCGGGCGCTGTCCGACTCCACGCGACGAGTCTCGCACGGGTGACTATCTGGGAAAAGCCAACTCGTGCTGGAGCAACCACGACTTTCGTTCCATGCCGCCGCCGTAGCCGGTGAGGCTTCCGTTCGCGCCAATGACGCGATGGCACGGGACGATGATCGAGATGGGATTGCGGCCGTTGGCCAGTCCGACAGCCCTGCTGGCGTTCGGGTTACCAATGCGCCGCGCCAGTTCTCCGTACGAAATTGTCTCGCCGTACGGGATGGCGCTGAGCTGCTTCCAGACCGAACACTGGAACGTGGTGCCCACGAGCTGCATCGGCACGTCAAAGGTGGTGAGGTCCCCGCTGAAATAGGAACGAAGTTGCGTGGCAATGTCCGAGAACCACGCGCTCTCCGCTACGAGGTTGTCGAGCAGCGCGGGGGCGTGACGGTGTTCTTCCATGTACAGTCCCGTGAGTTCGCCGTCCCTCGCGGTCAAGCGAAGCAGTCCAATGGGACTCTCCAGGTTCGTCGTAATGGTGGCGCTCATGGTGTCTCCTTTGGTGGGCTCGTCGTCGACGAGCGAGGGCGGGGTGGCCAGTGGTTGACGTCGTGGTCATCCATAGACCAGAGGTACTGCACGGCGTAAGCGCGCCACGGTCGCCAAGGTTGCGAGCGCTTCAAGAGAACCGACGGCGTCGACCCAAAATGCAGCGTTTCTGCGGCTCGTCGGATCCCGAGGTCGGCGGAAGGAAAGGCGTCGGCGTCACCGAGTGCTCGCATGGCGATGACTTGTTGGGTCCAGGGTCCGATGCCCGCCAGCTGCCCCAAGGTCGCTACGGCCTTCTCGCGATCGCATCCGGGGCCGAGTTGCAGTTCTTTACTCGCCAGGGCCTCGTTAAGTCGACGAAATGTCGCTCCCCGAGAGCGAGGCATCGCCACGTCGGCGTGCGCCAAGCTCTCCGGGCGAGGGAAGAGATGGGTGAGTCCGCCGCCGGTGTCGGTCACTGGCTCGCCAAACTCTTGGACGAGGCGGCCGGCGTGCGTTCGCGCCGCGGACGTCGAAATCTGTTGACCCAGCACGACGCGCGCGGCCATCTCCGAACCATCGACGCAGCGAGGGACACGTCGGCCACTCGCTTTGGTGATGAGAGGTCGTAGTGCACGGTCTCGAGAGAGGTGCGCGTCGACTGCCACGGGGTCGGCGTCGAGGTCGAGCAACCAGCGACTTCGCGCGATGGTGGTCGTGAGGTCGCGCAAATCAGTGAGTGTGGCGCGACAGAGGACGTACTCGGGGGTGTAGGAGAGTTCGACGATACCTGGACCGTGCGCCAAGCGAAGGGTACGACGGTAGGCGTGGCCAATTACTTCTTCCACTCCGGGCACCGCGGTCGCCGCCAAATGACCAAAGAGATTGTCGGGACAAAGTGGCTGACGGTAGGCGAGGCGAAGCACGACCGTCGCCCTCGCCGCCGCGACCTCGAAGGGACGCCGAGATCGTTGTCGCAGGTCGGTGGGCGACGAGGCGAAGACGGTCCGAACGGTGTCGTTGAACTGGCGAATACTCGAGAACCCGGCGGCGAAAGCCACCTCCGTCATCGGGAGTGACGACGTTTCAATGAGAATGCGTGCGGTCTGGGCGCGTTGGGCGCGGGCGATGGCAATTGGTCCGGCGCCAATCTCAGCCTGCAGCGTTCGTTCGAGTTGTCGCACGCTGTAGCCGAGCTGTGCGGCGAGTCCTGGTACCCCGTCTCGGTCCACCACGCCGTCGGCAATAAGACGCATGGCCCGCGCGGCCACGTCAGCTCGGGTATTCCACTCAGGCGAACCCGGCGACGTGTCGGGACGACAACGTTTGCACGCTCGAAAACCGGCCAGTTGTGCCGCCGCCGCGGAGGGGTAAAACCGGACGTTTCGTCGCATCGGCGTGTGCGCTGGACAACTCGGTCGACAGTAAATATGCGTTGACGTGACGGCGGTGAAAAACCATCCATCGAAGCGGGGGTCGCGAGACTGCACCGCGGCGTAACACCGTTCGAACTCTTCGATCATGGACCGAACCTACTGTCCGTTTCGCTCCGGTACTAGCGGAAATACGACACGGCGATTCCCGGTGCCACGATGGATCACTGCGTTGCTACGACGTTCCCCTGCGTGGTCCAAGGAGAACAAATCGTGACGGCCCAGCCCTTCGCGCGCCGACGAAGGTAGATTCTGCGCTACTGAGGTGCCACAGTGGGACCGTGACGAGGAGGTCGCCCATGGCGAAGGCGTACGAAATATCAGTGTGGGATCCGCACTCGGGAAAGTTCGAAGAGTTCGTGGACGTCATAAAGAGCCTTAAAACCGCTTTCTTGGCGTCGGGCGTCTCACAGGTCGAGTTGCTCACCGGCGCCGCGGGCAAGGACGTCGGCCACGTTGTGGTGATACAGCACTTCAAGGGACTGGCCGATAACGGAGCACTCAACGAAACGATCATGGACCAAGAGCCCATGAAGCAGTGGCGCGAAGCACATCCCGGTGAGTTTCCCGCCACTCTCTTGACCCACGATCTTTACCAAGAAATCGACGAATAGACAACCTTGCGGGCGCTCGCCGGGCCGAGTGCACGACTGCAAGGACACGAGTGATGAACCTCGAACAGATCTCGGCGATGATCTCGGCGCTGCCCGGCGCCGTGGAGGAACAACCATTCGGGCCATTGGTTGATGTCTTTAAAGTAGGGGGAAAGATGTTCGCCTTGCTCGCGCCCGAAGGTTCCCCGGAGACGCTTTCGTTAAAGTGCGATCCCGAGTGGGCCACGGCACTGCGCGAGGAGTACGAGGCGATTACTCCCGGCTATCACTTGAGCAAGCGTCATTGGAATACCCTGGCGCTCGACGGCACCCTCGATGGCGACCTGGTTGCGCAGCTCATTGTTCATTCGTACGAAACGGTGGTCGCCGGACTTTCGAAAGTCGCCCGATCATCACTCAATCTCTAGCGTCACTCGTAGACCCGTTCTCCGATGTGAAAGATCCAAATGGCTCGGATGTTCGTTCGAGGATGGGGAGTGTACATGGCCACGTAACGCCCGAACTGGCCCGAATAGTTAAAGCAGATGTTTCCTTTGGCGACATCGCTCTGTCGAAGGAAGCCGTCGTTGAGAGGGTGCCTCGCTGTAAAATTCAGCACCATGATGTCCCCCGATGGTGGACGAAGCGTCATATTAAAATCGTTGAAGAAGTACTTCGTCTTGTTTTGATTCTTGATTGACACCGAGGCACACACGTTGGTGAAGCCGAACTTGTCCGCCACGAGAGCCCACTTGGCCATCACGATGGTGTGGTCGACGACGACAGTGTCGTTTTTCAGTGCCACGCAGTCAGTTGCGCGTTGGCCCGGATAGGTGGAGGGATGGGCTACGCAACCGGCCGAGTCCCTCGTACTTTGCGATGTCGCTCCGGCGAACGAACTAGGAAGAATCGCCGCCGTCGCCGCCAACACCATGACGGCAGTGGACACGAGCGTGCGTTTCACTGTTAACGGGACCAAGCCCGTACTTGCAATGCCGAAGTCGATACGCAGTTTCGCGCTCGCTCAGCATCCACATTGGACACTGCCCGGGCAGCCATGAAGCGCACTATAGGTTCGCTTACACCTTTTCGCTAGGTCACCATCACCTTTGCAGGCAGCGAGGTTCCAAGCACGGGACCTCTAGAGCGGGAGTGCTCCTGGCGATCCGTCGCCAATGTCTTTACAACGTTTGCAGAGCGTTCGGAAGTAGCCCTGTCCAGGAAGCGAGGTGCCTGATTTCTTCAGATCCTGACCGAGTGGGCAAGCCGACTGATTATGGAAGACGACTTCGCTACCATCCTCGAGGCCGGAGGAGTGGAATTCGGCAATCTTGGCCATACGCACCCCTTGGGCAGAGATCGTGTTCGACGTTGACACCTGGAGCGTAGCGGACCGACGCGAGCACATCTGCTTTAGCGATGTCGACACTGGCGATTCAGGTCGAGTCGGAGAAGTACTACAGCGCCGACTCGGCCACTTTTGACACCGATGCGCGCCGACCCGGGAGGGCGTAACCGTCGAGTCCTTGATTCTGTTCGTCGACAATTTGGCGCGCGAGGATGTCGCCGTGGTCTCCTTCGCCGTCCGACGTGGTGTGGGCGTCGCCCAAAAGGGTGATGTCAAAGCCCCTCTCCAGAGCGGCGTGCGCAGTATGGCGGACGCAGTGGTTCGTTTCGGCACCGGCCAAAAAGAGATGACCCACCTCCGCCTTCTCGAGCACTTCGTCAAGGTTCGTTGCTTCGAAAGAGCTGCCGTAGAGCTTGCGAACCATCGGCTCGTTCGCGAGGGGTTCCAACTCGGGAACAATCTGCCAGCCCAGCGAATCAATCGCGAGGTAGGCGTCGGAGTGCTGGACCCAAATCACGGGCGTCCCCTTGGCGCGAGCCTTCTCCACGGCGCTCTGGATCCGTTCGACGACCGAGTCTCGCTTGTACGCCTCGGCCACGACATCGTTCTGCACATCAATAACCAAAAGCGCACTGTTGGGTCGATTGAGAGTTGTCATGTGCGAATACTAAACAGGTCGGTCTCGATTTTCCACCGGCAAATTCCAAAATCTTGCGAGATCTCCTTTCGGCAGGATTTCCCGTCGTGGGGTCAGCGCAAATGCCTCGCGGACCATTCTGCGCATCGTCGAACGGTGTTTTTAGCGCCGTCACTCCTCAGCGAAAGGTGTCGCCCGCCTTTGGTCACGGCATTGGCGTGGGAGGCCCGCGCGAGTACGGTCGCGGTCGGCCAACGCGCACATTGGTCGGCGATCCTCACTTGTGCTGGCTCAGAAGTGAGACTATTGTACAACCATATGGTTGTACATGCACTCTCGGACTTAGACGTGGACCGCATCTTCGGCGCGCTCGCCGATGCGACTCGGCGCGACATCATGGGACGCGTCATGTACGAAGGTCTTTCCGTGTCGACGCTCGCGCACGACTACGCCATGAGTTTCGCCGCCGTGCAGAAGCACGTGAGCGTGCTCGAACGCGCCTCGCTGGTCACGAAGCGACGACACGGCCGTGAGCAAATCGTGTCGGGCAACTCGCCGACAGTGGAACGGGCGCAGACGTTGCTCGCGTCGTGGGAAGAGCTCTGGCGCCAACGCGCCATTCAAATAGCCGACATTCTCGGCGAGGAAGGAAGAACCACATGACCGTTATCAATGTGACCACCAATCCCGACACACTCACCCTGACCCTGGTCGCTGAATTTAACGCCAGTCCGAATCGCGTCTGGGAGGTGTGGGAGAACCCCCGTCAGCTCGAACGATGGTGGGGCCCACCTACGTATCCTTCGACGTTCACCCGACACGATTTCGTCGTTGGTGGAGAGTCGCGCTACTACATGACAGGCCCCACCGGTGACACTCCGCGCGGGTGGTGGCGCATCAACGCCATCGACAAACCACGCCGTCTCGACTTTGATAATGGTTTGGCCGGCGACGACGGTGAACCCATGCCCGACGTCCGGCCCATGCCCAGTTTTGTCACCTTCGAAGTAATCAGTGGTGGCACTCGGATGACCGCTGTCACCACCTACGTTGACGCGGAGCAAATGGAGAAGATGCTCGCGATGGGCATGAAAGACGGCGTGCAGGGAGCGGCGTCGCAAATTGACGAGGTCCTGCAGAACTGACGAACCGGACCTCGTGAAGTGGCGTCGAGAACGTAGGAAGTCCGCAGGAGATGAATCATTGGCGAAAGGTCGTGCCTCTACAATTGCCGACGTCGCCCTACACACGTTCTAACGGAGACGCTGGATGGCCTTTGCCCAGAATCGCTCGGTGGAAATCTATTTCGAGACCTTCGGTGATCCGGCCAATGACGCCTTGCTGCTGATCAACGGTCTCGGCTGCCAGTGCATCAATTTCGACGTGGAATTCTGCGCCATGTTCGTCGAGCGCGGATTCTTCGTGATTCGGTTCGACAATCGCGACGTCGGACTATCTACCAAGTTCAACCATGTCTTGCCTGATCTGTACTCTGTCTCAAATATGCAGTGATTCCGACGCCGCAACTGTACGAGTCAGTTAATGGCGTATGCCTTACGTCCGGCGACGGCGGTCGACGTGCGTGATATCAATAGCTTTTGATTTCAGTCAGAGAATTGCCATTGCTGTTTGACACCCATATGTGATTCGAAATCACCACCAGAAGCCCAAAAAATGAATTTGGAGTCGAAGTGCCAAGTTTGATGACTTGAACTCGCGCACCTGTTTTCACGTCAATGTCGACGATGGAATCGGATGTGGCAGAGGTTGTTGAGACAAATAATTGAACCGCAATCAGAGCTAGATCAATTGGACCATAACCTTGACTGGCCGTTGGACGTCCTCCAGTTGGAAGTTGAACTGTTTGAACAAGAGCTACGCTGGCGTTGAGTTCCGTCACAGAGTCATTTCCAGAATTTGCTATCCAAACCTTTTTGCCACCTACGACCACGCGACCGGGCAGGTCCAGACCATTCTTCCTTGCTCTAATAATTCGAACTAGAGAGCCGTTACTCGCGTCTAGTTGCGTTATCGTTCCCGTATACGAATTGGCAATCCACACATATTGACGGTTACAAGCAACGTGTCCAGATGACGAGAATTTGTCGGCCTTTGAAGAAATCACTTTGGTGACTGAGCCGTTAGAAGAGTCGAGTTCAGTAACTGAGTCACTGACATGTTGGCGACCCGAACATGATGACCGCAGACAGCGATGTCGGTAGGCGCTACAAAATGTGACTTTTTCGCTGACGCGAAGGCAGATGACGGGATGCGGACCGTAACATATCAAACTGTGATATGCAAACGTCAAAAATTTGTCAACGGCAACTTGTCGGTGGCAATCGAACGCTCTGTTTGAAAATTCTTGAGAAGTGTTCTGATTTCATCTTGAAGTTGAGATTGAGTCCCTGGATGCCCCATTCGATCGAATGATTCGACTTCACAGAAATCAAAATAACAATGGCGTACCAACTTCGACTTCTCTTTACGGGCAGTAATTGAGCGCCTGACGCGCTGCCTTTCGACTGAATTCGACCGAGTGCCGCGAAGGTGAAATTGTCCGACAACTCACCAGTCGAAGTGCGTTGACGAATTTTGATGACTTCGTACCGCACGCTGTCTTTGTCCGGGTATTCATTTCCAACCTCGCGTGCGCTGACGGAATCAATTTGAATCGGCGAACTTCCAGTATTCTTGACGATGGTCAAAGCATCGCCGACCTTGCACATCTTGAGAGCATCGAGGGTATAGGTTCCATTCGTACTCCAAGGTCCAGCTAATTCGAGGGGATTCGTGGTGCGCTCCGATCCTTTCGATTCATGGTTACTCTTGCCATGCCGCGAATCATTGGAGATGGTCGATGTTGCAGCGACAGCCAGGACGACAACGACAGCCGAAATTGCGCCGAGCACCATCATCATTTTGAGATGCTTGGTTGGCATATTGCTCAAACTCCTCACACGGGTCAAACACGAACTATTCCTTGAATCGCGACGAGAATTCTGGAGGCGGAATCGCCTAAATCGTTTCCAACGCGGCCAGATTTTCTGACTCGCTGGAGTCATAGTAGTGAGCTTCGAACTGGGCTTTAGCTGGGCATTAACTGGGCTGGAAACAGTGGTAAATCGTGGTGCCTCGAGGTTGCTCCCGGTAACACGAAAGTCCTTATAAATAAGGGACTTTGGCCACATTTCCAGAGCACCCCCAACGGGATTCGAACCCGTGCCGCCACCTTGAAAGGGTGGTGTCCTAGGCCGCTAGACGATGGGGGCCTGAACTACATTTCACCTCGCACTGCACTGGTGGTCGGGCTGCCGGGATTTGAACCCGGGACCTCTGCGTCCCGAACGCAGCGCGCTACCAAGCTGCGCTACAGCCCGCAGCGAGTTACCTCGCAGCCTGAAAATCCTACTCGGCGGCCCAAGGGTGCACCCACTCCTACATGATGGAGGGAATTTCGGGTTCCGCCGGCTTGTGGTACTCAATCACGATTTCGCTAATTCGGCGCTTTTCGACGGACTGCACTCGAAAGGTCCAGTCCCCGTAGCGGTAGATCGTGCCTGCGGCCGGAATCTCCCCGGCGAGATCCAGCACGAAGCCGGCCACGGTCACGTATTCCCCTTCGGGGATCGTTATGCCAATCGCCGCTTCGACTTCGTCGACGTGCGTCTGCCCGTCCACCAGCCACCGATCTTGGCGAATGGGCACGATGCCCGGCTCTTCGTCCTCGTCGAACTCGTCATTCAAGTCCCCGACCAGCTGTTCCAAGATGTCGCGGATCGAGACCACGCCCGCGACCCCACCGTGTTCGTCCAGGACGAGAGCAAACGTCCGACGCTGCTCGCGCATTTCGCTGAGACTTTCCAGCAAGTCCATCGTCTCGGGCAGCATGAAGGTCCGGCGAATCTTTCGAGCAATCTCGGTGGACGTCGGAAGTGAGACGCCGATGGCTCGCTTCGCCGTGGTGCTGCGAAAGAGATCGTTGACGAACAGGACGCCCTGCACTTCATCGAGGTCCCCGTTGACGACCGGAAAACATGAGTGGCCGGTGTCGCGGATAGCTTCGGCCACTGCCTCGGGCGTCACCGGCGTTTGCAGGAAGGCCACGTCCGTACGGGGGGTCATAACGTCGCGAAGTTCCAACTCACTCAATTGGTCGACGCGAGCGTGGATAGCGGTGGCTTCGGGCGACGGCGCTCGAGACTCGTCTCGACCAGTCACTCGCTTGCGGAGTCGAGACAGTCCCGACGAATGAGGCTGGTGGTCGCTCATCGAGCGTCGGGGCTCCCGACGCGGACCGTCGCAGGGCGCAGTGATTCGTCCTCGTACTCTTCGCCGCGCAACAAGGCCCGCACGGCACTACGAACGCGCTGGGGGTCGAGCGGCTTCACGAGGAAGCCCTCGGCACCGCTGCGTCGGGCCAAAAAGACGTCCGGTCGGCGATCGAGGAGCATCAATACCGACACGGGTTCAGCGGCTCCGTAGGACTCCCGGTGGCGCAGTTCCATGCAGATCGCCATGCCGCCCATGGAACCGATTTGAAGGTCCACGATGACCAAATCGACCCCGCCGGCCTCGACGCGAGCAATGACGTCAAGTCCATTGGCCACCTCTTCGATGTCGAGCTCGGGTCCTTCCAGCATGGCTCGCAACTCGCGACGTAGGGAAGAGAGGTCGCTCCCCAAAAGAACTGTTGCCATATCCGGAATCGTAGCGGAGGAGTCAAATCGCGCCTGCGGGCTGGCCGTCGGGGCGTCAACTTTCGTTTTGCTCCCCGGGCGACGAGTGGTTATCCTGCCTTCAAGGTCTAACCGGGGGGGATGACTTATGGCGATTACGCCTTTGGACTGGACGGACGCGGCCGCGTGTCGCGAGTGCGAGGGAGCACTCTTTTATCCGTCGGAGAGCGCCGAACGCAAAGAGGACCGGCTGGAGCGCGAACTCTTGGCCAAGCGAATCTGTAAGAGCTGCGACGTTCGCGAAGAGTGCCTCGAAGCGGCGTTGGCGCGACACGAGTCCTACGGGATTTGGGGTGGCCTCAACGAGTTCGAACGACGCGGGCTACTGCGTACGTGAGCGCGTCCAACCGAGTTGGACGGGGCTGACCCTCGTCAGCACGATGAGCAGGGCGAACGTGATGACGTGCACGCTGGTGCAGTAGAGGCAGATGTGGTCGATGATAATGAGTTCGGCGTAGACCAACCAGAGCACGAAACCCATCGAGATAACGGTGATGAAGAATCGCGCGACGTGCCACCAGTACCATTTTGCGCGCCAGCCCCACGGTGAGTTGAACACGCACAGGACGACGTAGGTGATCAGGCCCAAAATCGCCACGGGGACGCCGAAGAAGTACGACTGAGCGGACGTCGTGACGGCCGCACAGTCAATCGTGCCAGTCCCCGAACACAGGAGGTCCTGCGGCTGGAAGTGGGTGAAAGTCAAGTAGATCGAAACGGCCAGCCCCACCAGACTCAGGGCAAACGTGGCGACGACGGCCCATTTCGCGACCGGCTCCGCCGTTCGGGTCACTTCAGACCCATGACCTTCTTCGCCGCTTTGACGCCGGCACTGGTACAGACGGTGCTGGGCTGGTTCTTCGTGAGGGTGCACAAGGCAGCGGTTTGGTAGTTGGCCGAAGCGACGATGGCTGCGGTGACCGGACTGCTCGGGTCACTGAGTCCCGCCGCGATGGCGCTTCGGGTCAGCCCCGCGAGGGTCGCCGGGGTGTAGCTGGCGCCGGAGATGAGGAACTTATTTCCGAAGGTCAAGAAGGGAATCGATCCGTTCTGGGCGGCGGTGATGCCGTGGATGAATTTCGAAGTGTCGTACTTCTTGAAGATGGCCAGTTCGGCCGACGTGGGCTTTTGCAAGGGCGAGTAGTTGTTGAGTGCGGTATTAAAGACGTTGTTCAACTCCTCCACCGTCTTTAGCACCAAGTATTTCGAGGTGTACGTCGTCTTTAGGAACGTGAAGGTTGGGGTTCCGGGATAGGCCTCGCCCGCGAGCACCGAACTTTCCGTGTTGCCGAGTCCCTTGAGTGTCCCGAACCTCGAGAGCGCCACGATGGTCGCCCAACGCTGCGCCGCGCAGAAAGGGCAGTACTCCGCGCCGATGTACAACACTTCGGGCAGCTGAGCTCCGGTGCTGGAGGCACCGGTCAAGAGCGATTGGCCTTTGAGGGCTTGGGAAGGTGTTACGGGAACGACGTTCGAGGTGACGCCGACGGCATTGAACACTGACGAAGGAACTTTGGTCACCTGGGCGACGAGTGTGGGACTACTCGGCGAGTAACCGTTGGTCGCGCTCGAGGTTCGGGACACTCAAGGGACTCGGCAAC
>JANXXO010000025.1 GCA_025350565.1 Acidimicrobiaceae bacterium
TCAACGAACCACCTCGAACAGCACACCGCCGACTTGGACGATGTCACCACGTTCCAGATGCACCCGACCGTCCACCAACTCTTGATTGACGTACGTGCCGTTGGTCGATCCCAAGTCCTCAATTGACAGGTCGCCGTCATCGTTGGCCAGGCGAGCGTGACGAGAGGAAAGAAACGTGTCCGACATCGAGAGGTCGCAGTCGGGACTGCGACCAATCGTCACGGCGTGCTCCACGTCAATTCGTTCCCCGGTGCGTTCGGTCGGCTCGATGAACTTAAGGGCCAGCGTGGAACTCCGGCGTCGTTGACGTGACCTTGGTTGGTAGTCAATTGGTCGGGCCTGCACCGCGGCCACTCGCATCACGCGCAAGAAGAAGAGGGCGGCGACCACCATCACGAGTACTTGCAGCGGCCGAACGATCGCCGCGTAGTTCGACGTTGCGCCCAGAAAACTCAAGCGAGCTCGATGCGAAGGTGGAGGGTGCCGATGGTGATGTCGTCACGGGGCGAGAGTGAGACGGCGCTGACGCGATGGCCGTTCACGTACGTGCCGTTGGTGGATTGGAGATCCCTGATGGCAACCCCTTCGTTGGTGCGCCACAACTCGGCGTGGCGACGCGAGACGTTGGAGTCGTTGATGACGAATTCGACTTCGGGACTTCGCCCGATGACGACGGGCCTTTCACCAATGTTGACGCTTCGCCCGTCACTCGAGATCAGACGAGGTTGACTCTCGCCGCCCACGAATTCAGTCTTCACTTCTACGTTGCCGGCCTTGATGTCGTCGTCAATGAAGACCTCCACCTTTACCGGGCCGACGAAGCTGAATCCCTCACTGACGGCGTGTTGACGGACGGTCTCTTCGAGCTCGCTGACCAGCGACTTTTGAAACCCTTCGAAGCGAGCGGCGTCGGCCGGCCCGAGCCACACCCGGATCTCGTTAGGAGAGATGGGACCCTGACTGGAAAGGCGTCGCGTGAGGTCCACCTCTCGAACGATGCGCGTGCCGATCTCAATGGGCTGCAGCGAGCTCTTGAAGGGTCGCGAAAACGTCTTTTCGAACATCCGCTCGAGGCGGTTCTCCACTCCTTTGAGCACCATAACAATCTCAACTGTACCGGTGGCGCCACTGATTCGTCAGTGCAAAGTCCCTGTTCATACCTTCGACTAATGTGGCAAGGTCTCGGGGCGAGTGGCGAAATTGGCAGACGCGCAGGCTTCAGGTGCCTGTATTCGAAAGGATGTGGGGGTTCAAGTCCCCCCTCGCCCACAATTGTGATGTTTCAGTATTTCTGGGACGAATGAACCCTCAGACTACGTCGTCCTTCCTGGGTTGGTAATTCTTGCTCGGATTGAGCGTGAAATGTCGAAGTAGTTCGCCGTCGTGGTTCACGACTCGCACGTCCAGATCGGCCATCAGCATGATGATGTGTTGGCCGCGGAAGCGCCGTCCGACGCTGATGTGGTGCAGTTTGCGTCGATAACGAAGTGTGACCGCACCGGAGTCGTCGACGCGGTCGTGGCGCACGCGAGTCTTGGCGAGCAGCTGTTGACCGGCGAGTGACGGGGTGGCTTTGTCGAGTGTTCGCCACGCGTGCATCGGAGGACAACCTCGTGCCTGATGGGGTCGCACGTCGTTGTAGTAACGAACGAAGCCGTCGATTTGGTGTTGCAGTTCTTCGATGCTCGAGGCCTCGGGCTGTTTGCGCAACCACTTCTTCAAGGTCTGGTGGTAGCGCTCGACCTTGCCCTGGGTCTGAGGATGGTAGGGCTTGCCGTGTTTGAACGCGATGCCGAGCAGCGCCAGGTCGATCTCGAGTCCGGAGTGTGAGTCGCGGTAGGTCGAGGTGTAGATGGCGCCGTTGTCGCTGAGCACGGACTGCGGGAAGCCGTAAAGGGCGGCGGTGGCAAAGAAAAGACGCACTACGTCGGCGGCCTTAGCGACGGGCACCACCTGCGAACACAGCACCGCCCTGGAGTAATCGTCGATGAAGTTGATGATCTCGACCTTGCGACCCTCGGAGAGTTGCCAGTGCGTCATGTCGCTCTGCCAG
>JANXXO010000068.1 GCA_025350565.1 Acidimicrobiaceae bacterium
GTCTGGGCCAGGCGGACTTCATCGTCCTTGGTCAAAAGGGTGTACTGACCAATGTCGGACAGGTAGAGACGTACGAGGTCCTCATCATCCCTATCTACGCGATCTTTTGCCATGGAACTCCCTTGATACCCGACACCGGAAAGTCCGGTACTTCTAGTTATACGGGGATAGGCAACTTAATGGCTAAGGCCCAGACTTTCAGCGTTTCCCGCGTCGTCGAGGGTCCGAGCGAGGTCCAGCGCCAACGCCTGCCAGGCCGCATCGTCAATGGGAGACTGGTGTTTAGCGCACTCGCCGGTCGCGATGACCTCGGCCAGAATCCTTTGGGAGCCGTGACGCAAACAGTCGCCAAGGGTTTCGTCGTCGACCAGGGCATTTCGCGCGTCGAGCAGCGAGACCAATAGTCGCGGTCCCACGACCATGGCCATGGCGTAGAGCGTCAGGGCGCCCGAGTCGTCGTGGCGGGCGGCTCGGCGCAGCACCGATTCCAGAACTGGGAAACTCTCTCGCTGGCTCACGTTCAGCGTGTCGCGAAGCTCGAGGGTGAGGTCCCCGAAGGCGCGCCCCATCTCAAAGGTTCGCACCACGAAGGCGTCGTTGGTGAAGGTAGGTGCACTTTCGCCGAGCACCATATAAATGGTGTCGTAACAGGTGAGCAGATGCAGGGCCATCTCCTCGTTGATGGGCATCAAATCGTTTCGGGGCGAAAGGCGTTGGTGATGGGCATCCGACGGTCGCGCCCAAAGGCCTTCTTCGAGATGCGAACGCCCGGCGGCATTTGGCGTCGCTTGTACTCACTTTGGTCAACCAGGCGGGTGATTCGCAACACCAGTTCGGGGTCGTGGCCACTGGCAATCATGGTTTCGGCCGTGGCGTCGTCTTCCACGTAGAACTCGAGGAGAGGGTCCAACACGTCGTAGGGCGGCAGCGACTGATCGTCGCGCTGGTCGGGACGAAGTTCAGCCGAGGGCGCTTTCTCCAGAACCGCTTGGGGAATTGGTTCGGGGTCGCCGTCTTTGGTGGCGACGTCATTGCGATACCGACAGAGCTCATAGACGAGGGTCTTGGGTACGTCCTTGATGACGGCGAAACCGCCCACCGAGTCGCCGTAGAGGGTGGAGTACCCGGTCGCTATCTCGGATTTGTTACCGGTCGTGAGCACGATGGCTCCCGAATCGTTGGAGATCGCCATCATCATCACGCCACGGATCCGCGACTGCAGGTTTTCGTCGGTCACGCCCGTCGGCTCACCGTCGAGGGTCTCGGCGAGCATCGAGCCAAAGGCCTGATGGGCACCTTCAATGGGGATCGTGGTGATCTCGATGTCCAAGCGTCGGGCCAACTCCTCGGCGTCGGCGACCGAATGATCAGAGGAGTAGCGGCTCGGCATGGTGAAGCCCCGAACGGCGCGCGCGCCCACGGCGTCCACGGCGATCGCCGCCACCAACGACGAGTCGACGCCCCCCGACAGGGCGATAATCGCGGTTCGAAATCCATTTTTGCGCAGATAGTCGCGCGTGCCCATCACGAGTGCTTGATAGACCTCTTCGACTTCGCTGAGTGGTTCGGCGATGCGGTTCACGTGCAGCGCCGTGAGACGTGACTCGTCCCGGGCGTAGGAGATCTCCAAGGGAACGCCGGCCGTCGACGCGCGAGCGCCCACCTCACAGACGAGCAGCTCTTCACTGAAGGCGGTCGCTCGAGCGATCACGTCGCCTTGCGCGTTCACCACCACGCTCTGTCCGTCGTAGACCAATTCGTCCTGTCCGCCCACCAGGTTCACGTAGGCAATAGGGCAGTTCGTTTCGATGGCTCGTTCGCGCAGCATCGTTTCGCGCTCCTCGCGGCGTCCGCGGGCGTAGGGCGAGGCATTGGCGACGACCAGCATGGTCGCCCCTTGACGGGCCAGTTCGGCCGCCGGACCGTTACTCGTCCACACGTCCTCGCAGATCAAGAGCCCTACGCCGACCCCTTGCACGTTCAAGAGCGTGTGAGGCCCGACCCCGGCATGGAAGTAACGGTGTTCATCAAAGACGTCGTAGTTGGGCAGCAATCGCTTGGTGGCGATAGCGACGACCCCGGCGTCCGAGAGGGCGACGAGGGCGTTGGCAATGTGGGGGGTGACGAACTCTCCGAAGGCGGGACGGGCCACGTCTCGACCGTCAATGGACGGCGCCAGCGCGACCTCACCTAATACTTCGCTCACGACGGTCCCCACCAAGACGGGAGGCACATTGTCCAGCAGGGCCATTTCAATGAGCGCCACGCGCGACGCCTCGATGAAGCCCTCCTTCAACAAGAGGTCCTCGGGCGGATAGCCCATGAGCGAGAGTTCGGGAGTGAGTACCAAATCGGCGCCCGCGGTCGCCGCCTGCGTGCGAAACCGGCCCAAGGTTTCGACGTTTTGGGCAAAACCGCCGACCACGGCGTTCATTTGAGCCATGGCGAGGCGGATCACGGGCACACCGTGAGCCTACCGTTACGCCTGGGAATTATCTCTGGTGAACGTTCACACGCGGTTAACAAAAGTGGGGGTCGAGAGGGGTGTCGCTCCACCAGACTGTTTCGGAACGTGCGCTGCACAATCACACGCTGAAAAGGAGCGACCTTGTCGTATCAGGCCGAATACATCTGGATTGACGGAACCGAGCCCACGCGCAATTTGCGTAGCAAGACCAAGATCGTGGCCAGTGGCAAGAAGCCTCCGCTGTGGGGATTCGACGGCTCCAGCACCAACCAGGCGACCGGAAAATTTTCGGACTGCGTGCTGAGGCCCGTCTTCATGTGTCCCGATCCACTGCGTGGCCCGAACGACCTACTCGTCATGTGCGAGGTCTTGAACGCCGACATGACCCCCCACGCGACCAACGAACGGGCTGCCGCGGCGGTCACCGCGAAGCAGTACGCGAGTTTCGAACCCAAGTTCGGAATCGAACAGGAGTACACCTTCTTTCAAGACGGTCGTCCGTACGGCTGGCCCGAAGAGGGTTTCCCCGCTCCCCAGGGTCCTTACTACTGCGGCGTCGGGGGTGACAAGATGCCCGGTCGTGACATCGTCGAAGCTCACACTTTGGCCTGCATGCGCGCCGGACTGGACATCGAAGGTACGAACGCCGAAGTGATGATGGCTCAATGGGAGTTCCAGGTCGGCATCCTCGGTACGGTTGAGATTGGCGACCAGGTCTGGACGGCGCGCTGGCTCCTCGAACGCATCGCCGAGGAGTTCGGGGTCGACGTGAGCTTCGACGCCAAGCCCATTAAGGGCGACTGGAACGGCGCAGGGGCCCACACGAACTTCTCGACCAAGCAGATGCGAGCAGCGGGCGGCTACGACGCGGTGATCGCCGGTGCTGAAGCGCTGGGTACGAAAGTGACCGAACACATCGCCGCCTACGGCGTCGGCATCGAAGAGCGCCTCACCGGGGCTCACGAGACGGCCCACTGGTCGAAGTTCTCCTACGGCGTGTCGGACCGCGGCGCGTCGGTGCGCATTCCCGGTGGCGTAGCGCGCGAAAAGAGGGGATACCTCGAGGATCGGCGTCCGAACGCGAACATCGATCCCTACATCGTTGCCCGTTTGATTACCGACACCATCTGTGGTGCCGCCAGCGCCAAGTCGCCCGCTAAAAACACTCCCGCAAAGAAGACGCCAACGAAGAAGGCGCCCGCGAAGAAAACGGTGGCTAAGAAAGCACCCGCGCAGAAAACGGTGGCTAAGAAAGCGGCGACCCGACGGTAACAATCGAATCACAAAACCTGCCGCCTGCGGGCGCCGGGTTTTGTGATTCGTGGTCCGGTGAGACGGTTCACGGGAAGGTGCGAGAATGTCTCCTATGCAAAGTCAAGCGGAGTACGTACTTCGGACCGTTGAAGAGCGCGGCGTTCGCTTCGTGCAGCTCTGGTTCACGGACGTCTTAGGACGTCATAAAGCCTTCCACGTCACGCCGGCGGAGTTAGAAGACGCCCTCGACCAAGGTATGACCTTTGACGGCAGCGCCATCGACGGCTTCTCGCGAACCCAAGAGTCCGACGTCCTTGCCCGACCTGACTTGGAGACGTTCCAATTACTCCCCTGGTACGAAGAGGGCGCCGGGGTCGCGCGGGTCTTTTGCGACATCGTGAACATCGATGGCTCCCCCTTCGAAGGCTGTCCCCGTCAACAACTCCGTCGCGTGCTCGCCGATGCGCACGACCAGGGTTATACCTTTTTCGTCGCTCCCGAGATCGAGTACTTCTACTTCGAGAATCTCGATCCGTCGCGCACGCCACAGCCGATCGACCGGGGAAGTTACTTCGATCTCTTGCCCGACGACACCGGGAGTCAACTTCGACGCCGTACAGTCCTCGTGTTAGAGGAGATGGGCATCGGGGTCGAGCACGCCCAACACGAGGACGCTCCCGGGCAACACGAGATCGATCTTCGTTACACCGACGCCCTCACCATGGCCGACACCGTGATGTCCGTACGCCACGTCGTGAAGGAGTTGGCTCGCCAAGCCAACGTCAGTGCCAGTTTCATGCCCAAGCCCCTCGCTCACGTGCAGGGCTCGGGCATGCATACGCATGTGTCGCTGTGGCGAGATGAACGAAACGCCTTCATCGGTGACGGTCCCTACGGACTCTCCGACGTGGCCACGCGATTCATTGCGGGACTGGTTCGTCACGCCCCCGAGATCACCGCCGTCACCAACCAGTGGGTGAACTCGTACAAACGCCTCGTGCCCGGCGCCGAAGCTCCCGTCGAGGTGAAATGGGCCGGCCACGACCCCGCAGCGCTCGTGCGCGTGCCATCAGTAAAACCGGGCCGCGTGGACTCCACGCGAATCGAGTACCGGTCACCCGATCCGGCCGCCAATCCGTATCTCGCCTTCGCCGTTATCTTGGCGGCGGGGCTGCGCGGCGTGAACGGGAACTATGAGCTGCCCGCCGAAGGTGAGCGCACGGCGCCCTTACCTCAGTCGCTCGCCGATGCTGTGGACATCATGGAAACCTCGGAGCTGTTGATGGAGACGCTCGGCGCCCATCAGGTGGAGTGGTTCTTGCGGAACAAGCGCGCCGAGTGGGATGCCTACCGACTGCAAGTGACGCCGTTCGAACTCGATCGGTACCTTCCCCTCTTGTGACGATCGACGTCGTCCTTTGTGTTCCCTCATGCGAAGGGTCCGTGCGCAAAGCCTTCGACGTGACGGGCGTGTCGCCGGCCGTGGCCTCGACGGGACGACTGAACGAGATCACCGCCATGGAACCGAGCGATGGGTTCGCGGGCGCGGTCATCAACGCCGCCGCATTCCCCTTTACCGAAGCCATGAATCTCTGTCGCCAGCTACGCGCGCGCCCGCGCGGCGTTGGCCCCATCATCTTGTTGCTCGACCACTACCAACTCGACGAACTGACCTTTCGAGAAAACCTGTTCGACGACTTCGTCGTGGGGCCCTTCGACGTCAGCGAGCTGGCCACTCGATTACGGCACCGCCTGCGACGCGCCGGAAACGAAACGGTCGCTCCGAGAGTCGAACACGGTGGTCTCTCGATGAACCTCGAGACGTATCAGGCCTCGATCGCCGGACGAGTGATGGACCTCACGTATATGGAGTACGAGTTGCTGCGGTTCCTCGCGACGAATCCGAACCGGGTCTTCACTCGCGAGACGTTGCTCAGTCGAGTATGGGGCTACGAGTACTACGGTGGCGCCCGAACGGTCGACGTGCACGTGCGACGACTGCGCGCGAAGCTGGGCGAAGAGCACGCTCACCTCATTCAAACGGTGCGCTCCGTCGGTTACAAGTTCGGCACCTCGCCCAACGAGTACACCGTTTAGTCGAGGGGCGAGTAGGCCCAGAGTTCGACTTCCGCCAGCGCGCCGAGTGGCAGTTGCGCGACCGCGATGGCTGACCTCGTGGGACGGGGCGGCTCGAAACTCTCGGTCCAGACCTCGTTGCACGCGGCGAAGTCGTCCATGGACGTAAGGAAGAGTGTCGCCTTCACCACTTGGTCGAACGTGGCGCCCGCTTCGGCGAGGACGCGGCGCGCGTTGATCAGTGCTTGGCGCAACTGTTCGGGGGCGCCGCCCTCCACCATGGTGGACCCATCGGGACCGACCACCACACCCAGTTGTCCCGAGATGACCACGAGATCGCCGGCGCGTCGCCAAGTGGAGTACGGGCCGAACGTCGCGGTCATGGCTGCGTGCTCAGCTAAAGGAGTTGCCGCAACCGCAGGTGCGCGTTGCGTTGGGATTGGTGATGTGAAAACCGGCCCCTTGGAGACCGTCGGCGAAGTCCAGGGTCGAGCCATTCAAGAGCTCCGCGCTGGAAGCGTCGACCACGACTTTCACGCCGGAGAACTCGCGCACGACGTCGTCGTCGGCGAACTCGGAGTCAAAGAACATGTCGTAGTTGAAACCCGAGCAACCGCCGGGCTTCACCGAGACGCGTAGGGCCAACACTTCGTCCACGCCTTCAGCCGAGATCAACGCTCCGACCTTTTCGATGGCCCCTTCGGTCAAATTGAGGGGATTGGGGTCCTTCTTCGTCAAGTTCACACTGCTAATGGTCACGTTGGACATCGCGCTCCTCCGGAAGTTCTAAGTCTCCATACTAATGAGGTAATGGACAACCGAACACCCCTAATTGTTCGCCGGTAGCGTCATTACGTGCACACATCCGAACGACTCCGAGAACGATTGCGTCAAGTGCTCGACCCGGAACTGGGCGCTTCCATCGTGGAGTTGGGCATGGTCGGCGACATAGAGGTCGACGGCGAGGGCCGCGCCACGGTCCACGTGGCCCTCACGACCGTGGGCTGCCCACTGCGGTCCCATATTGAACGCGACGTGAAAGAAGCGGTCCTCTCGCTCGGCGAGGTCACGTCGGTGGAAGTGGTGATGGGGGTCATGGACGCCGCGTCCAGGACCACCCTGATGACGCGCGCTCGACGAATCGCCCAGGAGCGCGCTCCTGAAACCTCGATACCGGTCCAAACGCCGGTTCTCATGATTGCCTCGGGCAAAGGTGGCGTCGGTAAGTCATCGGTCACCGCGAATCTCGCCGTCGCCTTGGCCGCGACGGGGCGTTGCGTCGGCGTCCTCGACGCCGACATCTGGGGCTTCTCCCTCAGTCGACTGCTCGGCATCCACGGTGACGTCAGTGCGAGCGCCGGAAAGATGCAACCGCTCGCGAAGCAGTTTGGGAAGGGATCGATCAAGTTGCTCTCTATGGGCCTGCTCGCCGACGAAGATCAAGCGCTCATGTGGCGCGGCCTCATGGTGCAAAAGGCCGTCGCGCAGTTCATCGAAGACGCCGACTGGTCGGGCATTGACTACTTCTTGATTGACACGCCACCGGGTACCGGCGACATCGCCATGACGCTCGCGCGCCTCTTGCCTCAGATGGGTCAGTTGGTCGTCACGACGCCGGCGATGGCGGCCCAACGGGTCGCGGCGCGAGCGGCTGACTTCGCGCGAAAATCCAATATTCGCGTGCTCGGCGTCATCGAGAACATGAGCGGCTTTTCGTGCGAGTGCGGCGAACGACACGACCTCTTTGGTGAAGGTGGCGGACGGGCACTCGCGGAGGAATTGAACGTCCCGTTACTGTGCGAAATCGAACTGAATCGGGCCATCACCAGCGGAGGCGACGAAGGGGTACCCGCGGTGGTGCACGAAGCGGACGACGGTGTGTTGCATCAACTCGCGGCGCGCATCATCAACGAAGTGGCGCCACCCGCCGGCGCCGAAGGTTGCTCGGCGCGAATGCTCGACGCCATGGCGCGCGCCGTCGAACAGCCACTTCACACGTCGTAGCCTTCGTCGTCGGGCATCAGTATTGACACCACGCCCTCGTCGGTGACGATGCGTGGCTCTACGCACGGAATGTCCGTCAACGAACGCGCGTAGTCGAGGACTTGTTGTGACGTCGTGAAGTCGGCGAGGTCCTCGAGATTGCGCACGGTCGGCAAGATCATGTCCAGTTCTCCTCGACGTCGAGCGTCGAGCGCGTCGCGGGGGCGGATCCACTTATCGGCCACGGTTTCTCCCGAGTCGTGGGTGGCGACTTGGCGCTCGGGCGCGAGCGCGACGAAGAACCTCGTATCGAATCGCCGAGGCGGACCGACGGGGGTGATCCAGTGGGCGACGTACTCCAGTCCTCGAAGATCGAGCCGCAGGTCTTCGCGTTCCATCATGGCGACGAAGCCCAGTGTGCCGCTGTTCACTTCACGACGATGGCGGGCCATCCGACGAATCGTTTCGTCGTCAAGGAAGTGCACGGGAACGCTCTCTCGGTCGCAGGCGAGGAGTAGTCCCGCCTCTTCGAAAAGTTCTCGCAAGCAGGCAATGTAATAGGCCAGTCCGCCGCGCTCCAGACCGAGCCGCAACGAAGCGCTCACGTCGCTCTGCCCGAGGGCCAAACGCTGCGCCGAGGCTCCCGCGTCGTCAGCGTCGACGGCACCACCGGGAAAGACGTACGCCCCACCCACGAAGTCGCTGTTCAGGTTCCGCTGAAGCATAAGAATTTCGTAACCTTTTGGCGCGTCGCGCAAGGTGATGACGGTTGCGGCCGGACGAGGACTCAAAATTTCGGCCATAGAGAAAACAACCTATCGTCCGCCCTGAAATCGACGCCCAGCACTTGTCCACTAAGTTTGTTGGTCAGAGCACAAGGAGCACCGTGGCGAAAACCCCCGCATCAAAGAAGCAGACGCCCAGCAATGCCGCCGCCACCAGGTCAGGAACTAATCGGCCGGCCGCCGGCCGGGGACCCTCTGCGCGACCGACCCGAGCGGCCGCGGGCCGACCGGCGGGACTCTTCACCTGGATCGCCATTGGACTCGTCGTCGTGGTCGTGGCGACGCTCGTCATTATCAAAGTCACCAGTGGCGCCACGGCGAGCGCGACTAATGGTTACTCACCGAGCAGTCCAACACTCGTCGCCCAGGTAACCAAGGTTCCTTCGTCGGTGTTCAACGCCGTCGGCGTCGCCTCGAACGTCGTTCCCG
>JANXXO010000080.1 GCA_025350565.1 Acidimicrobiaceae bacterium
GGTCGGTCCGAAGTCCTGGGTCACGGGCGCGCACTCAGTCCGTCGTCGATGTCGAGGTGTTCAGGTTCCAAAGTGATCCCAGACGAGCGCGCCGATTCAAGCAGCAGGACCGCGAAGTCGACGTCGACGTGACCGGCTCCGATGGCGTTCTTCACGATCTCGGTGCACAGCGCCGATACCGGCATCGCCACGCTCAGCTCGGAGGCGGCGGCCATGCCCAGTTCAAAGTCCTTGCGCAACAGTTTGGGCGTGAAGGTGGGCTTGAAGTCGAGATTCACGAAGGCCGGCGTCTTGTAGGTGGTGAAGGGTGAACCCATGACCGAATGGTTGAGGAACTCCAACCAGGCACTGCGTTTGACCCCACCCTTTTCGGCCAGCACCGTGATTTCGGCCATGGCCTGGGTGACAATGCCGAGCATCATGTTGTGACAGATCTTCACGAGCCGCGCCACTTCGTCGTCGCCGACGTAGGTCACGCCCTGACCGAGTTGGTCGAGGTACGAGCGCACTCGTTCGAAGGCGTCGCGCGGTCCCGAGACCGCGAGGGTCAAACGTCCGGCGGCGACGACCTTCGGATTGCCGCTCACGGGAGCGGCGAGGAAGGCAGCCCCCCTCGCTCGACAGGCTTCTCGAACGGCCGCCGAGGTCGCGGACGACACCGTGGAACAGTCAATGACGATGGACGGAGCCCGGTCCGGGTCACTCAAGACCCCGAGGGGACCCGACGCCACTTCCAGCAGATCGGCGTCAACGGCCACCATGATGAAGACCACGTCGCTCGACGCGAGGTCGCGCGGCTGGTCCGCGACGATGGCGCCAAGTGAGGTGAGCGCCTCGGCTTTCGAGCGCGTTCGGTTGGTGACCGTCACGTGATGGCCACTGGCGACGAGCCGCGACGCCATGGCGCTCCCCATTCGGCCGCAGCCAATCCAACCAATCGATGGTTCATCATTCATGACACGTCCTCTCCGGCGCCGGATACGGGAGCCGTGGTCGCGGCGATCGATCCACCGAGATAGAGCGCTCCGATTTCGGGATTGTTGAGCACGTCGGTACCGGTACCGGCGAGGCGCACCGCCCCGTTCTCTAAGACGACGCCATTATGACTCATCTTCAACGCTTGACGGGCATTTTGCTCGACCACGACGAAGGTTTTGCCCGACGCGTTGAGCGTTCGAATCTTTTCGGCGATGTTTTCATGGCAAACAGGCCCCCTATCGATCCCGATGACTGACTGCGGGCGCTCGAAGTTCTCGCCGATTCGGCAAATCGACCGTCGTTCAGCAACCTCGCCTTCTGAGCGGCCCGAGGTCCGCTCGGGCTAACCCTTGAAGCGCGACTTCGAGAGTTCGAGTTCTTTCAACGCCTCGGCGCGACCCACGTAGTTCTCGACCTTCACCCATTTGCCTTCGTCGAGGTCCTTGTACACAGTGAAAAAGTGGCTGATGCGCTCCAGCACATCCTTCGGGACGTCGGCGATGTCCGTCGCACCCTTCCACAGGGGGTCATAGTCGGGAACGCAGATTAGTTTGGCGTCCTCACCCTTTTCGTCGGTCATATTGCACATGCCCAAAATGCGCGACTCGATGAGGCAACCCGGGAAGGTCGGATACGCCGTCAGGACGAGGGCGTCGAGTGGGTCGCCGTCGCCACCCAAGGTGTCAGGGATAAAGCCGTACTCGGCCGGGTAGCCCATGGCCACGATGAGGTGTCGGTCCAGTTTGATCGTGTGGTGCTCGTGGTCGTACTCATACTTATTGCGGCTATCGCGCGGAATCTCAACAATGACGTTGACGGTGTCCATGGCATTGTCTCCTAGTGACGGGGCGAGGTGGAACTTCGAAGTCCGTGGACCATGGTACTCATCCTCGAACGCTCGCTGGTCGGACCACGGCGTCGTTGGGAGCCGGAGCGAGAGCGGACGTAGACTTTGCCGTCGCATTAGTGACGCTGGCGAAAGAGACCGAAAATGGACCGAATTGGCGTCGTGGGCTGTGGACTGATGGGCTCGGGCATCGCCGAGGTGGCCGCCCGCGCCGGTGCCGACGTGGTGGTCATTGAACGAAACGCCGACGCGCTCGCCCAGGGCCAGTCCCGAGTGGAGCGCTCCCTCACGCGCGCCGTGGCTTCGGGCAAACTGCCCGAAGGCGAGGCCAATCGCGCCCGAGGCAATCTCACCTTCGGCGAGGATTTTGGCCTCCTGGCGCAGTGCGAGATGGTCATTGAAGCCGTCGCTGAGGATGAAGACACCAAAGTCGAAGTGTTTCGCAAGCTCGACGAAGTGATGCTCGACCCTCAGGCCATCCTGGCCACCAATACGTCGTCGATTCCGATCATCAAATTGGCCATGGTCACCAAGCGCCCGGAACAGGTCATCGGGATGCACTTCTTCAACCCCGTGCCGGTACTGAAACTCGTCGAAGTCATCTCCTCCCTGCTCACCAGCGCCGACACGACCGCTCGCGTGCGCGAGTACGCGAGCGAGTCCCTCGGCAAACGAGTCATTACGTCGAAGGACCGGGCCGGTTTCGTGGTGAATGCCCTCCTCATCCCCTACCTGCTTTCGGCCGTTCGCATGCTTGAATCGGGTTTCGCCAGCGCCGAAGACATTGACACGGGCATGGTCGTGGGATGCGCCCACCCTCTCGGACCATTGGCGCTGACCGATCTCATTGGTCTGGACACCACGCTCGCCGTCGCCGAATCGCTGTACGAAGAGTTCAAGGAGCCGCACTTGGCGCCCCCACCACTCCTTTCGCGCATGACCCAGGCCGGCCTCCTCGGACGAAAATCCGGCCAGGGTTTCTACGCCTACAAGGCGTAGCTCACGTAACGGCGCTGCGCACCCGGAAGCGTTCGTCGAGGTAGTGCTCCGTGCGCATGACCTCGACAATTTGCTCAACGGCGTCGTAGACGTCGACGAAGCGCAGATAGAGCGGGGTGAATCCGAACCGACAGATGTCGGGATCGCGAAAGTCGCCAATGACGCCGCGTTCGATTAACGCTTGGATGACGCCGTACCCTTCGTCGTGGCGAAGGGCCACCTGACTGGCGCGTCGTTCGTGTTCAAGCGGCGTGACCAACTGAAAGACGCCGGGGAGGCGCTCGTGCACGAGGGCTATGAAGAGGTCAGTGAGAGCCAAACTCTTCGCCCGGATGTCCTCCATGGTGGTGCGCTCAAAGACGTCGAGCGCTCCGTCCAAGGCGGCGAGCGCAATAATCGAGGGCGACGACGTCACGAAGGCCTGCATCCCTTCGGCCGCTTCGTAGGCGAGTTCGAAGTCGAAGGGGCGGGCGTGGCCGAGCCATCCGGGCAGCGGGTTCTGGAGAACTCCCTGCCAGGATTTTCGAACGTAGACAAAACCCGGCGCCCCGGGACCTCCATTCAGGTACTTATAGCTACACCCCGCGGCGAAATCGACCTGGGCGTCCTCGACGTTCAGTGGCACGGCGCCGGTGGAGTGGGCGAGGTCCCACAGCATCAACGCCCCGGCGTCGTGCACCAGCGTGGTAATTCCTTTCAGGTCGAGTGACTCCCCCGTTCGGTAGTCGACCTGGGTGAGCTCGACCAACGCCACGTCGTCGTTCAACTCAGATTCCAACGAGTCGCGGTCAATGGTCTTGAGGGTGATGGGCCGTCCGGCGGCGCGACACATGGCCTCCATGATGTAAATGTCGGAGTGGAAGTTCGCCACGTCCGTGAGCACCACGTGGCGGTTGGGCCGAAGTTGGAGCGCCCCGCCCACCAGTTTCGCCAGCAAGAAGGTCAGAGTGTCGGCGACCAGCACCTCGCCGGGCCGAGCACCAATCAGCGGCGCAAGTCGATCGCCGAGACGAGTCGGTTGCGCCATCCAGCCCGTTCCCCAACTCCGCACGAGGCCGCGTCCCCACTGGTCGTCGAGGACCTCATTGATCCGGGTTCGAACGGTCTTAGAAAGTGGCCCGAGCGAGTTTCCGTCGAGGTAGATCTCTCCCTCGGTCAGTTGGAACTCCTCGCGGAGCGCAGCGAGTGTGTCCTTGGCGTCGAGAGCGGCGCAGTCGTCGCGCGACGTCACAGCACCGACCTCACTTCCCACAACAGTGGATAGAACCGCTGCGCGAGCGTCGTGTCGAGATAGGCCATTCCTTCGCTTCCTCCCGTTCCCGGTCGACGTCCGATCTGGCGCCCGGCCATCATCGTGTGCTGATGACGCCACGTCGCGAGTCGGCCATCGTGGTCCATGAGGAGTTCGGCCACCGTGTGCAGGGCCGTGAGGGACGGCTCGTCGTGGCTGAGGTACAGCGCTCGAAGGAGGTCGAGAAGGTCGTCACTGGGAGCTCCCATGGTCAGTCGAAGGGAGTGCTCGAAGCCGCTCCACAGCGAGGGAACCTCACTCATTTCTTTGAGCCAGGCGCGCTGTTCATCGTCGAAGATGGCGAAACTCAGCATGGCCACCTTGCCGCCACCGCTCAAGAATTCAATGGCGCGGAACTGAAAGGACTGGAAACCCGACGCCGGGTCGAGGGGGTCTCGAAAGGCCAGAAAGCCTTCGGGGGACATCGAATCCAGCAAGTGCAGATGTTCGAGTAGGAGGTCTTCGATGGCGATCATTCGGCGCAGGTGCGACTCGGCGCGCCACGGCGCGTTGGCGTGGAGTTCCTTGGCGGCGCGTTGTAGTTCGTCGACGATGACCTTGAACCAGAGCTCGTAGGACTGATGAACGACGATGAAGAGCAGTTCGTCGGGAGCGTCGTTGGTGAGAGGGATCTGCAACCGCAACAGGTCATTGATTCGTAGGTACGTCGAGTAGTCGGTCCCTTTTGTCACGAGACAACCTTACGACCATCGCCGCCCGCGCCAAAGGGTCGCGCAACGCAGTGGCGAACTACGCACGAGTAATGGGCTTGTAACGGAGTCGGTGCGGTTGGTCGGCGTCGGTACCCAATCGCTTGTGGCGTTCGGCCTCATAGTCCGAGAAGTTTCCTTCGAACCAGCGCACCACCGCGTCCCCCTCGAAGGCGAGCACGTGGGTGGCGATCCGGTCGAGGAACCAGCGATCGTGGCTAATGACGACGGCGCAGCCGGGAAAGGTCAAGAGACCGTCTTCCAGCGCTCGCAGCGTGTCGACGTCGAGGTCGTTGGTGGGTTCGTCGAGTAGGAGAACGTTGCCGCCGCTGCGCAGTACCTTGGCGAGCTGCACGCGGTTACGCTCCCCGCCCGAAATCTCGCCGACCTTCTTCTGCTGGTCACTCCCCTTGAAGCCGAAACTCGCCACGTACGCGCGCGCATGAATCTCTCGGTTCCCGACGACCATTTGTTCTTGACCCTCACTGATCTCATCGAAGACCGTGGCGTCGGCGTTCAAGTTGTCGCGGGACTGGTCGACGTAGGCGAAGGCGACCGTGGTGCCCACTTCGAAGTTCCCGCTGTCGGGCTTCTCTTGGTCCAACATCATCTTGAAGAGGGTCGTCTTGCCCGCCCCGTTCGCCCCAATGACGCCGACGATACCTCCCGGCGGCAAGAGAAAGGTCAAATCCTCCATGAGGAGTCGGTCGTCGAAACTCTTGGTAACGTCAGTCGCGTTCACGACGACGTTGCCCAAACGCGGGCCCGGTGGAATGGCGATCTCCAACTTGTCCGCGCGCCGATCGGCCGATTCCGACGCCGCAACCAATTCGTTGAAGGTCGTGAGGCGCGCCTTGCCCTTACTCTGGCGAGCCCGGGGCGACATTCTGATCCACTCCAACTCACGTTCGAGGGCCGCTTGGCGAACCTTGTCGGACTTCTCCTCCTGGGCCAATCGTTCCTGCTTTTGCTCCAACCACGACGAGTAGTTCCCTTCCCAGGGAATGCCACGGCCGCGGTCGAGCTCCAAGATCCACGAGGCCGCGTTATCGAGGAAGTAGCGATCGTGGGTAATCGCGACGACCGTGCCGCTGTACTCCTGCAGGGTGCGCTCGAGCCACGCCACTGATTCGGCGTCGAGGTGGTTTGTTGGTTCATCGAGGAGAAGAAGATCGGGATGCGAGAGGAGCAGTCGGCAGAGCGCCACGCGTCGACGCTCCCCACCCGAGAGCACCGTGACGTCGGCGTCAGGTGGCGGAAGCCGTAGCGCGTCCATGGCAATCTCCAAGGTTCGCTCGAGGTCCCAAGCGTTCGCGGCGTCAATCTTCGTTTGGAGGGTTGCTTGCTCGCTGAGCAAGGCATCGAAGTCGGCGTCGGGGTCAGCGAAGGCGGCACAGACTTCGTTGAAGCGAAGGAGCAGGTCACGCTGTTCGGCGATACCGTCTGCCACGTTGCCCACCACGTCCTTGGTCGGGTCCAGCTGGGGTTCCTGGGAGAGGTAGCCCACCGTGAAGCCTGGCGTCAGTCGTGCCTCACCGGTGTAGCCGTCATCGAGTCCAGCCATGATCTTGAGCAGCGACGACTTGCCCGAACCGTTCGCGCCAATCACGCCGATCTTGGCACCGGGATAGAAGGAGAGGTTGATCCCCTTCAGCACCTCGCGATCAGGCGGATAAAAGCGGCGAAGATCACGCATGGTGAAGATGAACTGAGCGGCCATACATCCAGTGTGACGCAAAACTGCGCGCCGGTCCGACGACGCCAACGATCCTCGGGTGAGAGGATGCCTTTACACTCCCCACATGTCGAACCAAGCAGAGCTCACGTCACCGGCGACCAGCGAACATCGCTACGCCCCCGATTGGATCATCCTTTCCATTGCCTGCGTCGCGCAGTTCATGGTCGTCCTGGACGTCTCCATCGTGAACGTCGCGCTGCCCTCCATGGCCCATGACCTGCACTTCTCGCAGTCGAGCGCCCAATGGGTCGTGAACGCCTACGTCCTGACGTTCGCGGGCTTTCTTCTGTTGGGCGGTCGATGCGCGGACATCTTCGGTCGCCGTCGCGTCTACCTGCTCGGCCTCCTCGTGTTTACCGTGGCGAGCATTGGGGCCGGCTTCGCGCACACCGAAACGCAGATGGTATCGATTCGGGCTCTGCAGGGGCTCGGCGGCGCCATTCTCTCGCCGGCCACCTTGACAATCATTGTGACCACGTTCCACGGACCGCGGCTTCCCAAGGCCATCGGGGCGTGGAGTGCGGTCGCGGGTGCGGGCGGGGCCGTCGGTGGACTCCTCGGGGGCATCCTTACGGGTTGGGCGTCGTGGCGGTGGGTCTTTTTCATCAACGTGCCCTTCGGTATTCTGGCCGCCGTCGCGGCCACCATGTATTTGCGCGAACTACGAAACCGCGACGCCGAAGTGAAACTCGACGTGACGGGAGCCGTCCTAGTGACCGGTTCCCTCGCGTCGCTCATTTACGGCGTGGTCAGCACCACGACGCCGGGCCACGGCTGGACCGCCACCAGCACCCTCGAGTGGTTCATCGGGGGCGCGATTGGCTTGGTGGGGTTCCTCTTCTGGGAAGGCAACGTGGCCTCGCACCCTCTGGTTCCGTTTCGGATTTTTTCCTCGCGTGCACTCACTACGGCGAACGTCATCATGTTCCTCGTGGGTGGCACTTTTTTCGCCATGTGGTACTTCCTCACGTTCTACTTCCAGTTCGTCCTGCATTATGACCCCGTGAAGACGGGTTTCGCCTTCTTGCCCATGGCGGTGGCCATCATCGTGGGGGCCCAACTGAGTTCCCGAGTCCTCTCCAAGACCGGCGTGCGACCTCTACTGATCGTTGGTGCGACGTTCGCAGCGCTGGGCTTTCTTTGGATCTCGATGATCAATGTGGGCAGCTCCTACGCGGGCGCCATTCTCGCCCCGTCCACCGTGTGCGCCTTCGCCATGGGGCTGCTGTTCGCGCCACTCGCCACTGCCGCGACGGCGGGGGTTGACCGGGCCGACGCGGGACTCGCGTCGGGCGTTTTGAACACGGCGCGCCAGGTCGGGGGCTCGCTCGCGCTGGCTGTGCTCGGCACCGTAGCGGCCGACCGCACGGTGGCTTTACTGCACACCTCTTCAACGGCGGCCGCCCACGTCGCTGGTTACCACTCGGCGTTCCAAATCTCCGCGGTGATCTCTCTGGTGGCGCTGGGCGTGAGTTTTCTCGTGCCCGCCACTACAGGACGCGCCCGACACCCGTAAATTCGTTCGCGCGATATTCATCATCGACGGCCCCTAGTCGCGGGGCCCGACCCCACTCCTCATCTCGATGAGGGCTATCCTCAGGGACGACAAATATCTGGACGTGCGCGCCCACCCGGTCGGGGGCGAGAGCACACGAAAAGACAATCCCTCACGGGGTTGACTATGCATAAGGGAGAAATTATGGGGAGCATTCGTCGCTTCACCGCGGTATTGGGATCAGCCACGCTGGTTCTCGGTATGGGGGTGGGCTTCAGTGCAGCAACGGTGGGGCTCGGTGCATCATCCGCCGGCGCCGCGGCAAAGTTTAAAGCCTGCATCGTGACTGACACCGGTGGTATCAACGACAAGTCATTCAATGCGTCGGCCTATCAGGGTGCACTGGATGCCCAAAAGGCAAACAAGAACATCAAGGCGCAGTACCTCTCGTCGACGTCGCAGGCCGACTACGCACCAAACATCAACAACTTCATCGGCCAGAAGTGCGGCATCATCGTGACGGTCGGCTTCTTGATGGACGCGGCCACGGCCAAGGCTTCCAAGGCGCACCCGACGCAAAAGTTCGCCATTGTGGACGACGCGCCTACGGTCAGGAAGAGCGACCAGTTGCTCTCACTGCAGTACGAGACGGACCAGGCCGGATTCCTCGGTGGCATGTTGGCCGCCGGCCAGACCAAGAGTGGCGCGGTCGCCACCTACGGGGGCCAAGAGTTCCCGTCGGTGACCCTCTACATGAACGGGTTCGTTGCGGGCGTTCGTTACTACAACAAGACGTACGGCGCAGCGGTGAAGGTCCTCGGTTGGAAGCCCGCCGCGGGTGCCTGCAGCCTCTCCAAGTGCAATGGCACCGGAACGTTCGTCGGTAACTTCACTGACCAGACCGCGGGAAAGACTGACACCACACAGTTCTTCGCCGACGGCGCGGACATTGTGTTCCCGGTCGCAGGTTCCGTAGGACTCGGCTCCATAGCCGCCGCCAAGCAGGCCGGTGCAGGCCACAGCGTCATGTGGGTCGACAGTAACGGTTGCATCTCTGACAAGGCCGACTGCCCGTGGTTCGTCGGCACCGTTGCCAAGGGCGTCGAGCCCTCGGTGGCCGCCGCGATTCTTTCGGCCGCCAAAGGTACCTTCAAGTCCGGCACCTACGTCGGCACCTTGAAGAACTCCGGCACGGCGCTCGAATACGGTGGCGTCGCGGTACCGGCGGCGCTGAAGGCCAAGATTGCCAAGGCCAAGGCCGGCATCATCGCCGGAACCATTTCGGTGAACCCGAACAACTACCCAGCGAGCTAACACCTTCGTTGCGTAATGCATCGCACATGACAGAGACCCGGGTCCCAGCGACCCGGGTCTCTGTCATGAGTACGATGATTTCTGATGCGATTAGAACTGCGGGGCATTACCAAACGATTCGGGTCCTTCACCGCGAATGATCAGATCAGCATCACCGTCGAACCGGGACAGATCCATTCGTTACTCGGTGAGAACGGTGCGGGAAAATCAACGCTGATGAATGTCCTATTCGGGCTGTTGCATCCCGACGAAGGCGAGATCCTCATCGACGGGGAGCCCACCACCTTCACCAACTCGGGCGAGGCCGTGCGCCGAGGCATTGGCATGGTCCACCAACATTTCATGCTGGTTCCCGTCTTCTCGGTCGCCGAAAACGTGGTGCTTGGCTTCGAGCCGACCAAGTCCTGGAACCGCGTTGATTACAAAAAAGCCACCGAGGACATTCGACGGGTCTCGAGGGAGTTCAATCTCGAAGTGGACCCCGACGCCATTGTCGAAAACCTGCCCATTGGCCTCCAGCAGCGAGTGGAGATTCTCAAGGCGCTCAGTCACGACGCCGAATTACTCATTCTCGATGAACCAACCGCGGTCCTCACCCCCCAAGAGATCGACGCGCTCATGGCAATCATGCGTTCCCTCGCGGACGCCGGAAAATCCATCCTCTTCATCACCCACAAACTGAAAGAGGTGAAGGCGATTGCCGACGTCATCACCATCATTCGGCAAGGAAAGGTCGTCGGCACGGCCCAGCCATCCGACTCGGAAGCCACCTTGGCCTCCATGATGGTCGGGCGCAACGTCGAGCTGACGGTGGAAAAGTCGCCGTACGCGCCCGGTGACGAAGTCTTCGAGGTCCGCGACCTCGTGGTACGCGATGACCGCGGCCTCATCGCGGTCAATAACGTCTCGTTCGAGGTTCGCGCCGGCGAGATATTGGCGCTGGCGGGCGTGCAGGGCAACGGACAGACCGAGTTGGTGGAGGCGATTGCCGGCATGAGGTCGGTGGAGTCAGGGACGATTACCTTGCACGGTAAGGACATCACGCGCGCTTCACCGCGCGAGACCCTCGACGCCGGACTCGGCCACATTCCCGAAGACCGCCAGCGCGACGGACTGGTCATGTCAATGTCGGTCGCGGACAACCTCGTGCTGAACACCCCGCGTCGGGCCCCCTTCGCCAGTCGGGGCACGAGGAATATCGGTGCGATCAACGAGAACGCCTTCCGACTGGTCAAAGAGTTCGACATTCGAACGACGTCCATTCACTCTCCCGTCAGTTCCCTTTCCGGCGGCAATCAACAAAAGGTGATCGTGGCGCGCGAGCTCTCGCGTCAACTCGACTTTCTCGTCGCCTCCCAGCCCACGCGCGGGCTCGACGTGGGCTCCATTGAGTACGTGCACCGCCAAATGGTGCAGCATCGAAACGACGGCCACGGGGCACTTGTTGTCTCCTCGGAACTCGACGAGGTCTTCGCCCTGGGGGACCGAATCGCCGTCATGTTCGAAGGCCGAATCAGCGGCATCGTGGAACCAACCGCCACGCGCGAAGAGATCGGTCTCTTGATGACGGGTATGGCCACGGTGAGCCGGTGACCGACACGGCCAACGCGCCCGTCGCGCCCAAGGTTCGCCGCACCTATTCGGAGTGGATGAACTCGAAGAGCGCCATCGTCGTGACGGCGCTCGCCCTCGTCCTCGGCCTAGCCGTGGGCGCGATTATTATCACGACCACCACGCCGGCCGTCATTGACGCGTGGCGGGGAATGTTCCACAGTTGGGGGGCGCCCGGCCACGCCCTGAAAGTCAACTTTGACAACGTCGGCACGGCCTACCGGTCCATGTTCAACGGTTCGATCATTGACCCCTCGGGCTTCTGGCACTCCCTCACCACCGGCAAAGGGTGGACCAACACGCTGACTCCCGTGTCCGAGACACTCACCTACGCAATTCCGTTGGTCATTGCGAGCATTGGCGTGGGCATCGCATTCCAAACGGGCATCTTCAACATTGGCGCCAACGGACAGGCCGTACTCGGTGGCATTCTCGGTGTCGCGGTGGGCTCGATGCTGCACATGCCGACCGTCATCCACCTTCCCCTGACGTTGCTGGCCGGCATTGTCGGGGGCATGCTCTGCGGGGCCGTCCCGGGCCTCTTGAAGGCCTACACCGGTGCGCACGAGGTCATTGTCACCATCATGTTCAACTACGTGATGTACGCACTACTCGCCTTCGCGCTGTTCTCCACGGCTCTCCAACAACCCGGTCAACAAAACGACGTCTCGCGCACCATGGACACCTCGGCGCAACTCTCCCCTCTCTTTGGGGCCAACTCCGGACTACGAGTGAATTACGGCATTTTCGTCTCCATCGCGGTCGTAATCTTCGCGTGGTGGTTTCTTGATCGCTCGTCGCTGGGCTTCGACTTTCGCGTGACGGGCGCCAATCCCTCGGCGGCGAGAGCCTCGGGCGTCAACGCCAAGGTCGTCGTCGTGTTGGTCTTCCTCGTCTCGGGAGGACTGGCCGGTCTGGCCGGCATCGTCCAAGCCGCCAGCACCACGCCGCAACTGAGTGGCAACTTCCTCATTGGCAGCGCCGGGATTGGTTTCACCGCCATCACCGTGGCCCTGCTCGGACGAAACCGTCCCATGGGGATCGTCTGGGCTTCACTGCTGTTCGCCGCGCTCGGGGTCGGTGGGCGCGCCATGCAGGGAACGACGGGCATTCCCCTGGACCTCGCCACGGTCATTCAGTCGGCCATTGTTCTGTTCGTCGCGACGCCGGTGCTCGTCAAGGAAATCTTCCGACTGCGAAATACGCAGACCAACGCCCTGCAGCTGGCCACCAAAGGGTGGAGTTCGTGACCGTCACCGACGTTGACGGCGCCCACGAAGTCATCACCTCAGTCCAGAGCGGTCGGACGCGGGTCATCGCCGTGATCATGATCGTTCTCGGTCTTTTCACCCTTTTGACCTTCGGTCTCGGTGCCAGTTCGCACGCCCACTCGGCCATGTCCTTCGCGCCGGTCAACTCAACCAACGCTCCTTGGTCGCTCGGCAACCTGACCGTCCTCACCCGCTGGACGAATATGGTGCTCGGGCTCATCGTGCTCGGGGTCGGTATTGAAGTCTTCGTACGCCAGCCCCGACGCGGCGTCATGGCCAGGTTCGGGGGCGTCTCTATCCTCTTCATGTTCGCCTTGCTCTTTTGGGCTGTGCGCACCGACGGCCCCTCCCAAGTGTCCACCTTCAATTTGACCGCCTTGCTCATTGGCAGCTCCGCCGCCACCATGGTGCTCGTCTTCGGTTCACTCTCGGGCGTGATGTGCGAACGCGCCGGGGTCGTCAACATCGCCATCGAGGGCCAATTTATCGGCGGGGCGTTCGCCGGTAGCGTGGTCGCCTCGGTCACTAACAACTATTTCTCCTTCTATTACGCGGCTCTCGTGGGCGCAGTCGTCGGTGGCCTCATTGGACTCCTTCTCGCCTTTCTGGCGCTGCGTTATCTCTCGGATCAGATCATCGTCGGCGTGGTGATCGTCACCATGCTGGGCAGTCTTTCGTCCTATCTGAACCTTCAGGTCTTGACGCCGTTTCCCAACTTCAACCTGGGCAATCTCGCGCCGCCACTTCCGATTCCGCTGCTGCACAAGATCCCAATTCTCGGCCCGGTCTTCTTCAATCAGTCGGGTTTCTTTTATCTCATGATCGCCCTCGTGGCGCTCGTCAGTTTCGCGCTGTTCAAGACGAAGTACGGACTGCACGTACGAGCCGTGGGCGAACACCCGCAGGCGGCCGCCACCGTGGGCATCAACGTGGTGCGAGTGCGCTACATCAACGTGGTGCTCGGCGGCGCCATCGCCGGTGTGGGGGGCGTCGCCTTCATGGCCAGTCAAGGCCAATTTCAAGTCGGCTACACCTCGGGCCTCGGCTACATTGCGCTGGCCGCGATGATCTTCGGCCGATGGCGTCCCTCGGGAGCGGTTGTCGCCTCGATCATCTTCGGCGTCTCGGTCTACCTCTCGTACACGTTGCAACAGTTCAACGTGCCGGTGTCGCTGTACATCCTCCAGATGTTCCCGTACCTCATCACCATCGCCGTTGTCGCGGGACTGATTGGGCGCGTTCGTCCTCCGGCGGCCGACGGCATTCCCTACCGGCACGATTAGTTAGCCGGACGACCCCAGACCGCGCACGACCACGGCCGCCGCGGCCATGGCGGCGTGCAGACCTTCCTCGATGGTGCCGTCCCCCAGACGGACCGCGAGATAGGCACCGGTTGCCGCGTCGCCGGCCCCCGTGGTGTCCACGACGGCGTCACCCGACGCTGCGTCGCTGTAGCTGACGCCATCCTTTCGAGCAACGGCGCCCCGGGCTCCTCGCGTCACCACCACCTCATCGCATCGAGCGGCCAGTCGGTCGACGGCGTCGTCGAAGGAACTCGTGGCCCCCAGTACCAGCGCCTCTTCTTCGTTGGCGAAGAGACAGGTGACGTCGCGCGCTGCGTTCATGAAGACCTCGGGCGTGACGACTCGAAGTGGGGCGACCGAGCAGACGTCCACTGAGGTCGTGCGCCCGAGGGCTCGGGCCTTCTCCAACGCCGCCACGCCAATCGCCCTCGTGGCTTCGTCGAGCAAGGTGTAGCCCGACACGTGGAGATGATCGAACGGCTCGTCAAGTGCGCGAAGGACCGCGACCGCGTCGAGGTGCACATTGGCCCCGCGGTCGCTCAACATGGCACGCTCGCCGTCCTCTCCCACGAGGGCGACCACGACGCCGGTGGGTGTGGGACCCAGTTGCAACACGGCGCGAACGCCGACGCGGGCCAGGTCATCGACCACGAGTTTGGCCGAGGCGTCGTCGCCAGCCGCGCCGACGTAGGTGACGTCATAGCCGCTCGCCGCGAGCGCCACCGCCATGTTCGCCGCCGATCCCCCACGACGAAGTCGGATGACCGAGGGCGTGTCACTGGTGGGCGCCACCGGACCGCGGGGCTTCACGACCACGTCGAGCATCACGTCGCCGAGGACGATCACGCGACGTGGAATCACACGCGCGCTTCGGCGACGGCCGTGGCGATGCGTCCCGCCAGCGAGGCGTTGGCCACCACCAGGTCGCGATTGACCCGCACGCTGACGCCGGCGGTGTAGCGGGCGAACTCGGCCAGCAGCACGGGCGTGACGTCCTTTCCACTGACGCCCAGCAACTTGGCCTGCGCCAAGGCGCTCGACAGCGCGCGGTCGTGCACGTCAGCGTCGAGTTGTCGATCCTGAGCAATCGGATTAGCGACCAGAAACCCGGTGGACGAGAAATCGCAGTGCGCAAGGAACGCCGCGGCCGCTTCACCCTCGCTGGTCAACGACCACTCCAAGGGGAAGCCGCTATCGAACTGATAAAAACCAGGGAATCTGGTGGTGTTGAAACCGGCGACCGCGACGCCCAACGTGTCGAGTCGCTCGAGCGTGGCCCCGATGTCCAAAATTGACTTCACGCCCGAGGCGACCACCAGGACCTGATTGCGCGAGAGCGCGCTTAAATCCGCCGATTCGTCGAAGCTCTCGCGAACGTCGCGGTGCACGCCTCCGAGTCCGCCGGTCGCCATCACGTCAATGCCGATGCGTCGCGCCACGGTGATGGTGCCCGCGACGGTGGTGGCGCCGTCGCCGCCTTGGGCGACGGCCATCGCGATGTCGCGCGCCGATAGTTTTGCCGCGTGACGATCGGGGGACGCGAGGTCCGCCAACTCCTCGCGACGAAGGCCCACGACGACTTCTCCGTTGATCACGCCAATCGTCGCCGGAACGGAACCGCCGGCGCGCACCGCGTCTTCGCACTGCTCCGCGACCTCGAGATTGGTAGGCGCCGGTAAGCCGTGTACGACGATGGTCGTCTCCAGTGCGACGACTCCACGTCCTTCGGCGAGTGCCGCCGCCACTTCGTCGCAGACCTTGACACGGGAGTTTCGGAAGTTTTTCACGCAAGGCGAAGTGTACTGTTTGGTCGTGAGTGCAACCCCTGACATCCCGTGGAACGACCTACGCGCGCGGGCCCGTCACGCCACCACGACCTCGTACGCGCCGTACTCGCGCGTGACGGTTGGCGCCTGCGCCGTGACCGACGATGGTCGACTCATTGATGGCGCCAACGTCGAAAACGCGAGCTACGGTCTCACGCTCTGCGCGGAATGTTCACTGGTGAGCGACCTCATTCGTCAAGGCGGAGGGCGGCTCGTCGCCGTCTCGATCGTCGCCGGGGACGGTCAACCCATCGCGCCCTGTGGCCGGTGTCGCCAAGTGCTCTTCGAACATGGCGGCAACGAGCTCCTCATCGACGCGGGCGACGACCGCACCCCCACGGCTCTTTCGCAACTCTTACCTGACGCCTTCGGTCCCGACGACCTGGGCGTACGGAGGAGCGGGTGACGTATTCGGCCGTCGACGTCATCGCCACGAAACGCGATGGGCGGCTCCTCGCCAACGAAGCGATCGCCTGGATACTCGACGCGTACGTCCGCGGTGAGGTCGCCGAGGAACAGATGTCGGCGCTTCTCATGGCCATTTATTTCAACGGACTCAGTGACGCCGAACTCAGTACCTGGACGGACTGCATGATCGCCTCCGGCGAGCGTCTTGACCTTCGGGGTCTCTCGCGCCCCACGGTCGACAAGCACTCCACGGGCGGCGTCGGCGACAAAATCTCGCTCATACTGGCCCCGCTCGTCGCGGCCTGCGGGGCGGCCGTGCCCCAACTCTCCGGTCGAGGACTGGGCCACACCGGCGGCACGCTCGACAAGTTGGAGTCCATCCCCGGATGGCGAGCGTTCCTCTCGAACGAAGAGATCCGCGAACAGCTCGACTCGATCGGCGCCGTGATTTGCGCCGCCGGACAGGGTCTGGCGCCGGTCGATCGCAAGCTGTACTCACTGCGCGACGTCACGGCGACGGTGGAGTCCATTCCGCTCATCTCGTCGTCGATCATGTCCAAGAAGATTGCCGAAGGTACCCACGCGTTGGTGCTCGACGTGAAGGTCGGGCGTGGTGCCTTCATCAAGAACGTGGAACGCGCGCGAATCCTCGCCCACACCATGGTTCGCCTGGGCACGGACCACGGCGTCGCCACAGTCGCCCAGCTCACGTCGATGGACGCTCCCCTCGGTCGGGCCGTCGGTAACGCGCTCGAGGTGACGGAGTCCGTGGAAGTACTCCGAGGCAACGGTCCCGACGACGTGCGCGAGTTATCGGTCGAGTTGGCGCGCGTCATGCTCCAACTGGTCGACATCCACGTCGACCCCGCGGGAAAACTGGACGACGGTTCCGCCTACGAGGTCTACCGCACGATGATTCGTGCCCAAGGTGGCGACCCCGACGCGGCGCTACCGGTCGCGGTCTGCACCGACAAAGTGATCGCCGAACACGACGGCGTCATTCAGTCAATCGACGCGCTGGACGTGGGGGTCGCGGCGTGGCGACTCGGCGCTGGTCGCGAACGAAAAGAAGACTCCGTCAGTGCCGCGGCGGGCGTTGTGTGTCTCGTTCGTGAAGGCGAAGCAATCTCTAAGGGTCAGCCCCTCTTCGAACTGCACGCGGACGATGAGGCCCATCTTCAACGCGGGCGCGACGCCATCGCTCGAGCCGTTGTCGTAGGTGAACGGCCGGTGAACGCGCAACCCCTGCTACTAGAACGTGTCACCAAGTAATCCACAACCCTGTTGACTAGCCTTTCTTTATGACGCCTACGCCACTCACGCGCGATCTCATCCAACGGGCGCCGAAGGTTGTGTTGCACGATCACCTCGACGGCGGACTGCGACCGACCACGGTGTTGGAGTTGGCCCAAGAGACGAACTACTCCGGACTGCCGACCAACGACGCCGAGCAACTGCGCTCGTGGTTCATCGCCGACACCCCGGGCAGTGATCTCGTGCGGTACCTCGAAGGTTTCGCTCACACGACGGCCCTCATGCAGACGAATGACCAATTAGAGCGCGTCGCGCGCGAAGCGGCGCTCGACCTGGCCCGTGACGGCGTGGTCTACGCCGAAATTCGTTTTGCTCCCGAGTTACACCTGAGTGGCGGCCTCACCTTGCACGAAGTGGTCGCTGCCGTGCTGGCGGGTTTCGAACGAGGCATGCACGAGGCGCGTGCGGAGGGCCACCCGATTATCGTGCGGGCAATTCTGTCGGCCATGCGCCAGGCCAACTTGAGCGAGACCATCGCCGAACTGGCCATCCAGTTCCGCGACCGGGGCGTCTGCGGTTTTGACATTGCCGGTCCCGAAGACGGCTTTCCACCCACGCATCACCTTCGCGCCTTCCACCTCGTGCAACGCGAAGACTTCCATATGACCATTCACGCCGGGGAGGCGTTTGGTTTGCCGTCGATCTGGGAGGCCGTGCAGTTCTGCAACGCCGAGCGACTCGGCCACGGTGTGCGCATCGCCGACGACATCATTGAAAAAGACGGTGAGTATCACCTCGGTCGACTGGCCAACTTCATTCGCGACCGTCGTATCCCCCTCGAGGTCTGTCCGACGTCGAACGTGCACACGGGCGCCGCGCTGTCAATCGCGTCGCATCCGATCGAGGTCCTGCGCAAACTGCGCTTCCGCGTGACCCTCAATACCGACAATCGTTTGATGAGTGGCATCTCGATGTCGAGCGAGTTCGCCACTTGCGCCGAGGCGTTCGGTTGGACGCTCGCGGACATGGAGTGGATGACCCTCAACGCGGCCAAGAGCGCCTTCTTCCCCTTCGACCAGCGATTGGAAATGATCAATACGATCATCAAGCCGGGCTACGCAGCCCTTCGACAGGCTTAGAAACGCAACAGCGCTTCGAGGTCCCGGCGAACGGCGCGCACGGTGTCGGACGCCGCTTCGCGTTGCCGAGCGAGCGGCGTCGTCGAGGACGGCGGCGAGGTGACTTCGATATACGCCTTCAGTTTTGGTTCGGTGCCCGATGGTCGCACCACCACGCGCCCGGAGGCGCCGAGTCGCAAGAGTACGCCGTCGGTCGGTCCGAGCCCCTCGTAACCGTGCTCAAGATCGAAGAACTCGCTCACCGCGATTCCGCCGAGCGCCGTGGGCGGATGCTCACGCATTTTGGCTACGGCCCGCTTGATGGCGACCAGACCCTCAGCTCCTTCAGCGCGCAGGGACATCTGCACCAGCGAATGAACGCCAAAATGCGACTCGATTTGGTCGAGCCGATCGAGCAGCGTCTGGCCCTTCTTGTCCAGCTGCACGGCGAGCAGCGACAGCGCTAACGCCGCCGATAGCCCGTCCTTGTCGGCGACGAGGGGATCAACGGCGAAGCCGAGCGCCTCTTCGTACCCGAAGCGAAGTACCCCGTCACCGGCCGCGCGCGCCAACCACTTGAAGCCGGTGAGGGTCATCGTGAAGCGCACGCCAGCTTCACGGGCCATGGCTTCCAACATCGTCGACGACACAATGGTGGTGGCGATGGTGTCGTCGGCGCCGGTGCCGTCCGTGAGGAGCAAGGTGGCGAGTAGCCAACCGATTTCGTCGCCGCGCAGGACCTGCCAGCCCTTCGACCCTTTCACGGCGGCCCCCAAACGATCGGCGTCGGGGTCGTTCGCAATGACCAGGGTGGCGTGGACCTCGTCGGCGCAGGCCATCGCGAGGTCGAGTGCGCCCGGTTCTTCGGGATTGGGAAAAGGCAGGGTGGGAAAACGGCCGTCCGGTTCGAACTGGGCATCCACCTTGGTGACCTGTCGGTAGCCGGCCTCGGCGAAGAGCTCCATCATCGGGGCGCCCCCGACCCCGTGCAAGGGGGTGTAAGCGATCGGGAAGTCGGAACCGCCCGCCGCGGCGAAGCGTTGGCTCATGTGGCCGCGGTATTTGGTGAGGACGTCGGGCGAGATCCAGCGATGAAGGGAACTGGGCCGCTCCGCCAGCACCGCTATCCCCGCGGCGTCGGCGTAGCGTTCGACGATCTCGTCGTTCGGCGAGATGATCTGGGAACCGTCGCTCGAATAGAGTTTGTAGCCGTTGTCGTTGGGTGGATTGTGGCTCGCGGTGATCATGATGCCGGCCGCCGCGCCCAGTTCTTTGACGCAGTAGGCAACCAAGGGAGTCGGCAACGGCTGGGGCATTTCGAAGACCTTGACCCCGGCGCCCAACAGCACCCTGACCACCTCGCTGTTGAAGGATTCCGATCCCCGTCGGCCGTCTCGACCAACCACGACGCCGCGCTCGCCGTCGACGCCGAGCTCGGCCAACCAGGCAATGACGCCCTGCGTGGCGCGGCGAACGGTGTAGCGATTCATCCCGGCCGGCCCGGCCATGACGGGACCGCGAAGTCCCGCGGTGCCGAAGGTCAGCGGCGAGGCGAAACGGCGTTCCAGTTCGACTTCGTCGTCGTCCTCGAGGAGGGACTGCAGCGTCGCGCGGTCCTCGGGGTCGGGATCACCGGTAATCCACGCGGACACCCGGTCGCGAAGTGCTGGATTCACAGGACCGGCACGACGCGCGTCAAGAGCGCGCCGAGCGAGGCGGCAGCGTTTTGCCCGGCTTCGAGGACCTCGAGGTGGTTGAGGTGGCCGGCCGTCACGCCCGCGGCGTGGTTAGAGACCAGACTCAGCCCGAGGACCTCCGCTCCCAAGTGACGCGCCGCGATTGCTTCGAGGACCGTAGACATCCCCGCGAGCGAGGCGCCCATGGCGCGGGCCATCACTATCTCGGCCGGCGTCTCGTAGTGCGGCCCACGAAAGCCGCAGTAGACCCCTTCGTGGAGATCGGGGACGGCCCGGCGAACCGCAGTGCGCAGCCGTGCGCTGTAGAGATCGGTGAGGTCAACGAACCGCGAGCCGTAGCCCTTCGGTGGGGCGGCTCCTTCCAGCGGTGACGTGCCCGTGAGATTGAGATGGTCCTTGATCACGACGACCGTGCCCGGACCCCACGAAGGGTCGATGCCACCGGCGGCGTTGGTCAGGACGATTTTGGTCGCTCCCGCGGCGATCGCGGTGCGAACGGGGTGGACCACCTGGTCGGCGCTGTTGCCCTCGTAGAGGTGCACCCGTCCCGCCACCAGCGCGATACGACGATCGCCCAGCGTGATCGACATGATCTTTCCACTATGACCAGCGACCGTCGGGGCCACGAAGCCGCTCAGTGACGAGGTCGACACTTCGCTGGTGGGCGTTCCCAACGCTCCGGCGCCTTCCTTCCAGCCCGAACCCAGGATGATGGCGATGTCGTAGTGGTCGAACCCACTTTCGTCGCGCAGTTCGTCCGCGGCCCGTTGAGCAAGTTTGTAGGGGTTCTTCATCACTGACCAATCGTGTGCCACACGGTGGACGTCTCAATGAAGGCACGAAGTCGTCGAAGCGAATCGTCATTCGTCGGCACCACACGCAGCACGCGCTTGATGGACTGCGCGCCCGTGGCGGCCAAGTCGTTGGCGGCGTCGCGCGCCACCCCAGCGAGATCGATGCCGTCGACGTCTTCGTGCGCGGCGAGCGTGGGCGCCAACTCGTCCGTGCGCCCCGTAATGATATTCAAGACGCCGCCAGGAAAGTCCGACGAAGCGGTCATTTCGCCGAGCAGCACGGCCGGCGTCGGGCGTCGCTCGCTGGTGATGGCGACGACCGTATTACCAACGCACATCGGAGCGAGCACGGCGTCCACGAACGCGAGCAGCGACGACTCTTGATCAGCGAGCACACCGACCACCCCACTCGGCACGGGAATCGAGAAGTTGAAGTACGGTCCGGCGACGGGATTGGTACCGCCGAACACTTGGGCGATCTTGTCGGTCCACCCGGCGTACCAGACGACCCGGTCAATGGACGAGGCCACCACAGCCTTGGCCGCGCGCGCACTCACGCCCTCACTGAGCTGCACGTGTTCGGCCAACTCCTCGCGGCGCGACTCGGCCATCTCGGCGAGACGGTAAATGACCTGACCGCGGTTGTAGGCGGTGGCGCCCCACCACTTGGGCTGCGCACTCCTCGCCGCCACCACGGCGTCGCGGACATCTTTGCGCGATCCTTGGGCAACGTTGGCGAGGAACGCCCCTTTGGCGGTGACGACTTCGTAACTTCGACCGCTCTCGGAGCGCGGGAAGGCGCCGTTGATGAGGAGCTTGTAGGTCTTACGCACATCGAGGCGAGTGTCAGACATTGAGGTACGCCTCGAGTCCGTGACGGCCGCCCTCTCGGCCAAAACCCGACTCGCGCATGCCACCGAAAGGGCTGGTCGGGTCAAAACGGTTGTACGTATTCGCCCAGATCACGCCGGCGCGAAGTCGCTGCGCGACCCAGAGGGTGCGACTTCCCTTTTCGCTCCACACGCCACAGGCCAATCCGTAGTTCGTATTGTTCGCCTTGGCCACGGCCTCTTCGGGGGTACGAAACGTGAGCACGGAAAGCACCGGCCCAAAGATTTCCTCGCGCGCGATGCGGTGGGACTGCGCGACGTCCGCGAAGACGGTCGGCGCAAACCAGTAACCCTTTTGAGGAAGTTCGCAGGAACTGGTGTACCGCGTCGCCCCTTCACCTTCGCCGACGTCGGTTAGCTCGCGGATCCGAAGTAGTTGGGCCGCGGAGTTGATGGCCCCTACGTCGGTGTTCTTGTCGAGGGGGTCCCCCACGCGAAGCTGTTCGACGCGACGTATGAGTCGACGCAGTACTTCATCGGCAATGGACTCTTGCACCAAGAGTCGCGACCCCGCACAACACACGTGGCCCTGGTTGAAGAAGATCCCGTCGATGATGCCCTCGATCATCTCGTCAATGGGCGCATCCTCGAACACGATGTTGGCGCCTTTGCCGCCGAGTTCGAGCGTCAGATGCTTATGACTCGCGGCCGTGCGCTGTTGGATGTTTCGTCCCACCTCGGTCAAACCCGTGAAGGCGATCTTGTCGACGTCCGGGTGGTCCACCAGGGCACTCCCCGTCGAACCGTCGCCGGTGATGATGTTGACGACGCCCTCGGGGAGTTCGGCCTGTTGCAGAATCTCGGCTAGTAGCAACGCGCTCAGCGGCGTCGTTTCGGCCGGCTTCAACACGCAGGTGTTACCGGCCGCGAGCGCTGGCGCCAACTTCCACGCGGCCATGAGTAACGGAAAGTTCCACGGGATGATTTGGCCGGCGACGCCGAGGGGCTTGGGGTTACGCCCGTAGCCCGCGTAATCGAGCTTGTCGGCCCAGCCGGCGTAATAGAAGAAGTGGGCCGCGGCGAGGGGGATGTCGACGTCGCGCGACTCACGAATTGGCTTGCCGTTGTCCAACGTCTCGACGACCGCCAGTTCGCGCGACCGTTCCTGGATCAATCGAGCGATTCGAAAGAGGTATTTGGAACGCTGCGCACCGGAGGTCTTGGACCACGTGGAGGCGTAGGCGCGTCGGGCTGCGCCGACCGCGCGGTCGACGTCGGCCGCGCTCGCCTGGGCGACGGTGGCGAGCGTCTCCTCGGTCGCGGGATTGAGCGACGGGAACTGTTCGTGGCGCGAGGGACTAGTAAACTCTCCGTCGATGAAGAGTCCGTAACTGGCCTTGAGTTTGGCGATGGACGCCGACTCGGGCGCGGGATCGTAGTCGAGAGAGCCCAGCTGCGAGTTGGCCAGCGTACGATCAGTCATCAGTCGCCGCTGAATTCGTCGGGTCGCACGTAGGCGCCACGCTGTTGCTTCAGGCGTTGCATCAAGAGATCGTTGAGGAGCGACGACGCGCCGAAGCGAAAGTGCTCCGGCGTCAACCACGCCGAACCGACCGTCTCGTTGACCAGCACCAAGTAGCGAATGGCGTCCTTCGAGGTTCGAATACCTCCGGCGACCTTGACCCCGACGGTTCGCCCCGCCGTTTCGGCAAAGTCACGAACGGCTTCGAGCATGACGAGCGCGACCGGCAACGTCGCGTTGACGCTTACCTTGCCGGTGGACGTCTTAATGAAATCGGCGCCACCGAGCATGGCGATCCAGCTGGCCCGGCGAACGTTGTCGTACGTCACGAGTTCGCCCGTTTCGAGAATCACTTTCAGGTGGGCACGGCCGCACGCTTCCTTCACGGCCACGACCTCATCGAAGACTTGGCCGATCCGCCCCGACAAGAAGGCGCCGCGGTCGATGACCATGTCGATTTCGTCGGCGCCGGCCTGCACCGCTTCTTGTACGTCCATCAACTTCACCTTGAGCGAAGCTCTACCAGAGGGGAATGACGTCGCCACGGCAGCCAGGGCGACCGACGAACTGCCCAGCACCGAACGGGCGTGGGCGACCAGGTCCGGGTAGACGCAGACAGCGGCGACCGAAGGAACGGCGTGGTCACGCGGATCGGGACGCATGGCTTTGGTGCACAGCGAGGTGACGCGCCCGGGCGTGTCAGCCCCTTCGAGCGTCGTCAAGTCAACCATCGAAATGGCGAGATCGATGGCGGCCATCTTCGTCGACTTCTTGATAGAGCGAGTGGAGAGTTTGGCCACCCGGGCCTCGGCCCCGACGGCGTCAACGCCCGAAAGACTCGTGAGGAGCGCCTTTAACTGCG
>JANXXO010000010.1 GCA_025350565.1 Acidimicrobiaceae bacterium
CACGGCGGCATCGTCGATGATCTGGTACTCCTCGCCCAACGCGTGGTGGAGGATGAAGGCGTGCGCGAAAGTGGCTACCGTTTGGTCTTTAACATTGGCCACGACGGTCAGATGTCAGTTCCTCACCTACACATGCACGTCCTCGGCGGACGTCGACTGGAGTGGCCACCCGGATGACCTCAGATGCCACGGCCCAAGAGGCCCTCACGGCGACCACCTTCGTACCGAACACCCACTTGATGGCGAGCCTGCTCGGACCGCGCGACGAACACCTTCGCGTGGTGGAGAAGTCCTTTCCCAACTCCAAGATTCGTGTGCAGGGTAACCAGATCTCGGTCACCGGACCCGACGCCGCCAAGGTGCTGCGACTCTTCGACGAGCTGGTCCTCGTCCTGGAGAGTGGTCAAGGTCTCGATCCGGCCAAGATCGCGCGCACCATCGACATGGTCGACGACGACCTTCGTCCCAGCGAAGTCCTCCGTCACGAGGTCGTGCGCAGCGCCAAAGGCAAGGCCGTGCGACCGTCCACGGCCGGACAGAAGCGCTACACCGACGCCATCGATACGTCGATCATCACTTTCGGCATTGGACCGGCCGGCACGGGCAAGAGCTACCTCGCCGTGGCCCAAGCCGTCCAGGCGTTACATCGCCGTCAAGTGCAGCGCATTGTCCTCACCCGTCCGGCCGTCGAAGCGGGCGAGCACCTTGGCTTCTTGCCCGGTGACCTCATGGCCAAGGTCGATCCCTACTTGCGCCCCCTCTACGACGCGCTCTACGACATGGTCGGACCCGAAGGGGCGCAACGCCTCATCGCCAACGGCACCATCGAAGTGGCGCCTTTGGCCTTCATGCGAGGACGCACCTTGAACGACTCGTTCATCATCCTCGACGAAGCCCAGAACACCACGCCGGAGCAGATGAAGATGTTCCTCACCAGGATTGGCTTTAACTCCAAGGCCGTGGTGACCGGCGACGTGACCCAGGTCGACCTCAACGGCAAGCACTCCGGTCTCGCCACCATCGAGAAGATCCTCTGGAACGTGGAGGGGATTAGCTTCATCCACCTGAACGCGAAGGACGTCGTTCGTCACCGGATTGTGGGCGACATCGTCGCGGCCTACGACCAACACGAGTCATGAGCATCGATATCTACGCTGCCGACGAGCAACATGATGAGTCCGTCGACCTCGAACGTTGGGCGGCGCTCGCTAACGGTGCGCTCACCGACGAAGGCGTGCGCGGTCTGGCCGAAGTGTCGCTGATCTTCCTCGACGAGCCCGCCATCGCGGCCCTCAACCGACAGTTCATGGGCAAAGAAGGATCGACGGACGTCCTCAGTTTTCCCATCGACAACGAACCAGAACCCTCCGGACGCGTTCCCGACGCCGGGGGCAGCGGTCCCGGCGAGCAGCCGTTGCCCGAGATTCCCCAACTGGTGGGCGACATCGTCATCTGCCCCGCGGTCGCGGCGCGCAACGCCCTCGAGCACGAGGTCACCCTCGACGACGAAATCGCCCTCTTGGTCGTGCACGGCGTCTTGCACCTGCTCGGCTGGGACCACGTAGTCGACGAGGAAGCCGAACGAATGGAAGCGCGCGAGCAGGTCCTGCTCGCTCGCCACAACCGCCCCACCTCATCGTGATCGGTGTCACGTGGTCGATGAGCGACACCTATCTCTTGATCACCGTCGCCGCCTTGCTCGTCCTATCGGGATTCTTCGCCATCGCCGAAACCTCGCTGGTGCGGATGAACAAGTCCCGGGCCCGTTCGCTACGCGACCAAGGCCGCCACGGCGCCAAGGCGTTGGTGGAACTGTCCGAATCGCCAGAGAAGTTCCTCAACACCATCTTGTTACTGGTGCTGATCTGTCAACTGGTCTCGGCGACCATGGTCGGCGTCTTGGCCGGACGACTGTTCGGGGCGGCCGGGCTGTTCATCGCGACGGTGGGCGAAGTGGTCGTCATCTTCGTCGTATTCGAGGCCATTCCGAAGAACTACGCCGTGCAACATCCCGACAGCGCCGCGCTGACCGCGGCGCCCATCGTGCGGCGGATCCTGAAATTCTGGCCCATCAAATGGATCTCGGACTTCCTTCTCGCCATTGCCGACTTGGTGATCGGATGGTTCGGCCCGACCGGACGCTCGTCGCGCGTTACTGAATCCGAAGTCCTCGCCATGGCTGACGTCGCACACGAAGACCGCGCCATTGAGTCCGAAGAACGCAACTTCATTCACTCGGTCATTGAGTTCGGCGACACCATCGTGCGCGAAGTGATGGTGCCGCGCATCGACATGGTGGACATCGCCGACAACCAAACGGTGCGACAAGCGTTGGACCTGTCCATTGAGTCGGGTCGCTCGCGGCTCCCGGTGCTCGGCGAAGGCGTCGACGACGTAGTGGGCATCGTCAACCTTCGCCACCTCGCCGGTTTGGTGGCGACCGGACTGGGCGACGAACTCTTGCGTACCCACATGGGCACGGCCCACTTCGTCCCCGAGACCAAGCGCGTCGCCTCGCTCCTCACCGAGATTCGCCGCGCCAAGTCGCACCTCTTCGTGGTCGTGGACGAGTACGGGGGCACGGCCGGACTGGTCACCTTGGAGGACATCCTCGAAGAGTTGGTGGGAGAGATCACCGACGAGTCCGATCCCATCGTGGAAGACACCGACGACGTGGGGACCATCGAGCACGGTCTGGCGCTCAGCGGACGGCTCAATATCGACGACGCCAACGTGGAGTACGGCTTGGCGCTCCCCAAGGACGGTTGGGACACCATTGGCGGACTGGTGATGGACTTGGCCGGTGGAGTGCCCGAGATCGGCGACGTCTACGCCACCCCGCACTACCGCCTCACCGTGTTGCGACTCGACGGGCGACGGGTGGAAGAGGTGCTCGTCGAGCCCTTGGTAAGCGCCAAATGACCTTCTCCGGTTTCGCGGCCATCATCGGGCGTCCGAACGTCGGTAAGTCGACCTTGCTCAACCAAGTCGTGGGCACCAAAGTCTCGATCACCGCCGCGTCGCCCAACACCACTCGCCAAGCCATCCGCGGCATCTTGACCGAAGAGGACATCCAGATCATCTTCGTCGATACGCCGGGCATCCATCGCCCCAAGACCACGCTCGGGGGACGTTTGAACGACACGGCGCGCGCGGCGGCCGACGGCGTCGACGTGATTCTCGCGGTGATCGAAGCCAGTTCTTCGATTGGTCCTGGTGACCGTAACGTGTTGACCACGATGCTGCAGAACGCGCGAAGTCCGAAGGGACCGTTGCCGTGCGTCGTGGTGAACAAGATGGACAAGGCCGGTCGCGAGTCGGTGGTCGCCCAATTAGTGGCCGCGACCGAGGCCGTGGTCGAACTGGCAAGTGAACTGAATCTGGACGGCGTGGCGGAGCGCGTCGAGTACTTCCCCGTGTCGGCCAAGACCGGCGAAGGGACCCAGGCCCTGGTTGACTACGTCAAACGGGCCATGCCCGAGTCGCCGTTCCTCTTCCCGGACGACGAAGTCTCCGACGTGCCCGAGGCGATGTGGGTGGCGGAACTGGTGCGCGAGCAGTTGGTTCGAAAGACCAAACAGGAACTACCGCACTCGATCCACTGTCGCGTGCTCGAGTTCGAGTGGCCGCACATCCTGGTCGAGATCCTCGTGGAGCGCGAATCCCAAAAGGGGATGGTGATTGGCAAGGGCGGGGCGCTGCTGAAGGACGTCGGCATCGCCGCGCGGCGACAGCTTCCCGAGGGTTGCTTCCTCGAGTTAAAGGTCTCCGTCGAGCCCGGTTGGCAAAAGCGCGACGACACCCTCGACCGGTTCGGGTACTGAGGCGGGCTCAGCCAGCAACAGTCGCTGTCCGTGGCGCCAGTGACGCACGCTGATGAAGATAATGAGCACAATGACGCCGACCGCGATGACGCCCAGGCCGTTGGTGGGCACCCCGACGTATTTCAGTCCACTCAAGAGGACGACTCCAGTGATGACGCGACGAAGGAGGTAGCCGTTGGAGCGCGACGACAAGAGCGAGCCCACCACGACCGCCGGCACGCTGCCGATGATGATCGACGTCGTGAGCGCAAAGTCGACGTGGCTGAAGAGCAACGTCCCGAGCGTGGCCCCGAGGGTGAGGGGCAGCGACTGCGTGAGGTCGGTACCGACCAACTGGCTATTGCTGAGGGTTGGATAGACCATCACCAACAGCACGAGGATGAGCGACCCGGCCCCGACCGAGGTGAGACCAACCATGAAACCGCCCACCACGCCAATGGCGACCGTCGGCAGTCGGCGCACCGCGGCGTGCTCTAAACCCGAGGGTGGTGCTTCGACGAAGACCGAGCGGTAGAAGATGGCCAGCGCACCGATGATCAGCGCCGAGCCGAGCACGATCTGCAACCGATGCTCGGCGAGTGGACTCTGGCCCAGCAGATGCATGACGTAGGTGCCGGCGAACGCCGCGGGCACGGATCCGAGACAGAGGTACTTGACGATGTCGTTGTTCACGGTCTTTCGTCGCCAGTGAATGGCGACCCCGGCCGGCTTCATGAAGAGAGCGGCCATGAGGTCCGAGGCGATCGCCGCCGAGGGCGTAACGCCGAAGAGCAGCACCAGCATGGGGGTCATGAGCGCCCCACCGCCCATGCCGGTCAGACCAACGAGGAGTCCCACCACGGCGCTGCCGAGCATGATATAGATGTCAATATTCACTGGCGCTCCAAAATAGTTATTCGAGTGAATAACTAGTTTATTGCCCGACACCGGCCAACTGCCGCATTCGCGCGAAGGTCAACGAACGACCGGACTTTCGCGCAGTTCTTCCAAAAAGGCGTGGACCTGCGCCTTATCGCGCGTCCGTTTCATGGCGGGCAGTTTCTTGAACATCGCCGCGCGGTAGCTCGACTGGGCCAGTCGGGTGTCGAGGACAGCTACGACGCCACGGTCGGTGTTGTTGCGGATGAGGCGACCAACGCCTTGGGCGAGCAGCATCGTCGCGCGCGGGAGGTCGACCTCGTAGAAAGGACGTTGCGACTTGGCCCGGCGGGCCTCGGCCAGGGGATCGTTCGGCACGGCGAACGGCAGTCGGTCGATGGTGACCAAACTGAGAGAGTGGCCCGGTACGTCGATGCCTTGCCAGAAACTCGTCACCGCGAACAGACTGGCCTCGGCGTTGTCGCGGAACTCTTCGATGATCCGTTGGCGCGAGAGCGTCCCCTGCACGAGGACGGTGGTCGTCAATCGAGGTTCGACCGCTTCGGCGACTCGGTTCATGACGGCGCGGTTGGTGAACAGGGCCAAGGTTCGACCCCCGGCGGCGCGGATTAGTTCCACGAGTTCGTCGATGATGGCGGCTTCGGCATTCGGCTCGTTGCGACCGGGGAACCCTTCGGGCACGTAGAGCAGCGAATTGTTCTGATAGTCGAACGGACTCTCGAAGCGCTCAATCGCCGTGTTGTCCAGACCGAGACTGGCGGGCAAGGTGTCGGGAATCGTGGCGCTGGTGAGGATGGCGGTCACCGAACCCCAGAGGTCGTCGCGCAGCCGCGGCCCGACGTCGACGAGCGAGATCTCCACGTCGACCTCGCGGTCACGTTTTGAGAGGAAGAGCAGTTCGCCGTCGCGAACGCGGTTGACGCGCGCGAGGTCATTGGCCAGATGAATGGCCGGACCGAGGGCCCGGATCTTGCGCGCTTCGCTGTCGGCGCCGCCCGGTTCGAGTGAGCGAAGTCCTTCGACGAGGATGGTGACCAGTTCGTTCGCTCGGCCCAGCTCGCGCAGGCAGTCCTCGGCGAGACCAGTTAACGCACCGCTGTCGTACTGCGCCTGCAACGACGCGGCGAACCGGTCGGCGACCGAGACCAGTTCGAGCACGCGTTCGTGAAAGGACGAATCGAGCAGGGGTCGGGCCACGCCGGCGAGGGCGCGAAGTCGCGTGGCGTTCAGTGACGTGCCGAGCAGCGAGGCGAAGATGTCGACGATCTCGTGGGCCTCGTCGAACACCACGTAGTCGTGGGCGGGCAACAACATCGAGCCCGAGGCAATGTGACTGGCGTAGAGGTGGGTGTTGACAATGAGGATCGAGGCTTCGGCGGCACGGTCCTTGGCCAGTTCGGCGAAACAGTTTTGGCCCTGCGGACAGTTGGTGCGATGGAGACACTCCTGGGGCGTCACCGAGAGTCCGCGCCAGGCGCGTTGATCGACTTCGAAGGGCAGTTCGTCGCGGTCACCGGTCTCGGTCTCGTTGGCCCAGCGAAGGATCCGTCGCATCTGGTCGGCGACTCCTTGGGGCACATCGCTGCCGTCGTCAAAACTCAACTGGGCGGCACCACTGACGCTCTGGATGCGATTACGACAGACGTAGTTTTGCTTTCCCTTCAACACGGCGACTCGAACGCCTTTGGCGTGGCCGGCGACGGTCGGTGCATCCTTCTGCGCCAACTGGTCCTGCAGGTTCTTGGTGGCCGTGGCGACCACCACGCGTTGACCCGACATGACGGCCGGGATCAGATAGGCCAGTGACTTGCCGATACCGGTCCCGGCCTCGATCACCGTGGACTTGCGACGAGAGAGAGCCGCCGCCACGGCGCGAATCATTTGGCGCTGGCCGTCGCGACTCTCGCCGCCGCCGGGCAGGTCCCGGGTGATGAGGTCGAGGAGCGCCAAGGCCCGCTCGGCGTCGATCGCCACCACGTCCTCGTCGAGTTGCACGCCGCGTTCGTCGTCGGGCTCGACGTAGGTGGTCTCCTCGTCGGGATCAAAACTCTTCACCACTCGATTTTAGGATGTCCACCGAGAGCGACTTTTCCACCACCAAGTAAGTTTGCTCTGTGCCCGATCCACGTCCGATAGAGATTCCCGCGTCCCTCGTGGGTGGCACCATACCCAAGCACGTGGCCATCGTCATGGACGGAAACGGTCGTTGGGCGCAGCGTCAAGGTCTTCCGCGAACCGTGGGCCACGGCGCCGGCGAGGAGAGTCTTCTCGACACCACCTACGGGGCACTCTCGTTGGGCGTGCGCGTGCTCACGGTCTACGCCTTCTCCACCGAGAACTGGCGACGTCCCGTCGACGAGGTGCGTTACCTCATGAACTTCAACAGTGGACTCCTGCAGCGGCGCCAGCACGAATTGCACGACCAGGGGGTGCGCATCACCTTCTCGGGACGCCGAGACTGGCGCGTACCGAAAAAGGTGATGAAGAACATGGACAGCGCCGAGTCGCTCACCGGGGCGAACAAGGCCATGACCCTCAACATTGCCTTCAACTACGGTGGTCGCGCCGAGATCGTCGACGCCGTGGCGCGGCTCGTCGCGGACAAGGTGCCCGCCAACAAGATTGACGAGAAGGCGCTGCGTAGCCGGCTCTATCACCCCGAGTTGCCCGACCCCGATCTGGTCGTGCGCACCTCGGGGGAGTACCGCATTTCCAACTTCCTCTTGTGGGAGATGGCCTATTCGGAGTTGGTCTTCACCGACGTCCTCTGGCCCGACTTTCGTCGAGAGCAACTCTTTGAAGCGGTCGAGGAGTTCCAGCGGCGAGAACGCCGCTTCGGGGGCCTCGACAAGTGACGATGACCCGCACGATGATCGTGCTGGGTGCCCTCTTCTACCTGTTCCTTTGGGTGCTGGTCGCGAAGGGTGACCACCAACTCCTCCCCATCGTGGTGGTGCCGGGCGTCCTCGCGGTCATGGTGGCCCTGGGCGTCGCCTTGAATAGGTACATGGGCATCACCCCACGAAAGCAGCACTTCGAAGATCGTCATGACGAGACGGAGCAGTGAAGGAGTTTCGCGACGACGCAGTCGTGCTGAGGACCTATAAGTCCGGCGAGTCGGACCGGGTCGTGGTCCTTTGGACGCAACATCACGGCAAGGTCCGGGTGCTCGCCAAGGGAATTCGCAAGTCTTCGAGTCGTCTCGGCGGCAACCTCGAGACCTTGGCCTACGTGGACGTCGACCTCGTCAAGACCCGCGGTGAGTTCTACATCGCGCGTCACGTGGCCCACCGCGAACGACTCACCACGCTCCGATCGTCCTACGCGCGCATCAACGCCGGGTACGCGGTGGTGGAGGTCGTGGACGCCGTCCCGTCCGACGACGTCGCCGACGAAGGAATCTTTGAGCTGCTCACTCGAGTCCTCACGACCCTGGACGACGCCTCCTTTGACCCGATGCTGGTGCCCGCCTCGTTTTACTTCAAACTGCTCGCCCTCGATGGGTCGCGCCCGGTGGTCGATCGCTGCGTGAACTGCGAACGCGACGTACCTCTGGTGGCCTTTGACGCCGTGGTCGGTGGCACGCTCTGCGCCGAGTGTCGTTCCGGCGTCTCGCTCTCGCGCGACGGGTTGGCCCTGATACGACGCATCGTCGGCGGCGACTTGGCGAGCGTCCTACGCGAAGCGTCGCCGGCCGGCGCGGGCGAAGTGATGGCCATCGCCCTCGACGCCATCGAGGCGCACTTCGGAAAACGTCTTCGCGCCGCGCGCTCCACGGCGCCGCTCGCACCACTCGTACCCGCGCCGCATTCATGACGTCGTTCGGCGTGTACGTGCACGTGCCCTTTTGTGCGCACCGCTGCGACTACTGCGCCTTCGCCACGTACTCGGACCGTGACCATCTGATGGACGAGTACGTCGAGGCGGTCCTCCAAGAGATCGCCTGGGCGCGAGAGGACGGCCTGCCAGTCGCGACGTCGGTCTTCTTCGGTGGGGGCACACCCTCGCGACTCGAGGCGTCGCAGTTACTACGAATCCTTGACGCGATTCCTCGCAGCGCCGACGCCGAAGTGACGGTGGAGTGCAATCCCGAGGACGCTTCGGCGCAGCGACTCCTGGCGTACCGAGAAGGTGGCGTCAATCGAATGAGTTTCGGCGTCCAGTCGACCCAACCGGCGGTGTTGGCCGATCTCGGTCGCCGACACGGCACCTTGGCCCACGAAGAGGTGTCGCGCGCGGTGACCGCCGCCGGTTTCCCCACCTGGAATATGGACCTCATCCTTGGATCGCGCGCCGAATCCTTGACGGACGTGCGTCGCACCTTGGACGACTTGCTCGCGCTCGAGAATCCTCCGCCGCATCTCAGTTGCTACGTCTTGACCCCGGAAGCGGGAACGCCACTCGGTGACGACGCCACCCGTCACCCCGACGAGGACGAGTCGGCCGAGGCCTACGACCTGGTGGGAGAGGTACTCGCGGCCAACGGGTACCAGTGGGAGGAGATCTCGAACTGGGCGAAGCCGGGCCACGAATGCCGTCACAACCACGTCTACTGGGACCAGGACGACTACGTCGGTTTCGGCTCGGGTGCACACTCTCATCAACACGGTCGGCGATTCTGGAACGTGCGAACGCCCGATCGCTTCATCGCCATGGTGCAGCGCGGGGAGAGACCGCTCGGCGGCGATGAGACGTTGGACGAGCGAACCCAGCGGTTCGAACGCGACTCGCTCGCTCTACGCACCTCGCGCGGTGTGCCCGTCGAGGCGTTCGCGTCGCTCAGCGAGATTGCGCATCTGGTGGACGTCGAGAACGGTCGCGTGACGCTCGCGACGAACGGACGATTGCTGGCCAACCAGGTGATCATCCGGCTAAAGAGTGCGGAGGCGCCAAGTAACCTTGTCTAATGGACAGCGCCCCCGTGTACGACGCCGAGCTACTCGACAAGGTGACGAATCTCGCGAAACGGCGCGGTTTTATCTTCCAATCGGCCGAAATTTACGGCGGCTTCCGTTCGACCTACGATTACGGCCCTTTGGGCGTCAACATGCTGCGCAACGTGAAGCAGGCCTGGTGGCGTTCGATGGTGCAACTGCGCAGCGACATCGTGGGCCTCGACGCCGCCATCCTTGGTCCCTCGGCGATCTGGGCCGCCTCGGGACACCTCGAGACCTTCACCGATCCCCTCGTTGACTGTAAGAAGTGTAAGGAGCGATGGCGCGAGGACAAGATTGACGGGGTCTGTCCGAACTGTGGATCGACGGAGTTCACCGAGCCGCGGGCCTTCAACCTCATGTTTAAAACGCAGGCGGGTCCCGTCGAAGGCGAGGGTGCCACGGCCTACCTGCGTCCGGAGACGGCCCAAGGTATGTTTACGAACTTCGCCAACGTCCTCTCGACGACGCGAAAGAAGCCACCCTTCGGCATTGCCCAGATCGGCAAGTCCTTTCGTAACGAGATCACGCCGCAGAACTTCGTATTTCGCACGCGCGAGTTCGAGCAAATGGAGATGGAGTACTTCGTGCCGCCGGCCGAGGCGCAGGAGTGGTACCGGTACTGGGTGGAGGCGCGCTTTCGCTGGTACGTCGACCTCGGTATTCCCGAAGACCAACTGCGGCTTCACGAACACGCCCCCGAAGACCTCTCGCACTATTCCAAGGGCACGACCGACGTGGAGTTTGCTTTCCCCTGGGGCTGGGACGAATTAGAGGGTGTGGCCAACCGGGGTGACTATGACCTCGCCCAGCACGCCAACGCCTCGGGCGTCGCGCTCTACTACTTCGATCAGGCCAGCGGCGAGCGATACCGGCCCTACGTCATTGAACCGGCGGCCGGGGCCACGAGGGCCATGATGGCCTTTCTCATGTCGGCCTATCACGAGGACACGATCGAGGGTGAGACGCGCACGGTGTTGCGACTCGACTGGCGACTGGCGCCGTATCAGATCGCCGTGTTGCCGCTCTCGAAGAAGCCCGAACTCGAGGGCGTCTCCGGCGAGGTCTTGGATATGCTTCGCCCCCACTTCATGTGCGACTACGACGTGACGCAGTCGATCGGTCGCCGTTACCGTCGCCAGGACGAGGTCGGTACGCCCTACTGCATCACCGTGGACTTCGACACGCTGAACGACCGTGCCGTCACGGTTCGTGACCGCGACACCACCGCGCAAGTTCGCGTGCCCCTCGATGAACTGCTCGCCCACGTCCAACAACGAACCGGTCCGCGCTCGGCGTGAGCGACGGTCGGGGACTCAAGTTCGGCACGGTCGCCCAACAGTACGACGAGTATCGCCCCCCACCACCACCCGAAGCGACGGTCATCTTGGGTGAACTCTCGGCGAAGGAAGTCCTCGAAGTCGCGGCGGGGACCGGGCTGTGGACGAGATGGCTTCTTGCGGCCGGTGCGAAGGTCACGGCCGTCGAACCCGACAACGAAATGCGGACCGTGCTCACGCGCCGAAGCCCCGAGGTTCGCGCGCTGAAGGGTACGGCCGAAGCACTTCCGTGCAACGACGCGTCCTTTGACGTCGTCCTCGTCTCGTCGGCCTGGCACTGGTTCACTCAGCCCGCAGCCACCATCGAGATGGCTCGCGTATTGCGCGATGAGGGTCTGCTCTTCGTGCTGTGGAACGGATGCAGTCGCGACGTGGCCTGGTTGAACGACCTGCTCGCTCTGCGCGATGACGCGCACGATCGTCACCGACAACCGAGGGGATGGCGGGCCGAGTTCGGTGACGATCATCTCTTCATCGCGGTGAAACAGGTCCACCTCGACTGGACCTGGCCTCGGACCATCGAGCAGATGGTCGCCCTCTTTGGCACGTACTCGGGGGCCATCATTCGCGACGACGCCGGCAAAGGCACCATGGAACGAGAGATCCGGCGCCAACTCGTTGATCGGGTGAGTGACGGCGTGGTCGAGGTGCCGATGACGCTTCGCGGCACCCTAGGACGTCGCGTCCCGCGGGACCGAAACGACTCGCCGGTTAGGGGCGCTGAGCGGGCGGGATAGAGTACGTGACCTGCGCCTTGGCTACGAGTTCGGTGGCGCCGCGCGAGAAGAGCGCCACGTCAACCACGGCCAATCGTTTCCCGAGCTTCAACACGGTGGTCTTCGCCATCAGATCGCTGAGTTGTGGTTTTCGCAAAAAGTCGATGTGCAGACTCGTCGTCACCGCCAAGACCACCGGGCCGATTTGGGCCATGATCGCCACCCAAGCCGACGTATCGGCGAGCGACATCATGACCGGTCCGGCGACGGTGCCGCCCGGTCGACCGTGGCGATCGGTGATGGCGTAGCTCACGAGCACGTGATCGTCCGTCACCTCTTCGACCTGGGGAACGTCCGAATCGGGGAATCCGCCGTCGAGGATCGCCTGTAACTCCGCAACTCCGAGCACGGCCACCGCGCCCTACGCGGCCCTTCGGAAACGTCGAACCGCGAGGGGCGCCAAGACGGCGACGAGCCCCACCGACCACAACAACGAGACCCAAACCGAGTTACCGACGGGCTGGCCGAGCATGAGACCGCGCACCGCGTCAGCCGTTTGGCTGACCGGCTGATTATTCGCGAAGGGCCGCATCCATCCCGGGAGGTGGATCAACTGCACGAAGATCACCGACGCGAAGGTCAAGGGAAAGATCAAAGGGAAGGTCATGGCCTGGGCCGTTTCGGAGTTGGGCGCGGTGAGGCCCACGAAAGCGAAACCCCAGGAGAGGCAGTAGGCGAAGACGAGCATCACGAGACAGGCGGCGAGGTAATTGAAGAAACCTCCGTGCGGACGAAAGCCCACGGCGAAGCCCACGGCGGTGATGATGATCAACACCATGACGTTGCGAGCGACGTCGGCAATGGTCCGCCCACCGAGCACCGCCATCCGGGCCATGGGCAACGCTTTAAACCGTTCAATAAGTCCACGCTGTAAATCTTCGGCCAAGCCAATGGCGGTATTGACCGAGCCGAAGATCGTGGTTTGGACCAAGATGCCCGGTACGAGATAGTTGACGTACGACGTCCCCTTGATCGGTATGGCGCCACCAAAGACGTAGCGAAAGAGCAGCACGAACATCACCGGCTGGATCATTGCGAAGACCACGGCGGTCGGAATTCGAAAAAGGGTCAGCAGGTTCCGTCGCGCCAGCGTCAAAGTGTCACTCACGGCCCAACGAAGCGAGGTGTGTTGCGCCTCGTCGCTGGTGAACTTCAACGCGGTGTCGGTCATACTTTGGCCCCTCGTCGGGAACGTCGACTCGTGGGTTCCGCTTCGGCGGTCGTTGCGTCTTCGGCCTTGTGCCCGGTCAAATTTAAGAACACGTCGTCCAGACTCGGTTCGCGCAGTTGCAGACCAACCAGCACGATCCCGGCGGCGTCGATGCGCCGAAGGGCGTCCGCCGCGGCGGCGGGCCCACTGTCCACCGTGAGTTCAATGACCGTGCCGTCCACGTTGGGAGCCTTCGGCGAGAGATTTGCGATGAGTCCGGCCCCCAGACTCGCCTGGTCGGTGGAACCGAAGGTTAAGACGAGGACCGTGTTGCCGAGGCGGCTCTTCAGTTGGGACGAAGTGCCCTCGGCGATGATCTTGCCGTGATCGAGGACGACCAGCTGTTTGCAGAGTCGATCGGCCTCTTCGAGATACTGCGTGGTGAGCAGTACCGTCGTGCCGCCCTCCACCAAACCCTCGATGATCGCCCAGAGATCTTGACGGCTTTGCGGATCGAGACCGGTGGTGGGCTCGTCGAGGAAGAGTATCGGGGGGTTCGCGACCAAGGCGGCCGCCAGGTCGAGGCGCCGGCGCATCCCTCCCGAGTAGGTCTTGGCTAATTTGTTGCCAAAGTCCGCGAGACCGAACTCCTCGAGGAGTTCGCGCGACCGAGTCACCGCGTGCGGTTTGGCCATGTGATTCAGAAAACCGACCATCCGTAAGTTCTCGAAGCCGGTCAGGTTTTCGTCCACGGCGGCGAACTGCCCGGCGAGGCCGATATGGCGACGTACCTGATTGGGATTTTTCACGACGTCGTAGCCGGCCACGGTGGCTACTCCTTCGGTGGGGAAGAGGATGGTCGACAAGATGCGAACCATCGTCGTTTTTCCCGAACCATTGGGCCCGAGGAGTCCGAAGACCTCGCCGGTGGGAACGCGAAGTGTCACGTCGTCCAAGGCTCGAAAACTCCCGTCATGGAAGGTGCGAACGATATTGGTGGCTTCCACCGCGAACTGCGACATGGGCAGGAGTTTAGGCCGTCGTCATGGCGCGCTCGCTCCTTATGCAGGACAGAACCGGTACCTTCTCTCTATGGCTATATCGGAAAGCGAGATTGCGCAGGTCCGGGCGGCGACCGACATAGTGGCCCTCATCACCGAGACGGTAGCCCTGAAGAAGTCTGGTCGTCGTTGGAGCGGGCTCTGCCCCTTTCACGGCGAGAAGACACCCTCGTTTTCGGTCAACGCCGAAGAAGGGCGTTACTACTGTTTCGGTTGTCGAGCGAGCGGTGACCAAATCACCTTCGTGCGAGAAATCCAGCATCTGGATTTTGTGGACGCGCTGCGACTCTTGGCTGACCGCGCCGGCATAGAACTCCACGACGACGCGAACGCCGGTCCGGCTCGTAAGGATCGCCAAGAGGCCATGGCCGCCATGGCCAAGGCCGTCGAGTGGTACCACGAACGACTGCTCAAGGGCCCCGACGCGCGGGGTGCTCGAGAGTACTTACGTTCGCGCGGCATCAGCGGCGACGTCGCTCGTCAGTTCAAGCTCGGTTGGGCCCCCGACGAGTGGGACGGACTGGCTAAATCGCTCAAATTCACCGAGAAAATGCTGCTGGCGACAGGGCTCGGCTTCGTCAATAAGGGCGATCGCCGCCAGGACGCCTTGCGCGCTCGACTCATCTTTCCGATCTTCGATCCCGGCGGCAAGGCCATCGCCGTGGGTGGGCGAGTCCTCCCGGCGCCCTTCGGTCCGGCTCCGCGACCTGATGGTCGCGTGGAGGCGAAGTACAAAAACAGTCCCGAAACGTCAATCTACTCCAAACGGCGCACGCTCTACGCCCTCAATTGGGCCAAAGACGACGTCATCAAATCCGACGAGATCATCGTCTGTGAGGGCTACACCGACGTCATTGCCTTCTTCGCGGCCGGCATGCCACGAGCGGTCGCCACCTGCGGCACCGCGCTCGGTGAAGAGCACTTCAAAACGATGAAGAACTTCTCCAAGCGCATTGTCCTCGCCTACGACGCCGACAAGGCCGGACAGAGTGCGGCCGCGTCGGTGTACCAGTGGGAGCGCCAGAACGAGGTCGACGTCTACGTGGCGCCCCTGCCCGAAGGAAGCGACCCGGCCGAACTCGCGCAACGCGACCCCAACGCTTTGCGATCGGCCATTGGCGCCGCCGTCCCTTTTCTACAGTTTCGCCTCGACCGGGTACTCGACGGCGCCAATCGCGCGACGGGCGAAGGTCGTGGGCGAGCGGCCGAACTCGCTATGGCCGTGCTGGCGGAACACCCGAGCGATCTCGTGCGCGACACCTACTTGATGAAAGTTGCTGACACCCTTCGTTTGGAACCGGCCCTACTGCGTCCTCGGGTGGCCGAGCTCGTGCGCAATCCGAACGCTCGAGTCACAAAGGAGTCGCCGCCACCACTCCAGCCCGGTCCCCTGCGCGCGAGGACCCCCATGCCTCGACCGGGACTCGAAGCGCTTCGCTTGCGCGTGCACTTCCCCCACGACGTGAAGGGGCGACTGGTATCGCCCTACTTCATCAATGAAGTGCAGCGCGAGATCTTCGACGGACTCTCCAGCGACAAGACCATCTCCGAAGTGGTCGACGAATTGCAACGCCGCGGTGAGGAGGAGGCTTCGCAGATTCTCAGTCAACTGGCCGTTGACGAAATGGAGCGCGACTACACGGTGGAAGACGTCACCGCCGTGGTCGCCCAACTGATCCGAGGTGCCGTGCGCGAGGAGATGAAAAACGTCGAACGCGACCTTCGTGAAGGTCGAATGACGCCCGACCTGGCCGATGTCACCGTGCGTGACGTGAAGGAGCGACTCGGACTACTCGACGGTGACCGGGCCGAGGAGGCCGAGCGCGACCTGCGCGACTGGCTCGTCGAACGATCCTCCGCTCGGCTGACGTGACGCGACCTTCGTACGGACGCATCGGCGGCCTGGAGACGACCGCCCCCCTCGGTGTCGAAGAGGAACGCGCCCTTTATCCAATCATCCAACAAGGTCGAAAGGCGGCGGGTCTCCTCGAAAGTGCCGCGACGCGCGACGCCGCCGAGCGCCGTCGTCTTCTCCGACAACGTCACGCGGGCCAAGAAGCAGAGTCGGCGTTACTGCACGCCACCTTGGGCCTCGTTCGCACCCGCGTGGTGGAGCGCGGCTACCGGTTTGGCAACGATGAACTGGAAGCGGCCGGCGTGGAGGCACTCGCTAACGCGCTGCACCGCTTTGATCCCGAAAAAGGCGCGCGATTCGCGACCTACGCCAACTACTGGATCATGAAGCTGGTCAATCAGGCCATCCAACAACAGGCGGGCCTCACTGATACGGAGATGCGACTCATACTCGCGGTGCAAAAACTGATGCGAGCCAATCCGACCAAACTTCTCTCGAAGCGCGACGTCGCGACTGCATTGGGAATCTCGCCGGCGAAAGGCGCCGAGGCATTGCAATTAAGTCGCGAGCTTCAGGCCCGACGTTTCTCCTCGAGCGAACTCGACAGTGACAGTGGTTTTCGGATCACCAGCGATTCGAACGACGCGCCACCGTGGGTCATCGACGCCCTCCGTCGGATCTGTGGAGACGACTTCGACGGGTTCTGGCAGTTCACGTTTCGAACCATGTCGATAGAAGAAATCGCTCATAGTCAAGGAATATCTCGCCAAGGCATGACCAAGCGAATCGAACGCTGTCGACGGTTGGTGCGCGAGAGCCCTGAGGCGGACCGTCTCTTGCAGTGGTTCGCTCATCAGTGAAAAAAGGCGAGAGTGCTATTGTTGCTCTACCTTCGGGTACCTTCCCAGATAGCTCAATTGGCAGAGCAAGCGACTGTTAATCGCTAGGTTGCAGGTTCGAGTCCTGCTCTGGGAGCCAAAGTAGATTTGTACCCGAAGGGCCGTAGCTCAGTGGTTAGAGCAGGGGACTCATAATCCCTCGGTCGTGGGTTCGATCCCCACCTGCCCCACCAGTCAACCGCCGGTGATCCGTCGCTCCGGCGAGCAAGCAGAAGTGGGCGGAGCTCGGGCAACGCTTCGTGGCCAATTATTTTGGCGGAGCGCTCCACCAGCTCCACGTAAGGGGACCAGGTGGCCGCCACCCGCCTCAAGACCTGCCGGCACTTCGGACGCGAGCCGGATCGTGTCGTTGAAGAAGGCGACGGTTACTTCATCCACGACGAAAACCTCAGCCGGTCATCCCCGTGAAGCTC
>JANXXO010000014.1 GCA_025350565.1 Acidimicrobiaceae bacterium
GGAGCCGCGCGAATCCCGACGCGACGGTCAGATTGAGACCGGCGGTCAGTTGTTCGCCCCGCAATCGATCGAACGGCGCCAGTACAACCTCGCGTTGATGTTGATCCATTCCCGGTCCCCGGTCAATGACCAACATTTCGATGAGATCACCGACCACGCCGACCTTGACGGCGATAGTTGCGTCCAGAGGACTGAAGCGACAGGCGTTACTCAGCACATTGGTGAGCACGCGCTGCGCGAGCACTGGGTCGGTGCGAAACGGCGGGACGTCCGCCGCGATCTCCGACACCATGGACCGCCCTCGGGATTCGACTTTGGCCATCGCACCGTTCAACAGCGCACGAACGTCGACGCGGACGGGTCGTGCGACGACCTCAAGCGCTTCGAGCCGTCCGGCATCGAGAAGGTTCGCCACCAGATGGGTCAGGTGATGTACCTGCGACTGGAGACCGCGCAGCACCGCAGTGCGCTCGTCGAGCGAACGGAGTTCGTGCGATCCCGCGAGCAGGGACAGATTCGCCTGCACCTTCTCGAGTGGGGCCAAGAGGTCGCTGGACGCCGTTCGAAACAGGGCAAGACGTAGTGAAGCCGCCTCGGCGATTTCGGTCAACTGCGACGTATCGCGCACGACCATCTGCGTGTGCAGCCCGGCCGCCACACGACCGGCGAAGGTCTCAATGAGGTGCTGGTCCTGGACGTCCAACCTCGCGCCAACGACCACCAACTGGTGTTCGTCGTCAATGGCGAAGTGGTTTCCCTCAAGTGAGTCGACGAGCGGTGCGCCGGCGACGAGATCGCTCGACCACCCCGTGGTTCGAAGGGTGAGCAACGCGACCGAGGAGGCGTCAAAGATTACGCGAAGTGACTCGAGCATGGGTAGTAAGTCTTCGTGACTCGCGGCGACGCGGGCGGCGGCCCTTGCCAGAATGTCGGCTTCTGCGCGCGCCCGCGTGGCCTCGCGAGAGCGCCGGGTGAACCGATGCACCACGGTGCTGGCGCCGATGGCGAAGAGGAGGAAGGCCACGAGAGCCACCACGTCATCGGGCCGCGCGATGGCCAGCGTATGCAAAGGTCGCACGAAGTAGAAGTTCTCCAACGCCGACGCGGCGACCGCGGCAACGACACCGACCAGCGCGTCGGCCCAGGTCGTCAACGCCAGAACGGCTATGAGGTACACCAGGAAGACGGTCGAGGGCGAAAGGCTTGATCGAAGCGCCGTCATGACGATGGTGAGCAGCGGGAGTAGTGCCGCCGCGGCCACGAGCGCCAACGTTCGCCGTCGAGCCGACGCCCGGGCAGTTTGGCGACGCACCCGTACGCGAACCGGCCGGTCGTCCTTGACGGCGATGATGTGCACGTCAAGGTCACGCGCCTGCGCCAGTACTTGTTCTGCGACGCCGCCGACAAGTCGCCAGTAGGGACGCGGTCGACGTGCCCCAACCACGATCTGGGTACCTCGTTCCGAACGCGCGTAGGCCACCAATGCGGTCGCCACGTCGTCATCGACGATCTCATGGAAGTTGCCCTCGAACTCGGTCACGAGCGCGCGCGCCAAGGACGTGTCGGTGGCGGAGTGGTTCACGGCGTCGGCCTCCACGACGTGCACCGCGAACAGTTCCGCCCCGGACCGCGACGCGATCCGCGCGGCTCGACGCAACAGCGGCTCGTCGGTGGCGGTGCCTGCAATGCCTACGACAAGTCGTTCCCTCGTTTCCCACGTTTGATCGATGGCGTGTTCGTCCAGGTAGCGCTGCAAGGAGTCCTCTACGCGATCGGCCAACCAAAGCAGAGCCAACTCGCGCAGAGCGCTGAGGTTGCCCACGCGAAAGTAGTTGGACAGCGACGCGTCGATCTTGTCGGCACTATAGATGTTGCCGTGGGCCATTCGTCGCCGGAGCGCTTCGGGCGTCACGTCAACGATCTCGACCTGTTCGGCCCGCCGCACGATCGCGTCGGGAATCGTTTCTTGCTGACGTATGCCGGTGATCTTCTCGACAACATCATTCACCGACTCGAGATGTTGAATATTCACCGTGGTAATGACGTCGATGCCCGCTTCGAGCAACGCTTCAACGTCTTGCCAACGTTTCTCGTGCGCGGACCCGATCACGTTCGTGTGGGCGAGTTCATCCACGAGGGCCACCGCCGGGTGGCGCGCGAGGATGGCATCTAAGTCCATCTCCTCGAGCTTGGTACCTCGGTACTCGTGCGCCGTTCGCGGCACCAGTTCAAGATCGCGTAGCTGCTCGATGGTAAGCGCGCGACCGTGCGTTTCCACGAAGCCCACCACGACGTCGGTGCCGCGCTCCTTTCGCCGCCAGCCTTCGTCCAGCATCCGAAAGGTCTTACCGACGCCGGGTGCCGAGCCCAGATAAACCCGGAGTAGACCTCGTTTCACGGAATGAGACTTCTCCTTGCCGGTCGATTCGACCCTCGGTCACGGCGTGCGACGCTCTTCATCACCCCGCGCGACACTGATGCGACACGGCGTTGGCCCGGGTCAAGTGGGAGGAAGTCGGTCGTGGCTCTGATAGCGCTCGTCATTTCTCCAACGCCGCGAGACCCTCGTTCAGTTGCAAGACGTTGACGTAACTACTGCCGAGGAAACCGAACTCGGCCGCGTGCGCGTCAGTGGCAATCAAGGTGCGCAGCTGCGAGGCACGAAGTCCAGTAGCCCTGGCAACCATTGGAATCTGCACCGTGGCGTCGAGGACCGAAATGTCAGGGTCGTATCCGCTGCCTGACGTCGTGACGAGATCGACGGTTGGATCGACGCCGAGATCGTGCCAATACTTGATGAGAGTCCGTGTGTTCTTTACGAGCGTCAAGGAATGTGGTCCGAGGTTGGTGGCGCCCGATCCTCCCGAGAAACCGTTTGCCTTCAATGGGTTGTCGCCGCCGGCGTTGCCCGTTGACGTGCTGGCCGCGTAAGGACCGGTGTCGTCGGGACGTCCGTGAAACCATCGGGGGCTCGACCAGTTCTGTCCCACCAGGGTCGAACCATTGGCGGTCAGCGAGCCGTTCGCCTGATGGGGGAAGAGGACTTGGGCCACTCCCGTACCGGCCAAGCCGTAAAGGAATCCGAATACGACCAGGCAGATGATGGCGAGAACCAGTGAGCGGCGAAGATGAATGAGCATAAGCCTCCTTAATACGCGTGCAGGGCAACGAGCACGAGGTCGATGAGTTTGATGAAGATGAACGGCAGAATGATGCCTCCGACGCCATAGATCCACACATTGCGGCGAAGAATCGCCGCCGAGCCGGTCGCACGAAACTTCACGCCTCGTAGGGCCAGAGGGATGAGGGCGATGATCACCAGCGCGTTGAAGATGACGGCCGATAACACCGCGCTCTGAGGGCTATGGAGGCGCATGACGTTGAGCGTGTTCAATTGCGGGTAAGCGACCACGAACAGGGCCGGAATGATCGCGAAGTACTTCGCGATGTCGTTGGCAATGGAGAACGTCGTGAGGGACCCTCGGGTGATGAGCAGCTGCTTGCCGATTTCGACCACGTCAATCAACTTGGTCGGGTTAGAGTCCAGGTCGACCATGTTGCCCGCCTCTTTAGCGGCCGTCGTACCAGTGTTCATGGCGACCCCGACGTCGGCCTGCGCGAGCGCCGGTGCGTCGTTCGTGCCGTCACCGGTCATGGCCACGAGTTTGCCTCCCTCCTGCTCCTTCTTAATGAGCGCCATTTTCGCTTCGGGAGTCGCTTCAGCGAGAAAGCCGTCGACGCCCGCTTCTTGGGCGATGGCCGCGGCCGTTAAGGGATTGTCACCAGTGATCATGACCGTGCGGATACCCATCAGGCGCATCTCGGCGAACTTCTCTTTGATCCCCTGTTTGACCACGTCCTTCAGTTCAATCACGCCGAGCACCTCGGAACCGTCGGCGACGACCAACGGGGTTGAGCCAGCCCGCGAGACTCGCTCAACGATTTCGTCTAGGTCCGAAGCTACGCTTCCGCCCGCATCGCCGACCCATCGTTTTACGGACTCGGCCGCACCCTTGCGGATCTGTCGGGCACCAATGTCGAGTCCCGACATGCGAGTGGTGGCCGTGAACGGGACAAAGACGTGCGCGGGGCCGAGATCACGACCGCGAATATTGAATTTCTCTTTCGCGAGCACAACGATCGAGCGCCCTTCGGGCGTCTCGTCGGCGAGTGAGGCCAATTGCGCGGCGTCGCCCAACTCCTGTTCGCTGTGACCACCAACCGGGAAAAAATTCGCGGCCATGCGATTGCCGAGCGTAATCGTCCCGGTCTTGTCGAGCAAGAGGACCTGTACGTCACCCGCCGCCTCGACGGCGCGACCACTCATGGCCAGCACGTTGCGCTGCACCAAGCGGTCCATGCCGGCGATGCCAATGGCTGAGAGCAACGCGCCAATGGTCGTGGGAATGAGACAGACCAAAAGGGAGACCAGGATGACCACGTCCACCGACGCACCGCCAAAATTTCCAAAGGGTACGAGGGTCACCACAACCGGGAGGAACACGATCGTGAGCACCGACAACAAGATGGTGAGGGCAATCTCGTTGGGCGTCTTCTGCCGGTTGGCACCTTCGACCAAGGTGATCATGCGATCAATGAACGTCTGGCCTCGTTCGGCCGTGATGCGGACAACAATGCCGTCCGACAGCACTTTGGTGCCGCCCGTCACCGCCGAACGGTCGCCCCCCGATTCGCGAATCACCGGAGCGGATTCCCCGGTGATGGCCGACTCGTCAACGGAGGCAATACCATCGATGATTTCCCCGTCCGAAGGGATGACGTCACCCGCTTCGCAGACGACGACGTCGCCCTTGGCCAGCAGGGCGGCCGCGACGAGTTCCTCGGAACCGTCGGAGCGAAGACGACGGGCCTCGGTGTCGGAGCGCATTTTGCGCAACGTGTCGGCCTGCGCTTTGCCGCGTCCTTCGGCCATGGCTTCAGCGAAGTTGGCGAACAAGACGGTGAGGACAAGCCACACCGTAATCGACCAGGTAAACGTGCTCGGGTGGGCGCACGCTTCGACGAAGGTGATCACGGAACCCACGAGAACCACGAACATGACGGGGTTTTTCGCCTGGACGCGGGGGTCCATTTTCACGAACGCCCCTCCCAGGGCTTGGCGAAGAATGGCACGGTCAAAGAGCCCTCGGGACTGCGCGACACCACCGCGTGATGGCTCGGACGACGTGGGGGCGAGGAGGGTGCTCATTAGAAGACTTTCAGTTGACTGAGTTGTTCGACGACCGGACCGAGGGAGATGGCTGGGAAGAACGTCAGGCCACCGATGATCAAGATGACGCCCACCACGAGCCCCACGAACATGCCGTTGTCGGTGCGAAAGGTCCCGAGCGACTCCGGCACCACGTTTTTCTCCGCCAACGCCCCACCGAGAGCGAGGCAGGGAATCATGATGGCGAATCGACCGAGCAGCATGGTGATTGCGCCAATGACGTTGTAGAAAGGAGTATTGCCGGTCAGCCCCCCGAAGGCCGATCCATTGTTGTTGCCCTGGGACGTGAGACCGTAAAGGATTTCAGTGAAGCCGTGCGGCGAGAGCCCGGCGAGAGGACCGGCCCGTCCCGCAGCGACCGAGACGGCGACGGCGGTCACAATCAATACGGTGATGGGCATGATGAGGGCGGCCAGCCCGGCCAGTTTCACCTCTCTCGCCTGGATCTTCTTGCCCAAGTACTCAGGGGTTCGTCCAATCATCAGTCCGCCAATGAAGACCGCGATGATGGCGTACACGAGCATGGTGTAAAGACCACTCCCGGTACCGCCCGGAGTGACTTCGCCAATCATCATCCCGGTAAGTAGTCCCATCCCGCCAACGGGCGTGAAGGAGTCGTACGCGCCGTTGGCCGAACCAGTGGACGTTTGCGTCGAGGCGACGCCAAAGAGGGCCGTCGACGTATCACCGAAGCGGACTTCCTTTCCTTCCATATTGCCCACGGTCGAATGAACCCCGGCGATCGCCACGGCCGGGTTGTTGTGGTGCTCGGCCGCACTGGTAAAGCCCACCCACACGCCAAAGAGCAACACCATCGCCGCCAGTAACGCCGCACCGTGGCGCACACTGCCGACCATCTTGCCGAAGGTGTAGGTCAAGGCAAACGGAATGCAGAGCAGCAGGAAGATCGAGAGGAAGTTGGTGAATCCCGTCGGATTTTCGAAGGGCGTCGCCGAGTTCGCATTGAGGAATCCCCCACCGTTGGTGCCGAGTTGCTTGATTGACTCCATGAAGCCAATCGGTCCTCTCGCGATGGTTTGGGTCACTCCATTCAAGACGTCGTGGATGGTTGCGGTCCCGGCCAACGTCTCCACGGCGCCGTCGGCGACGAAGACAATGCCGGTGACGAAAGCAATGGGCAAGAGGACGTAGAACATGCACCGCGTGACGTCAACCCAGAAGTTCCCCACCGTCGAGAAGCTCTTGCGCGATAGTCCCCGAACCAGCACCATGGCCGCCGCGATGCCTACGGCCGGGGTCACGAACTGCTGAACGGTCAAGGCACCCATTTGCGAGAAGTACGACATCGTCGTCTCACCGCCGTAGTTCTGCCAATTCGTGTTCGTCACGAACGAGACGGCGGTATTGAAACTCAACGCCGAACCGACCGCACCGAGGTGCTGGGGATTGAGGGGCAGTGAACCTTGCCAACGAAGGATCGCGTAAGTGATGGCCAGCGACACCGCCGAGAAGATGATGAGCGCGCCGGCGTAGCGCTTCCAGGTCTGCTCTTGTTCCGGACGGGTGCCGAGGAGCCGGTAGATCGGGCGCTCGACGAAACCCAGGAAGTGCACGCGGCCGTCAAAGACCGCCGCCATATAGGAGCCGAGGTAACGCCACGCCACCCCGAGGGTGACCACCAACAGCACCAGGGTCAGAAAGAAGCCCATCTAGAACTTTTCCGGTTTGAACATCGCGAAGCCCAGGTAGAGAAACATCGCGACGGCGACCACGAGGAGAGCGATTTGTGACGGGCTCATACGCGCTCCAGTACCCAAATGAGACCGATCATGGCGAGAGCGAAGCCCGCGATGCCGAGGACTGAGAAGAAATCTGCCATGAACACAGTCTTCTGATCACCGCCGTCATTGCGTCTTCACAATTTCGTCGCGGCCTTCATAATCTCTTCATTCACTTTCACGAGTGGTATTTTTTGGCGCCTGTACCATACTGAGGGAGTGCCAAAGAAACTGGTTGGAACGATTATTGGCGTCGCGAGCGTATTCGTACTCGGACTCGCGATGTTGCCACTGCGTCCTCACATCAGTGTGTCAACGGCGGCGCTCATTTTGGTGATACCCGTCGTTCTAGGCGCGGCCATTGGAGGCTTCGGCGCGGGTATGGCGAGCGTGACGACCGGATTCCTCGTCTACGACTTCGCCTTCATCCCCCCGTACCGGACCCTCGACGTCACCACGTCACAAGATTGGGTGACCCTTGGGGTCTACGTCATCGTCATGCTGTTGGTCGCGAGAGTGGTCGCGAGTCTTGACTCATCACGAGTTGAGGCCCAACGTGGCGCAGAAGCGGCACGTCACCTGTCGGACTTGTCGGAACTCCTGGTCGGAGACCGTCCGGTGGACAATCTGTTGACGACCATCGTGTCGGCGGTCCACACCGTCTTCGCGATTCCGGGCGTGGCACTGCTCGTACTGGACGGTGATCGTCTCAAGGTTGTCGCCTCCGCGGGGGAAGCGCTCAACGACGTCGAGCTGCGGCAGTTGGCGCCGCACTCAGGACAACCCATCAGCGTCGGCACCGCCGGCTCGTCGGACGAACTGCGAACGCTCGCCCTCTCGGCTTCGGGGCACCCGGTGGGAATCTTGGCTCTTCGTGGTCTCCCGACGTCTCAGTCCGATCGAGCGGTGCTCAATACGTTCGCCAACGACGCGGCGCTGGCAATTGAGCGGGCGCAACTGCGCGAGCAGGCGCTTCGAACGACACTTCTCGAAGAGGCGGACCACTTCCGTCAAAGTTTGATGGGGGCCGTCTCACACGACCTTCGTACGCCGCTCGCCACAATTAAGGTGGCCTCGTCCACACTCTCGTCTCGCGCGGCGTATCTCACCCACGAGCAGTCGGCCGAGCTCTACAGCCTCATTGACGTTGAATCCGACCGACTGACGCGGCTCGTCGCCAATCTGCTGGACATCACCCGGATCGAAGCGGGTGTCTTCACGGTTCACCGAGTGCCGACCAACGTCGCGCGACTAGTCAGTGACGCGGTCAGCGCAATGGAACCAACGCTCAGCGGACACCCAGTTGAGTCGATCGTCCCTTCGTCGCTTCCCGAGGTGTTCGTCGATCCGCTGCTCATTGGCCAAGTGCTCATCAATCTGCTCGACAACGCCAACCGCCATTCACCCGAACACGGTGTCATCACGGTCGAGGCGGCTCGGCGTGATGAACTCGTGCTGCTCTCCGTTTCCGACCAGGGCCCCGGTATCGCCCCCGGCGAGCGTCAGGCCATCTTTGAACGATTCGCCCAACTTGACAAGGGCGGTCGAGCCGGACTCGGTCTCACCATTGCGAAGACGTTCGTTGAAGCGCACGGCGAAACGATCTGGTGCGAGGAAAGTCCGAACCACGGTGCTCGCTTCGTCTTCTCTCTTCCGTGGACCTCGAGTCCAGCGACGGTACGGTAAGGATCATGGCCAACGTGCTCGTCATCGATGATGACCCGTCGCTGCTACGTGCACTGCCGCTCGGCCTGAAGAGTTTCGGTCACGAGGTGACCACGGCCAACACCGGCCATCGAGGTCTCTCTCGAGCGGCACTCACCGCGCCTGACGTCATCGTGCTCGACATCGGACTCCCCGACATGGACGGCATGGAGGTATGCCGCACCATTCGAGGTTGGAGCGACGTACCGATCATCATCTTGTCGGCGACCGGTGCGGAGAATAAGAAAGTGGCCGTCCTCGACGCCGGGGCCAACGATTACGTGACCAAACCATTCTCGATGCCCGAGCTGGAGGCACGGATCCGGGCCGTGCTACGCGGCCGGGTCGATAAGACCGATCAGGAGGTGACGTCCTTATCCTGCGGAGCCCTGGACTTCGATTTGGTCCATCGCGAAGTGCGGTTCCACGGTATGAACGTGGCGCTCACCACGAAAGAGTTCGAGGTGCTCGTCTTCATGGCGCGTCACGCCGGAAGGACCTGCACCAACCAGATGATTCTGGGCGCGGTCTGGGGAGTCGGCTACGCAACGGAGGGGCAGTACGTGCACGCCTACGTGCACCGACTTCGTCAGAAATTGAACGACGAGAACGGTGCACTTATCGAGAACGTACCCGGTATTGGCTATCTACTGCACTGCGAGTCGAGTTAGCGCAGCGTGATGAGGTGAATGTCTTGGATGCCTTCGG
>JANXXO010000020.1 GCA_025350565.1 Acidimicrobiaceae bacterium
CGAGCGAGGGCGCCCTCTTCCCACGTGACGCCCTCGTCGAGTGCCGGGATCGTCAGGGCAGAACTCGCCAACTCGTCGCTCAAGTGGTGGGGCTAGTAAGAATCGAACTTACGACCTCGTCATTATCAGTGACGCGCTCTAACCGACTGAGCTATAGCCCCGTAAGGCATCCAATCTAGTCGACATCGGTGACGGATCTTAAGGGCGAGACTGGTCCCAAACCTTCACCGCGATCGACTGACTCGCCGTGGCGAGCAAAGTCCCCGACTGACTCCACATGAACGCCGTGCCTTGCGCGAAGCCACCCGACAGAGCATGCATATGAATCTCCGTGAGTACCCATTCCGTGGGTTCGAGCGACGCGACGCGAAGTGAGTTGTCGAGGCTCCGTCCCATCACCGGATAGCCCAGGGGTTGCGAGACCCCTCCCGCGACGTAGTCACCGAAGATCGCGAGCGTGGCGGCGGAAGGATCGAAGTGGCCGGGCACCCGTGACCAGAGTGCGGAAATAGGTGATCCGGGGGTGTCGTGCGCTTCGGTGAATGAGCGACCGAGGGCGATGCGCGTTTCGAGGTGATTGAAGATCGATCGGTTGAAGTGTTCGGGAATGATGCGGGGAGGGCACTCTTCGGGACTCGCCACACGAGGCATGGTCGCCCACGGTGTTGGGGCGTTGAGGTCGCCGACGCCAAAGGCACCCGTGACCGTGAGAATCTCACGACCGTCGGCGTGGGCGGTCGCTCGCGCCTGGGTAACTCGTCCTCCGACGACGGCGAGATCGGTCGTCACCATCACCTTCGCGCCGAGTGGGGCGTAGGAGAGGTACTGCGCCGTGGCCCAAATCGTGGGACGACCCGAGGCCTCTTCGAGAGCGACGAGGCCCGACGCCAGTCCGCAGCCACCGAACAAGAAGTTGCCTGGGGTGATGACTCGCTCGGTCACCTCGAAGTCCCACGTGTCGTCGCTGGTGCGTTCCATGGCGAGAAAGCCTTTTGCGTCCACGAGGTGCGAGGTTAATCCAGGCGTCTGGGCCACTCGATTCGCTCGAGGCTGGGCCCAGCGGCGAACGGGCAGACTTGCACGGTGATTGATTCGCGATTCGTGTACCTGGCGGCAGCCCTCTCGGTGGTCGGGGCATTCAGTTACGTGCGCAGCACCTTGGTCGGTACCACGCGACCCAACCGGGTGACGTGGTCACTGTGGGCAGTGGAGGGAGTGCTCGCCTTCGGGGTCGAGCTCCAACAACACGTCGGACTAGCTTCGCTCACGACGTTGATGCTGGGGCTCGTGCCGTGCGTAGTCGTCGCGGCCTCGTTTCGAAGTCCCCATGGCGTGTGGAAGATTGGCGTCTTCGACGCGGTCTGCGGCGTCATTGCGATCATGGGCCTCATCTTTTGGGGCTTCATCAACCAACCCACCGTCGCGCTCGTCTCCTTTGTGATTGCCGACCAAGTGGCCGCCCTTCCGACCGTGCGTAAGTCGTGGCTCGCCCCCGACACCGAGTCCTCGCGCGTCTTTTTCTTGGGCTTCGCCAACTGCGCCCTGACGTTGTGCACTCTCAAAACCTTGACCACGGCCGGCGTCCTTTTCCCCGGCTGTATCTTGGTAACGGACCTACTCCTCGGCCTGCTCATCGTGACGAGGGCCGGACCGCGTTTTCGAGGTGAACCCCACGGCGTACCGATTCCGAAAGTTGCGTGACGATGGCCACGGTTCGCGTTCCAACTCCCGCCGAGGCGAAGAGGAGTGGCCGGGCCGGACGCGCCTTCGCTGCGCGAAGTTCGCTCGCCACCCTGGCTCCTCGACCTCCTTCGTACGATCCGGTGGCGCGACTGATGTGGCAGGGCGAAACGCGGCGAAGCGACCTGCTCTCGCTGCGTTATTCGCGCATGCTCGCGAATCCATTGGCCTTCTACCGTGGGAACGCGTTGTTGATGGCCGACGACCTCGCCCGCGGCGTGAGCACGCCCTTAGAAGTCCAGATCTGTGGCGACGCCCATCTCTTCAACTTCAATCTCTTCTCCTCGCCCGAGGGTCGGTCCGTCTTTGACGTGAACGACTTCGACGAGAGCGATCAGGGTCCTTTCGAGTGGGACGTGAAGCGACTCGTGGCTTCGTTGAGCTTGGCGTCGTTGCAACTGGGACACTCCGACAGTAAGCAGCGCCACATCGCCCTCAGCGCCGCCTACGAATATCGTCAGTCGATTCGTCACTTCGCCGAAGAGAATCGCTTGGCGGTGTGGTACGCGACCCTCGACATCGAGGCCACGGCGAAGGACCTAGGCGCCTTCTTCACTCAGAACGCGCTGCACCGCGTCAACAGCGTGGTCGCTCGCGCGACCGGCAAGGATCAGCAACGGGCCTTCGCCAAATTGACGGTCGATAAGAGCGACGGACTCCGGATCGTCACCCACCCGCCGCTCCTCGTGCCGCTCAGTCAACTCGTCGACAGTGGTTATCTCAGCGCGACGGAGTTGGAGCGCGTCATTGCGGGGTACGCCACCACGCTGAGCAGTGATCGCCAAGTCCTGTTCGCTCAATTCACCGCACTCGACTCGGCCCGCAAAGTCGTCGGCGTCGGATCGGTGGGCACCGAGTGCTACATCATGTTGTTCCAGGGGCGTGACGAGTTCGACCCGTTCTTCTTGCAGATAAAACAAGCGACGAACTCAGTTGTCGCGACGGCCCTCGGAAGGACCTCCAAGGTTTCCTCGGGTCAGCGGGTCGTCGAGGGCCAACGATTGATGCAGACCACGCCGGACCTCTTCCTCGGTTGGCACTCCCTCTCGGTGGAAGGAGCGTCGCGCCACTACTACGTGCGTCAGCTCTACGACAACAAGGCGGCCATCGCCATCGAGACGCTCGACGAAAGTCTCCTCGTCACCTACGGGCGGATCTGCGCGTGGACCCTGGCGCGAGCGCACGCGCGCAGTGGCCGCGGCGCCCAGATTGCCGGGTATCTCGGCAAATCAGACGTGGCCGACCACGCCTTTGCCTCCTTCGCTTTGGCCTACCGCGACCGCACCCTGAGCGACTTCAAATCTCTTCGGAGCGCCACCAAGGATGGTCGTATTACGTTGACGACGTGAGCTCGTTGTTGCCGTTTCGGTGGCACATCGCCGAGATTGTGGTCATCATCGCGGTCGGCTTCGTCCACCACAACTTCGTCACCACCGCCCGCGAGCGACGATTTGCGCACTACGCCTTGCTCGCGCTGTTGGTGGTCACCGTTTGGCCAATCGGCGATCTCGCGGCGTCGGTGTCGCTCACCGTCGCCACGGTGCAGCGCCTCGTCATCATGCTCTTCGTCGCGCCGCTCTTACTGCTCGCGACGCCGACGCCGATTCTCGCCACCTTGACTCGACCACGACCACTCGACCGACTCTCCCAGGTCTTCGCGCATCCCGGTTTCGCCGTCGTCTTCGTCACTTTCGTGGGTACCGCGACCTTGACCGTGCCGGTCGTCGACTGGGGCGCGACGTCGTCGGTTGGTCGCGACGTGGTGCTGCTCGCCGTGCTCTTCGTGGGCTTCGTCCTGTGGCTACCGGGCCTCGGAGTGATGCCGGGCGCGAAGCGCCTCTCGCCCGCCGCGCGAGCGGGCTACATCTTCGCCTCGGCGCTGGTGGTGACCAGTCTTTCCTTCGTCTGGATTTTCTCGTTGCACTCGCTCTACCCGGACCTGCATCATCAGTACGCCTTGCTTCACATGACGCCCGTCTTCGATCAACAACTGGCGGGGTTCGTGGCCAAGCTGGGTTGCTACGGACCCATGTGGTGCGTAGCGTTCACCATCTTTTTTCACGCCGAGGAGTGCGGCGAGCCCATCGAAGAGACCCCGCTGCACTGGGCCGATGTGGAACGGCAGCTACTGCGCATTGACCGCCAGCGCGATCGAGCGATTCGACGACACCGACCGCAATGACCAGGTCTTGTAGGATGGGGACCCCGGGGACGTAGCTCAGTTGGTAGAGCGCGGGCTTTGCAAGCCTGAGGTCGAGGGTTCGATCCCCTTCGTCTCCACTACCGTGGTTGACCCCGGTGTGAACGTTCGAGACGTCAGTCTCACTTTTCGGACCGGCTTCGGCTCATCTGTCCCGGTGGCATCGACACGTCCGTTGCCCCTCTTCCACTTCGCCGACGCGCTGTCGCTCGGGTTCTGGACGCGATTCAGAACCCGAGGAGAGCACCGTCGCTTCACGAACTGGGTAGCGCTGGCGGTTCGTTACGCCTCTGGGCGGGTGATATCGCCGGTCGCACGCGAGGTGGCGGGACGGTCCGCACTCGGGCGAGTCCCTTGCCCCGACGCTGGCTGGAGTCCTCGGTAGTGCTCGCTCCAAATGAGTCGGTAGACGCGACTCCACCTCGGTATGGATCGAAGACCGGGGATGAAGGGAATGAGCAGGAGCAACGCGGTAAGGGCCATCATGAACCCCCACACCAGGACGTCGGCGTTACCGCTCTGGCTGAAGGGCGGGACCTGATACCAGAAGGTGTAGAGCCAGAGCCAGGCTTGACCGGGGTAGCTCCCGGTTTCGTTCATCATGCCCCACTGCGTGCCCTTCAAGTGCTGCAAGTCGGCGAGGTTGGCCAGGTAGGAACCGTCGGCGATGAAGAGCAAGGGGAGGGTGTAGTCAGTGGTGTAGAACCCCGAGTGGGACACGAGATTCTGATCGAGCGCGCCCGATCGTGCCATCTGCGTGAGGTCGTTGATCAATACCGGAACCGGACCAGCGTTGGCGGCGGTCACGACCACGTTGCCGCTCTTGAACGACAGGTGGGCGGCGGCCTTGGTGTAATCGGCAATCCATCCGTTGCGCTGGGACGTTGACGCCTGCTTCCACTGCTGGAGGTCGGTAGCGAGCGCGCCTTGATTGGGCAACGACTCCAAAGGATTGATCACGAAGTCGTTGACCGCGTTGATAGGGATGCGCACGCCCACCCATTTGGCGAGTTGCAACGGTCCGAGCTGCTGACCCACGGCGTTGTGGTTATAGGGCGCGCCGTAGAGGGCGCTGCCCGAGGTGGCGCTCAACTCGCTGAGGGCAGTCATCGCGAAGTCGACCGGCGTGGTGTTTGACCATCGCTTGATGGTGACGGCGGGGACGTCGGGTGAGCCAAAGACGGTGGCCAGAGCAATGGTGAGGATGGCGACGACCAACAGCGCGATCGTTCCCTCCTTCGCGATGTCGTAGGGCGTGTGACCGCCCGTCCATCTCGGGGCGTCGACGTCGGGGCGGAAAGCTTTTTTGGTCATGACTCGACCTCATTTGTCGAAGCGAACGGTGGGACAACACCTTTGACCCGAACCAGCAGGACGTGCAGGACCGTCAGGGCGACCGCTCCGATGGGGAGGAGCACGATGTGCCACATGAGCATCTGGCCGAGGTTCAACACGTTGAAGAAGGCGCCGCCGCCGGTGGCGTTAATGCCGTCCTTCGCCTGGGTGGAGATCCACTGCGAGTCGAAGTTGGTTTGGGAGACGTAACCCGTGAAGGCCGTCAGAATCGAGACGACGAAGGTGACGACGCCCGTCATCCAGGTGAGGGCCCGTCCGCCACGCCAGGCCGCCATGAAGAACTTGCCCCATAGGTGAATGACCATGGCGAAGAAGAAGATCTCGACGCTCCAGAGGTGCAGCGAATTGACGAAGTGCCCTATGTCCGACTCGTGCCACCACTGGGGACCGCGAATGGCCAAGAGGCAACCCGTGGCGATGACCACCACGAGGGCCGCGAGGGTGGTGACTCCGAACACGTAAATCCACGACGAGACGTAGGTGGGCTGCGTGTCGGGCAACAGCTTTTCGGGCGGCAACTTTGCCGCTACCCGGTGACGTAGGCGGGTGGTCCATTGGCGTTCGATTTCGGTGGTGCTCACTGGTTCTCCTTTCGGCGACGACGACCAGGGAACGGCAACAACAACGCCGCGAGGAAGGTGACGACCATGATGGCGATGACGGCGAGGTTGGCGACGCTGATGAGGAGCCAGTGCCAGTGGAGGTAGCGCCCCAAATGATCGAGCGGCACGAGCGCCGCCACTGCTGTGTACCAGTACATTGATTGTCCCCACCACTTGCGCGAATACTTCTGTAGTGAGTATGGCGGGACCGTGCCCCGACGTGACAGGGCCTAAAGTCCCGTACTTACCAAATTCTCTGTAGGGGATTCTCGTCTCGTGCCCGCCTCGCGGTCGTGCGCACTTTGCTTCAAGTGAAACTGGGTGACACCAATCGTCAGTGAGATGGCGCCCGCGACGTGCAGGGCGACCAGCAACGCCGGCACGTGGGTCAGATACTGCGTGACGCCGATGGCCGCTTGGGCGAGCGCCACGAGCACCAGGCGACGAACGCCGAGTTGCAGGGCCGACGGAGCGGCGCTCTTCCACACGGCGAAGAGGAGTCCCACCACGAGACCAATGAAGAGGGTCGCCGCGAGTGAGTGAATCCACGCCGCCGAGGAGAAAGCGAAGGGGAGGCGACGCGCGACGAGCTGACCCTGCGACTGACCGGCGTGAGGGCCCGATCCCGTGGTGAAGGTACCCGTCACTAGGAGCGCCACGAAAGGGATCCACAGGAGGCGGGCAATCCAGAGGAAGTGGGGATCGCGAACGTCGCGGCGCGCACCGGGGCCGTACACGTACTTGGCGCGGTGATAGAGCACGGCGCTGATGACCACCATGGCGAGCGAGAGGAGCATGTGCAAGGACACGAGCCAGGGGTTCAGTTTGCTGTAGACCACGAAGGCCCCGAGCACCGCGTCCGCCACGATGCCCAGCACGAGCGCTCCTGAGAGAATTATCAGGTCACGGCGGCGAACTTCGCGCCGGAAGGCGGCGAGAAGGGTTCCTCCGGTCACGACGACCAGGGCCACGGTGATGAGTCGGTTGGCGAACTCGATCTTCGAGTGCAGCGTCCACTGATGCGTGGCGTAGTGGCGAAAACAGGTGGGCCAGTCGGGACAGCCGAGTCCCGAACCCGAGAGACGAACGGCCACCCCGGAGAGCACGATCAGGATCATCGAGATGAAGGCGGCCAGGGCGAACCATCGAAACTGGGGAGCGGTGACGCGTGGCGTGGCGAGGGTTGGCACCAACGCAGCCTACGTAGGTTGCGCCCTCGTAGAATGCCCCCTATGACGCTGACGGCCCCGGCCCAACATTCGGTCTCGGACGTGCTGAAGGGCTACGTGGCCCTCACCAAGCCGCGCATCATTGAGTTGCTGCTGGTGACGACCGTGCCCACCATGGTCGTGGCGGCCAGAGGCATACCGGGCCTCTGGCTGATCCTGGCCACTCTGTGTGGTGGCACCCTCGCGGCCGGCGGGGCGAACGCCTTCAACATGGTGATCGACCGTGACATTGACGCCATCATGGAGCGAACGAAGCGTCGACCACTCGTGACCGGTGTCATGTCGGCGCGCGCGGCCACAATCTTCGCGTTCGGGCTCGAAGTCGTGTCGTTCGCGGTACTCGCGATTTGGGTGAACCAGCTCTCGGCGTGGCTCGCTATGTCGGCCACGGCCTTTTACGTCTTCGTCTACACGCTCTGGTTGAAGCGTCGAAGCAAGCAGAACATCGTGATCGGGGGCGCGGCCGGTGCGGTGCCCGTCTTGATCGGATGGTCGGCCGTCACCAATTCGCTCGGGTGGACCCCGGTGCTGCTCTTTCTGGTGATCTTCATCTGGACGCCGCCCCATTTCTGGGCACTCGCCGTGCGCTACCGCGACGACTACGAGGCGGCCCACGTGCCGATGATGCCGGTCGTCACCTCGCTTCGACACACCACCTTGGAGATCCTCATTTACTCGGTCGTCATGTGGGCGCTGACCTTACTTATAGGGCCGGCCGCGCACTTGGGATGGGTCTACGCCCTCTCGGCCACGATCCTTGGCGCAATGTTCACCGGGTACGCCCTTCGTCTGTACCGACACGCTCGCGACGACAAAGCCGATGTCGGCGAGGCCATGCGGCTCTTCCATTTTTCCATCACCTACCTCACGGCACTCTTTGTCTTAATGGCGGTCGACGTACTTGTCCGACATCACTGAACTGCCGCGTCGGCGACCGTCGCCGATGATGTTCGTCTCGATCAGCATTGGCATCGTCACGGCCATTGTGCTCATCGCCGTCGTCTCGTACTTCACGGGCGGCCACGTCACCCCGACCTCGAACGGACCAACCACCGCGCTGGTGGGCAAAACGGTCAGCACCTTCACCTTGTCCGGATTGAGCGGAGGACACGTGAGCGCCCCGTGGAAGAGCGGACACGGCGCCGTGTTGATCTTCTTCGCGAGTTGGTGTGGTCCCTGCCAGAAAGAGATGCCCGAAGTGGCGAAGTACGTACGCCATCACAACGAAGGTTCTATTCGCGTGATCGGCATCGATGCGCAAGATCAACTGGGCGCGGCGCAGCGCTTCGTGGCGAAATCGGGCGTGACGTTTCCCGTGGCCTTTGATCCCCATTCGGCCGTCGCGGCAGGACTCTTCAATTTCGTAACGTTGCCCGAGACGGCCTTCGTCAACGCGCGAGGCGTGGTCAAGCAGGTGTACTTCGGGGCGATTCCCAAAGACCAGTTGGCCAAGGGCCTCGCGGCGCTTCGCGCGAGTTAGCCGAAGCGAAAGGTTCGCGCGGCCACGAACGGCGCCGCGACGGCCCAGATCGCTAGGGCAATCCAGTCGGTGGTGCTCGGCCCGACGCCACTTCCCAGGACGCGATGGAGCCCTTCGGCCATGGCGCCCGATGGAAGCCACACGACCACGCGTTGCACGAGCGCCGGCAGCGAGGTGATGGGCACGACGATGCCCGAGAGCAACAGCAGCACGAGGTACAGCCCGTTGCTCGCCGCCAAGTTCACTTCGGCGCGCAGTCGTCCGGCGAAGGCGAGACCAATGCCGGCGCAACCGGCCGAGCCGAGGACGAGTACGGCCGCCACCTCGAAGCCCCCCGCCACGCCGCCATGGGGATGCCACGCTAGGAGGAGTGCCACGGCGGCCAACGCGGCCACTTGAATGATCTCCGTGACCAACACGCCGGCGATTTTCGCGCTGACGAGGCGACGCTGCCCGAGCGGCGTGACGTGCAGGCGCCGCAGCACCCCGAAGGAGCGCTCGAAGCACGTCGCGATCGAGAGTGCCACGAGCGAGGTGGACAACACGCACAGGGCCAGGATGCCCGGCGCGATGAAGTTCACTCGACTGGACGTCGGAGTGGAGGTCACCTTGGTGAGCGAGAAGAAGACGAGTAAGAGTACCGGGATGCCAATGGTGAGGAGCAGCGTCTCGCCTCGGCGAATGGTCATCCGTACTTCGGCGCGCGTCTGGGCCAGCAGAGCCTTCATGCGTCGGCCCCGCTTCGCTGCTCCGCGATGAGATCGAGGTAGCGCTCTTCGAGTGACGCCCGCGTACGCAACGACACCAGGGAGACCCCGATGCTCGAGAGGTAGTCATTCACCTCCACCATTCGTTCGGGCGTCGACGTCGTGGCGCATCGAAGTCGAAGGGGACCGTCACGAGTGACGTCACACCCCAACGCCGCGGCCAGTCCGGTCGGCTCCACGGAATCCGAGACGTCGAGGATCATCTCGGGCGCGCCGGCTAGTTCTTCGAGCGAACCGTGCGCGACCACCCGACCGAGGTTCATGATCACGACGCGGTCCGCCATTCGTTCAGCTTCGCCGAGTTCGTGCGTCGTGATCAACAGCGCGCAACCTCGCTCGCGCTCGGACCCGATGATGTCGCGAATGACCTGGCGTCCTTCGGGGTCAACGGCGGTCGTCGGCTCATCGTGCACCAGCACGCGTGGTCGCCCGAGTAGCGCGAGCGCCAACAACGTCCGTTGCTGCTCGCCCCCGCTCAGGCGACGCCACGGGGTCTTGGCGCACCCACGAAGAGCGAGGAGCGCGAGCAGTTCGTCGGGACTTCGTGGGGCGTCGTAGTACGCCGCGGTCAGTTGCAGGACTTGACGCGGCGTCATGGGCGACCACACCCCACCGCGCTGTAACAGGGCGCCGGTGCGGATCACCACTTCGCGGTGGTCGCGAAGGGGATTGCGCCCGTGAAGGCGTACGGTACCCGAGGTCGGAGCATGGAACCCCAGCAGCGTTTCGACCACCGTCGTCTTTCCGGCCCCGTTCGGTCCGAGCATGGTGACGACTTCGCCGTAGTTCACCTGCAGCGACACGCCGTTCACCGCGGCGACGTCGCCGAAGCGAACCTCTAGTTGATTGACCTCGATGGCGTAACTCACGAACTCCGAACCTAGACGCTGCAAAGTCCCTGCCCGCCTGCTCGGTAGAGTTGGGGGAATGATTGATCTCGTTCAACTACGTCGCGAACCCGACGTCGTAAAGGCCGCCTTGGCCCGGCGCGGCGTTGCGACCGACGTGATGGACGCCGTCATCGCCATGGACGTTGCGCATCGCGAACTTCTCCAAGACGCCGAGCGACTTCGCGCCGAAGTGAAGTTTCTCTCGCGCTTGGTGGGAGAAGCCCGGCGCGACAAAGACACCGACACCGCGACCGAACTGACGGAGAAGAGCCGGGTCCTGGGCGACGAGGAGCGGGTCGCCACCGAAGCGATGGAGCGCGTTGGTGCGGCGCTGCGCAACGAACTGCTGATGATTCCCAACCTTCCGGCGCCCGACGTCCCCGAGGGCCTCGACGAGAACGACAACGTCGAAATACGACGGTGGTGGCCCGGAATGGAGGAAGGCGCCCCGTTTCCGACCTTCGCCGAGCACCAGAAAGTCCCGCACTGGGACATTGGCCTGGCTCTGGGCATCCTCGACCTCGAGGCCGGCGCCCGCATTGCCGGCTCCATGTTTCCCCTGTATCGCGGTGCCGGATCTCGTCTCGTTCGTTCCCTGAGTGCCTTCTCCCTGGACCGCCAAAGCGACGCCTACGAGGAGATTCACCCGCCGACCTTCGCCCTGACCGCCACCATGATGTCGACCGGCCATCTGCCCAAATCCTCCGACGACATGTACGGCGTGGAGCGCGACGGCCTGTGGGCCATACCAACGGCCGAAGTGCCACTCACCTCCATGCACGCCGGCGAGATCTTGGACGAAGCTCGTCTGCCGATTCGCCTTACCGCGGAAACGGCGTGCTTTCGCCGCGAATCCGGCGCGGCCGGTCGTGACACGAGAGGAGTGCTTCGCGTGCACGAGTTCGACAAGGTCGAACTCTTCGCCTACTGCACGCCCGAGCAGAGCCAAGAGGCTTTTGACGACATCCTCGCCCGGGCCGAGAGTCTCTTGCGCGACCTCGGCCTGACCTACCGACTGCTGCTGCTCTGTACCGGTGACATGGGTACGTCGGCGGCGCGCACCATTGACCTCGAGGTGTTCAGTCCCGGCGTCGACCGGTGGCTGGAGGTTTCCTCGGTGAGTTGGTTCGGCGACTACCAAGCTCGCCGGGCCCAGGTCCGTTACCGAACCGGTGAAGGCACCGCGCTGGTGCATACGGTGAACGGTTCGGCCTTGGGCTGGGCCAGAGTCTGGGCCGCGCTGCTCGAAACGTATCGCCGGGCCGACGGCTCGGTGGCGCTGCCCGGGGTGCTCGCACCGTATATGGGTGCCCAGAACGTCATCACCGCTACGACTTCGTGACCTCGTAGCGGTAGCCCACGCCGCGGACCGTTGTAATGTGCTCGGGACTCTTCGGACTCTCTTCGATCAACGTGCGGAGCCGCTTGATGTGAACG
>JANXXO010000091.1 GCA_025350565.1 Acidimicrobiaceae bacterium
GCGCGCTCTACCGACTGAGCTACTCGACCTCCTCGTCACCCTTGCGGGTGTCGAGCGGACCTGACGGGATTTGAACCCGCGACCTCCGCCTTGACAGGGCGGCGTGCACTCCGAGCTGCACCACAGGTCCTCGGTGTTCCCAAGGTCGAGACCTCGAGACGCGAATGCTCAGTCTATACGTAGTCGACTTCTGCTTCTGAAGGTAGGGACGATGGCCGTGCGCCTCGTAGGATTCTCGACGAGCGGGGGCGTGACGAGTTCGAGTCGCCGTGAGTCGTGCACTGGTGCTAAGCGTTCTGTTCGCCGGCCTACTGCACGTCTGGAACGCACTCGCCAAGGGGGTACCGAGTCAAGCGGCGAGTTTCGCACTCCTGAATCTCGCCACCGCGGCCCTCTCGTGGTTGGCCCTACCACTTATCGGGGCTCCCCGAGTCGCCGCCTGGCCCTTCTTACTTGGCTCGACCGCGTGCCACACTGGATAGCAGCTCTTCCTGACGGGTGGGCGTGAACGAGCCGAGTTCCCTCGGGCGTACCCAATTGCGCGTGGCGTGGCCCCGATGTTGGTGTCTCTTGAAACCAAGGCGTCGACCAAATGTAGGCTCGTCGTGCGCCGTGGCGCCGAGACCCGCCCGCCGGTTCGACGACGAAGGGAAGTGTCAATGACCAATCAGGTATCTGTCGAAACCGTCCGCGTCGGATCGGTCTGCGAGCGAGAACTGCTGGCCGATCTCTACCGACCGACGGTGTCCAATGGCTGCGGGGTTCTGCTCGTCTTCGGCGGTGGGTTTGTCGTGGGCGACCGCAAGCAGTTGGGCGGTTACGGCGTCGCGCTCGGTCGAGCCGGCTACACGTCGCTCGCCTGCGAGTACCGCCTCGCGGGCGAATCGCTCTGGCCGGCGCAACTCGACGACGTGCTGGTCGCGTTCGATTTCCTTCGCGGGGAAACGAAGGCGCTCGGACTGCACCCGTCGAAGCTCGCCGTGTCGGGCAATTCGGCCGGTGGCTGCCTCGCGCTGCTGGTCGCCGCCCACCGTCCGCGCGAGGTGGCTGCGGCCGTGGCCTTTTACCCCCCGGTCGACTTCCTCAGTGACGACACGAAGTCGAAGATGGATATTCGCGACATGCGCTACCTGGTCGGTGAGGACGTCACCGAGGAGAACCTCGCCGCAATGAGCCCCATCAACTTCGTGAATTCGTCGTTTCCCGCGACGCTCTTGCTGCACGGGAATCGCGACGAGCGGGTGCACTGGAAGGAGAGCGCGCGCATGTACGAGCAACTGATCGACGCCGGTGCACGCGCCGAGTTGCACATTTTCGACGGCCTCGCACACGCGTACGATCTGCAACCGGCCTACGGACAACTCAGCGCCACCATCGTCACGAATTTTCTCGACCTTCACCTGGGTAACGGTGGCGTGGTGGCGACCACCTAACTCACGTTGTGGAGCACGAAGCAAAACGGGTGGCCCACGGGATCGAGGTAGACGCGAAACGTCGTCCCCGGCTGGACGCCGTGTTTGTGAGCGCCAATGGCGAGGGCGTGGACTTCGGCGGCGTCGAGGTCGTCGACCACAAAATCGAGGTGCAGTTGCTGCGGCACTGGACTCACGGGCCAACCAGGTGCCACGTAGTTGTCGACCTTCTGGAAGGCGAGCGTGGGCGCGTCGCCGTTCAGTAACTCAATCCACGTGACGTCGTCGGGCGAAAAGTCACCGAGTGGCTCCACGGCGAGCCCGGTGAGTTGGGAGTAGAAATCGGCCAGCGCTAAGGGATCAGGGCAGTCCAGCGCGGTGAGTCGAAGGACAGGAAGTTTGGTCGTCATATCGTCACGTTACCGAACGCGTCGCGGGGCGGGAACGGTGTTTCTAGTAGGAGAAGGAACTGGTGGCGTTCCGGTACCAGGCCGCCGACGGCTTCGGCGTACGCGCGAACGTGGCGCGGTCCACGGCGACAATGCCGAACTTCGGACGATAGCCAAAGGTCCATTCGAAGTTGTCCAGCAGCGACCACTGGAAGTAGCCTCGAACGTCAAGTCCGTCGCGCAGCACGTTACCCAGTCCTTCGAGCGCTCCTTCGAGGTAGCGGATTCGCTGTCGATCGTCGTCGGTGCCGATGCCGTTCTCCGTCATGATGATCGGAATGTCCACGAACGACGCCGCCCGACGAAGCGTGTACTCCACGCTCTCGGGCCAAAAGAGGTAACCCATCTCGGTCAACTCACCTTCGGGTCGAACGACGAGGCCCTCGGGTCCGATTACGATCTTCGTGTAGCACTGGACGCCCAGGTAGTCATCGTCACCCACCACGCGCAGGTACTCGTCCTCCATTTCGTGGCGGATCGAGGCCACGAGGTCTTCGCCACCGGGCAAGGCCTCGTACTCGTTCATGGAAAGAGGCAGGCCTATGGGATAGGTGCCGGGCGTCGCGCGTAGTGCGTCGCGCATCGCGACGTGACAGGCGCGCAGTGCGCGATTGACAATGGAGAAGCGTTCCCAGCTGCTCTGGGCCGGAGGAAAGACGCCAGTGAGATAGCCCATGAGCGCGACGATGTTCGGTTCGTTCACCGTGCAGGCAATACCTATGAGGTCGCCGAGTGCCTCACCGACGACTTTGGCGTACTCGCCCATCCAGGTGGCGATGTCGGGATGCTCGAAGCCCCCCAGATCGGCCGTCCAGAGGGGGATGGTGAAGTGATGCAGCGTGACCACCGGCAATATCGCGCGCACGTGGCAGGCCTCTAAGACCTTGCGGTAATGCAACAACGCCTCTTGGTCGTAGAAGCCCTGCTTGGGTTCGATACGCGCCCACTCGACCGAGAGGCGAAACGAGTTCAGTCCGAGTTCAACAATGAGGTCGAGGTCCTCTTCGTAGCGGTTCCACGAGTCGCACCCAGGGCCGCATGGTTCGACGGCGTGGGTGCCTTCGGACAGTTCGTACCGCGACCAATCCGTATTGGTTCCGCCCCCCTCGATTTGGTAGGCCGACGTGGCAGTGCCCCAGAGGAAGTGGTTCGGAAATCGGACGTCGCGGGTAGTCATAGTGATGAAATCTAGAAGGTCACGACGCTCGGTGTCGGCACAACGTTCGCGTGTGATCGGCGCCCGGTGGTTCGTCAGCGCTTCGTGGCCGCCGTCGGCTCCTCGATCTGCGAGCGAGCGGATTGTTTCTTCACGAAGGGGCCATCGTCGCGTCTCTGAGTAGATGTGACCGAAATCCTCGATCGGTAGCGGTACCCCGTGACGTACGACCTCCACGTCCAGTGGAGCGAGATCTGGGACTTTTTCGCCGACCAGCTCGCGACGAAGTAGGCCGAGTCATGTGTACCTACGAGACCGAGAGAATCACCCTGAGGGGCAGCGCCAAGGGGAAGAACGGATGGTACCGCGCAACGTCCGCGTCGGTCTACTGCGACCATCCCGTCCAACTTGGCGCCGGTCACGCGCTCATAATTGACGTCATCAACCCCGCGCTCGGACCGAGTCAGCGCGTGGCGATGGAACTCGACGCCACTTCAGCGCGCGATTCTGCGCTCACTCGACCACGTGCCCGAAGAACTCCTCGGGGACTAATGGTGGAGCGAGGTTCCCTTTCCGGCGGGCCAACCTCGCCGAGACGCGTCACCGCCGTGAAAAAGGCCTGGCGGCGCCGGCATCGCGGTCCATTTCCCTCGGGTCCATCGCGTGGGTACAGTGTCGGGGGTGGCCGAGGTAATCCGTCAACGCACGAGCAACGATCGTCATCGAGCGACCACTCGGTGGAACGAACCAGCGGACGAGTGGCGCCTAAAGGTTCAACAGTGGGTCGATGCCGGCGTCGTGACGCCGAGCCAGGCCCGCGAAATAGTGACGATTGAAGACCGAGACGTCGCGCGGTCCGTTACCGGCGCGCGCCCAGTTGACCGCGCCACCCTGACGCCTTTGGTGGAGTGGGCGTACTATCTCGGTCTTCTCGTCGTCGTCGTGGGTACCGCGGTGATTGCGGAACACAATTGGCGACCCCTTGGTCCCACGGGCCACGTCGGTCTCGGTCTGACGATCGGTGCCGTCGCGCTCAGCGCCGGTGTGATTGTGCGTCACGCGGATGACGTGCGCACGCAGCGACTCGGCAATGTTCTTTGGTTGTTCGCCACCGGTGGCGTCGCCATCGCCACCGGGTCCCTGACCCAACGCCTGGGACACCATAACGGAGGACTCTCACTCTTCAGCGTGGGGCTTGCCGTGCTGCTCATGAACGTCGTGCTGTGGCGCAACCAGGAGCGGCCGCTGCAGTTCTTGAGTGCGATAATCGGACTGGCCCTCACCGTCAGCGGCTTTGGAATCGTGGGACATCTACGCGCCACTCCGTCAGAAGTTGCCCTGCTGGTCTGGTGTAGCGCCGTGGCCATTGGTCTCATGAGTCTTCAAATGTTGCGGCCCGCATTGACCGGGCTGGTGGTAGCGGAGGTGGGTTCGCTCGTGGGGGCAGTTGCACTCTCCTTCCCCAATCATCTGGCCGGCGTCGCGCTGGGAGTGGCGTCGACGAGTGCCGCGGTCGCGGTGGGCCTGGCCCTCGAACGAGCGGTGATCATCGTGGTGGGCGCGGTCGGTTTCTTCATGTTCGACATTCGCGTCTTCACGTTGTACGTGCGCAGTGAGGGAATCGTCATCGCGGCCTTCGTGACTGGACTCGCCGTGGTGCTGGTGGCGCTCTGGCGAGCGGCGCGCGTCGACGCCCTGGTCCGTCGAACTGATACGCCCGTCGCCACCGTTAGCGTGATGGCGGAGTGCAACGACTCGTGGTGAAGACCCTTCGCTGACTGTGACCACGGGTGCGCGCACTGTCTCCGCGCATCACCGTTCGATGTGGTCCAACCGACCGAGCGGGCTACTTCGAGATGCGTTTGAAGAGTCCAATGCCGTCCCTCGACGACACCAACGTGAAGTGTTTGGCGATGGCGTTATACGTCGTCAGTCCTTCGTCGACATTGATCGGCAACAGCAACAGCAAATACTGCACGTCTTTCGCCACCGGCAGCGTCGTGCCGTTGTTGTTGAAGAGCCCGTAGTTGCCCGTCTCAAACGGGGTGGGCCAGAGATAGATCTGAGCCCGGTGGTCGAGGTGGGCCACGAAGAGGTAATAGGCCGAGACGACGGCGTTGGGAGGAATTTTTTGTTCCAACGCGTTGATGGCGCGCACCGTCGTCCCGTTGGGCGGCCACTGCGACACGGCAGTGTGGTGAGAAAAGGGCGCCAACCCCCAAAGGACGCACGACGACAGGGCACAGGTCAGCGTGATTCCCGTGAGGATGTCGCGTCGCCAGAGCGTTGGCTGGCGACGAATCGCCCAGATCGTGCCAACCACCAAGATGGGAACGATCGGCATCGAGAATTGGTACATCAGCTGGTGCATATAGGGAAGTGTGCTGACGACGTTCTCGAATACGGCCAACAGCGCAATGACGGCAATCTCGGGTGAGAAGAGAAAGCCCCAGCCCGTGGTGAAGCCCAACTGCCACACGTAGAACGGTCGTCCGTCGTGCACGAAGTAGCTGAAGAACGTCCTCGGCGTGGTGAAGAGTGCGCGGACGAAACCGGACACCCCGCCGTAGGGGATATCGCCGCCGTAGAGGCTCGAGCGACCGAGCAAGTTGGGAATGACGACTTCTAGGGCGAAGGCCGTCCAGGCGACGGCGCCGGCAACTATCCAAAGACCCCACTTCTTGTCGCGCCGCCACAACACCCAGAGCCCGATCGGGACGATCAATAGGGCGGCATCTTCCTTCACCAAGAGAGAGAACACGACCATGACGCCAAGGAGCACACCCTTCGACTCGACGGCGGCGTAGATGGCCACGCTGATGATCAGTACTTGGAATGCCTCGGGATGGAACTGCTGCATGTTGCCCTGTTCGAGCGCCGGATTCAGAAGGAAGACCGCGACCATGATCGTGGCAATCGCGGTGTTGTGAATCAGTTTCTGACCGAGGCGATAGATCGGGATGGCTGCGCCGGCGATGGCCAACGTTTGGAGGGTCAAGAGACCTTGCGGTTCCGGGAACAGGCGATAGACGGGCGCAACGAGGAGAAGTATGAACGACGTGTGGTCACCGAAGAGGTTGCGTCCCATCACGGTGACGAACGGAATATGAAAGTGCGTGAGAAGCCACATTCCTTGGTCGAATATGGCCAAGTCGAATGCCGGGTAACCGTAGCCGTAGTACAGCTTCCAACTGAGGTAACTGAACCACCCCACGTACGAGGCGATCAAGAGGGCGACGGGAAAGTGCTTCGGTTGCAGCGTGGCCCGCCACTTCCTGTTGCACCACTCCCGAAATTTCTCGGAGCCGTTGGTTGACGTCACGTCGTTGGCGTCGGGCGTCGCCCACGCAGTGGCGGAAGGTGCGTGCCCGACGCCTTCCATCTCAGTCTCTCGGTGGTCCCGTTCTATACAGTGCGAACGTACTCCCTCGACGGCCTTACGCCAACGAAGAACGTGACGAAGGGGATGGCCCTGCCTAATGGGGCACGGAGGAAGTTATTGCAGGCATCCCTTCAACGCGCGAAATGTAACGAAATGATGAGAGCGGAGTACGACGACCCAAGTGTTCAAATGTTGTGAAATGCCACAGGGCGCTCACAGAAATTTCACAGGTTGACGAACGATAATGGCCAGACAGTCGTGTCGAAAGGTCAAATCATGCTTCGATCAAATCAACTGGTTCGAACAGCCGCGTGTGCCCTCTTCAGCGCGACGCTGGCGTTGGGAACTACGGGAGTGGCCTTCGCTGGACAGTCATCGCATCATCACGGCGGGGACGGTGGACCCGAACATGGCATCACGTCGGATGACGCTGGCGGCGTCATCACGGTGCTTGGTACCAACGCCATTACCTTGGCCGGCGAAGATGGTGGCGCGCCAACCACCTTCACCACCTCGGCCACCACGACGTACTTTGAGGACTCCACCGCGGTGACGGTGGCGGCGCTCGCCGTCGGTGAATCGGTGAACCTTGACTTGACCTCGACGACGCCGCAAACGGTAGCCAAGGTGACCATCGAACTCGCTCACGTTTCGGGCACCGTGACCGCGGTCGCCGGCAGCGTCATCACGATCGCTGGCCACCACGGTGGATCGTTGACCGTCAACGTCGGCACCACGACGACCTACACCTCGAACGGCGCCGCCTCGACGCTCGCCGCCGTGGTCGTTGGATCCGAGATCAGCGCCGTGGGCCTGCCCGGCACGACCGCCGGGACTTTCAACGCCCTCAGCGTGAAGATTCGCGCTCCCCACGTCACGACGCATGCTCACGGCGTCATCACGGTGCTTGGTACCAACGCCCTTACCTTGGCCGGCGAAGACGGTGGCGCGCCAACCACCTTCACCACCTCGGCCACCACGACGTACTTTGAAGACTCCACCGCGGTGACGGTGGCGGCGCTCGCCGTCGGTGAATCGGTGAACCTTGACGTGACCTCGACGACGCCGCAGACGGTAGCCAAGGTGACCATTGAACTCGCTCACGTTTCGGGCACCGTGACCGCGGTCGCCGGCAGCGTCATCACGATCGCTGGCCACCACGGTGGATCGTTGACCGTCAACGTCGGCACCACCACGACCTACACCTCGAACGACGCCGCCTCGACGCTCGCCGCCGTGGTCGTTGGGTCCG
>JANXXO010000039.1 GCA_025350565.1 Acidimicrobiaceae bacterium
CGTACCTTGCGAATTTCGCCGCCGAACACTTCGCGGAAGTGCTGCACTTCCGGGTTGGCCTCAGCGCGCGTGGTGGCTTCGTTCTCGCGGCTGAAGCTTGCGAGCCGGGCGACGGACGGCGGCGCGCCCGCTTCGACGGTGCCCGAGGTGAAGCGCAGTCGCAGGGGCTTGCCGAAAACCGCGCGCAAGGCCCGCTCGAAGCCGCGGTCCTCGAAATACATCTGGTAAAGCTCGGGAGCCGCCACCTGGATGTCGCCGCCGTTCACGGCGATGCGCGCGTGTTCCACGGCGTCGGCGAGGTGGACGGAACCCTGTTCCATAAGCCAGGCGTGCAGGCGGGTGCGGGCGTCCCCGGCGGGTGCCTCCGCGACGGTGGTGGTGGCCGCGCCGGAGGATGACTGCGCTTCCGGTGGGCCGGCCTTGCGCGCCCGGTCGCGCTCAAACGGGGATGGCCCGGTGCGCGGCTGCGCCGCAACCGCGGGTGCCTCCGCGACGGAGGATGACTGCGCTTCGGGTGGGCCGGTCTTGCGTCAACCATGGCCTCGGCCTCAGAGAGTTTGGCGCACGAGAGACCGACCGCTCCAGCTTCCAACTGACGTCGGGCGATGAAGGCACACTTGTGCGACTTGAGGTGTGGGCGAAGGGCCACGCCACCGTGCCGCGCGGTTGCGGCCATGGTCTTGATGTTCTGGTCAAGCAGTCCAAGGTCGCACAACAACGCTGGGGTCGCGATGAGGTTGCGAGAGTTCGCCTTTCCGAGTGCACGAAGCGCGGCCGCATTTGCGTACTTAGCTCGAAGGGGTTGGCTCGATTTGCTCATCCGCACGAGACTACTGAGAACGAATTCGTGGACCGCTCGTGCCCGCCCCATAGAACGCAACCCGAAGTGGGCGCGCAATGGACAGTCAAGGTTTGGGCACTGTGGCAGCAAAGTCGGTCGTTGATGGCGACGGCCGACACAGTCCCGAATGGAGCTGCGTGTCGGCGACGGGAGCTCCGTGTTACTGACCAGTAGGCGGACATTTCCCAGCGCAGCGTCACATTGTTCGCCGTCACGTTGCGTGTCGTCGCCCCAAGATTTTGCGCGAGTGCCATAATGGAAATTCATGGCTGACCTTGCGAACTTCGACGAATCATCTCCCGAAGACGATCTCGATTCGAGACTTCTGGGCGAAGGCCATCCCGCTGGCCTACCAATTTTCCACGTTCCGATCGGCGCGCATCTCCGAAATCGGAAAAAGGTCAACAGTCCCTCGCAATTGCTTACCCTGCAAGAGCTGGTCAACTTCAAAGCGAGTCACGGGCGATGGCACATCGCCAAGGACCTAGTTGGTTTAGTTCGTCGCGGCCACGGCGGCGAAGGCGATGAATCGTACGGCGACAAGCTTCGCCGCGAGCGTGGCAAGGGAAAGCTCGAGTCGTCGACGTACGGGCTCGCCACCATTGATGGACGTGAAGTCGTCCTGTACGCCATGAACTGGGACTTCTTCGCCGGCTCGCTTGGCGTCGTCTCGGGCGAGAAATTCCAAGCGGCCGCTGATCTCGCCATCGGTCGGAAGTTGCCCTTCGTGAGCGTCTACGCGTCGAGCGGGGTTCGCCAACACGAAAATTTCGCCGGTCTGACGCAGATGACTCGAATGGTCGAGGCCATTCGTCTCTACAAGGACAAAGTCGACCTTCCTCACTTCGCGGTCCTACTCGGCAACGTGTGGGGAGGTGTGTCGGCCAGTGCCGTACCCAACGCCGACCTGGTACTCGCCACCTCGGGGACGAACTTCGGATTTGCGGGACCGAACGTCATCGAGGCCTTCGAGGGGATCTCGGTGCCGACCGGTTCGCAAAGTGCCGAAGCGAACTTGCTTGATCGCAATATCGACGTCGTCCTCGCGGACGTGAACGAACTCGTGTCGTATCTCGGCGCGGTGCTGAATTCAACGACGCGGCCCGACAAGCACCATCTACTTACCGCGGAGACGACGATGTTGATTCGCAACGTCACCGCGTCCGACCAACGACGAAGTTTCGACTTTGGGCCGGTGGGCATTTACGGACCGAGTTTCGACGACATGAAGGGGGCGACACCGGTACCGGCCGCGGCGCCTCGCCAAGCCCACGTGAGCAGTGACGCCGACGCCCTGGTCGAGCAGTACCAAGACCTCATGACCGACGCCAACCGGGTCGATCTCGAGTTCATCGTCCGCTACGCCTTCACGGAAGCGACGGCCGTCTACAACTTCGTGCAGGAGGCGGAGGTCAAGCGCTACCCGGCAATAGTCGGCGCCTTCGCGAAGATTGGTGCTCAGCCATTCGTGATCGTGGGTACGCAGCCGTCGTATCAACGCTTTGGCGACACCGTCATCAAGCGGCCCTCCAATCCCGGTCCCGAGGACTTCGCCTTCATGGAGCGAATGCTCGAAATGGGCGAACGACTCCATCTGCCCGCGCTCTTCGTCACCGACACACTTGGGGCCAAGCCCACGCTCGAGAGTGAGCGCCGAGGGCAGTCGCGCGCCATCGCACGATCCATTCTGAGGGGGATTGACTACTCCGAACCGGTGATCTCGCTCGTGGCGGGCGCACTCGGCAGCGGCGGAGGATTGGCCACCACCCCAATGGCAGACCACGTCATCATGCTCGAAAAGGCCATGGCCTACGTGGCCGAGCCGCGCTCCGCGGCTTCGATTCTTTACAAGACACCGAACCCCACGCGCGAGCAAGTGCAGACGACGCTCGCCACGATGCGTTCAACGGCGAAAGACCAACTGGACCTCGGACTCATTGACGAAGTGATAGCCGAGGATCTCAACCCATTCGTGACGGTGGAGCGACTCAACGCCTCGATCATGCGCTCGTACGTCGAGTTGGCGCAACTCTCCGAACGAAAGCTCCGCGCTCGGCGCCAGGAGCGAATCCGCGGTCTTCGCGCCTTCGAGATCATTCAGGATTGATCTCGTTGCCACAGGTGGCAACGGAAACGGGCGTTACTTGCTCAGAGAAATCGATCGCAAGATCGAACGAGTGAACGAATTCGTCCGCGCGTAGACCTTTCTACGCGCGTAACGCTTGCCGTACGCGACAGGTCCGTGCGAGGCCGCCTCGATGTTGCCCATGAGCCGAGCGTCACGGTACAACTCGCTTCGCAGGCTCCGATGGCGGGCCATCAACCGGACGATCGTGGAGACGAACGAGCGCGATCACGATGCTGCCCAAAACGAAGACGACCCCGGTGCACGGCACCGGGGTCGTCTTCGTTGAACACGAAACGTGTTACTTGAGCCAAGCGGGAATGCCGTGACTCAACGTCTTGGCGACGGTGACCTTGCCGTCCACGCCGCTGTCGGCGGTGTACACGGTGCCAGTGAGCGGCTTCGTCGCAGAAGCGCTAATGACCGTCGTGAGGTACCCACCGTTGAGACCCTGATGGTTCGCCGCCGTGTAGCGCAACGGCAACAGCGATGGTGTCTGGGAGAACGTGACACTTTGCAGTGTCTTCAAGAAGCTGGCTCGAGTGAGATTCTTGCCCGTGGCCTTCAACGCTTCCACCACCGCCACGCCATAGGACGCGCCGTAGGCGATGTTGCCGTTCAGGACGCTCGAGGACGTGAAACCCGGGAAGTCGGCCGAGTCGGCCTGGATGACTTTGTAGATCCAGGGGATCCACGGACTGTTCGTCGTGGTCGTCGGCAGGTAGCTGAACGTGATGGCGCCGATCTCAGGGTCGGTGGGAACCTTGCCCACGAACGGGGCATCGACCGTCTGGGGGTCCGAGCCGACGCTCGAGATGACCCAGTGCGGCGAGTAGCCCAGCTGGAGGGCTGCGCCTAGCGCGGCGTCAGTTGCCCCGGGGATGGTGTCCAACACGACGACCGTGCACTTCTTCGCCTGGAAGTCCGCAATGTACGGTCCGAAAGAGGTGCCGTTGGTGGCTACCAAGTCGGGAACCGAATAGAGGTCTGCCGAGAGTGGCTTCACTCCGCCCGCGATCAAACCAGCCAGTCCGTCTTGGCCGAAGTCGTCACCCTGTCCTAAGAAGCAGACGTTGGCGCCCGAGTAGGTGGTCTTGATGTACTTCGCGAAGATCTTGCTCTCCTCGTTGTAACTGGGTTGCCACCCGTAAAGACCCGGGTACGTGTGGGGGTTGTTCCAGTCGCGCGAACCGGACGCGACGAACAACTGCGGTACGCCATTGCTCTTCAAGAGGGCGCGCACCGAGTCTTGCGTCGGCGTGCCGAGGGAACCGACGGTCGCGAAGACCGGGACGCCCAGCAGGGCGTGCGTCTCCGTGGCCGTACTCGGGTTGGTGACGGTGCAGCCGAAGCCCGGGGTGCCGTAGCAGTCGTCCTTGATCACGTACTTGATCTTTCGACCGAAGACGCCGCCGTGACTGTCCACGTACTTGAAGACGGCGTTCGCCGCTTTGGCTACTTGGTTGTAGCCCGAGGACGCGATGCCCGTCAGGGGCTCGGTCGCTCCCAAGGTGATCTGGTTGGCGGTAACGCCTGGTACCTTCGCACTCGACGCTCCGGCGCTGACGATCGACGTGCCTGCGGTGACGAGACCCAGGCACAGCAGCATCGCCGTCCCGGTAATCGTCACGCGACGTGTTTTGGTGGTCATTCTTTGTGTCTCCCTTTTATCAGAACTCTTAGGGCGTGAGCGTAGGCGTCACGCAAAGTAGTTGCAAGTCACCCCGGGGGTCGAGAACGCATTCGATGCCAGAAATGGCGCACGGCACCGGCAATTCCGAACGGGGCAAAGAGCATTGTCAGAATCAGCAGGCCGCCGAAGATAATGCCGTTGAGTTGGCTCGCGACGTTACCCTGAGGATTGAGTCCCGTGTGGGTCGTTATCCACGAGATGACGCTCGTCGAAAAGGCATAGACGACGCCTCCGATGAGGGCTCCCGAGATCGTGCCGATGCCACCGATGACGATCAACGACAGGATCGTGACCGACAGGGCGAAGGAGTAGGTCGATGGCGAGACCGAATTGTCGATCACGGTAAGTAAGGCCCCGCCAAGCGCGGCGTAGGCCGAGGACACGATGAACGCGACCACCCGGGCGCGCGGAAGCGAAATTCCCACGAGTTCGGCGGCGACATCGTTGTCACGGATGAGTCGCATCGACCGTCCCGTGCGACTTGCGAACAGATTGGCCATGAAGAAGAACGCGACGCCCGCCACCACGATGGCAACGTCGGTGATGTAGAGCGTGGTGGTCGTGAGCGGTGACGTGCCAGCGTGGTAGAACCCGTCGAGCCAGCGCGGCGCTATCCACGCGGTGGGCAACTGCAATCCCGAATCGCCACCGGTCCACGAACTGAACGAACTGAGGATGAATGTGAAGGCCACCGCGAAGGCCAAGGTCATGCCGGCCAAATACGGACCCCGGAGTCGTGTGGCCGGGAGTCCGAGTAGTAGTCCGACGAGTGCACCGCTCGCGATGGCAATCAAGAGTGAGAAGACAATGGGCGTCGTCGCGTGATGATTCGCCCAGATCGCCATAGTGAAGGCCCCGACGCCCATGAACGCTCCGTTGCCGAGTGAAATCTGTCCCGAGGCGCCGGTCAAGAAGGAGAGCCCGAGCAACACGATGGACATCGCCGCGCCCGTGGCGAGGTTGAAGTTCGTGCTCGAGCTGAAGAAGAAGGTCAAAAAGATGGCCACGTCGAGACCCAGCAGCGTCAGCAACGCGCGTGCGACGACGGGGTGGCGCGTCTTGAGTTCCGGGACACTCACGATGAACGCGCACGCGATGGCCAGGTCGATGGCGACGCTGAGAGCGACGCCCACTCGCGTGCTCGACGCGGTCGCGAGTACGACGATGGTCACCACGAGGGCGAGCGCGATGGCGCTCGGTACTCGGCGCGCGGCGAGGAGTTTCATCAGACGCGTCTCTGAGTGCTTTTGGTGAAGACGCCGCTCGGTCGTACCATCAGGGACACGACGAGCATGGCGAGGGCAACCATGATTACGGCGTTCTGGTTCACGTAGTCGGTGACGAACTGATTGACGATGCCGAGCAGCACACCGGCGACGATTGCTCCGATAGGACTCTCGAGACCGCCAATGGCGGCAGCGATGAAGCCGTAAGCGAAGATCCCGTCCATCACCGTGGGCGTCAATCCGGAGAAGAAATTCGTCGAGACCAGTATCGCGGTGATAACGCCCACGGCGGTTGACAGCATCCAACCCAACGTGAGGAGTCGCCCTACGCGCACGCCCAGCAAGCGCGACACCTCCGGGGCCAACGCCGAGGCGCGAAGTTGTAGTCCCAGCTTGGTGAACCGGAATAGCGCGGCCACCAGGGCCATCACCAGAACTGCCGTGACGATCTCGTAGACCGTGAAGGGGGAGAGCGCGAAGGGCTTGCCGGCCAATTGCCAGTGGATTGACGAGAAGGGGCTCGGCAAACTGCGCGGCGTCGACGACCAGATCGCGGCCGCGACCGCTTCGAGCACGATGAGGAAACCGACCATAACCACGATCGGATTGATTTCCGGCTTACCGTAGAGCCTTCGCACGAGGATCCGCTCGGTCAGACCGCCGAGCATGAGTCCGGCGATGACGCACGCCGCGACGCACGCCCAGTAGCCGAAGTGATACGACAACAGAGCGAAGCCGACGTAGGTCGCGAACATCGGCATCGCGCCTTGCGCGAAGTTGAGCACGCCGGTGGAACGCCAGATGAGCACGAGGCTGAGGGCCACCAGTCCGAACGTGACGCCATTGGTCAATCCGCCGAGGATGTCCGTCACGACGCGAGAGGTGAGGAACGGGTCCATCACTCCACCAGTCCAAGGTAGTACTGGCGGAGATTCTCGTCTTCGGCCACGGTTGACGCGACGTCGTTCGCGACCACGCTGCCGACGTGCAAGACCACGGCGTGATGGGCGATTCGCAGCGCCGACGAGGCGTTTTGTTCGACGAGGATCACCGTGAGGTCGCGGGACTCGCACAGGGAACGGATCGTGAGCATGAGCTGGGCGGTCACGAGCGGAGCCAATCCCAGTGACGGTTCGTCGAGCAAGAGCACGGAAGGTTCAGCGATCAAAGCTCGAGCCATTGCGAGCATCTGTCGTTCGCCGCCGGACAGTTTCGCCGCGTGTTGCTTGCGTCGTTCGCCCAGTACCGGGAACTGTTCGTACTGCTCTTCTAGACCCTTTTGCAGATTGACCTTGGCCATCATCGCGCCCAGTCGAAGGTTCTCCTCAACCGTGAACTCGCCAATGACGCCTCGACCTTCGGGGACGTGGCCGACACCCATGCGCGCGATGTCCTCGGTCTTCTTGTGTACGAGTGCCTGTCCATCCATGAGAATCGTGCCCGACGTGGGTTCCTCCAGTCCGCTGATGGTGCGGAGCAACGTGGTCTTGCCGGCGCCATTGGCGCCAAGTACCGCGGTGATTTGTCCCGTTTCGGCGAGGAAGGTCACGTCACGAAGTGCCTGGACCGCGCCGAAAGAGACCGACAGATTGTCGATGGTGATCATTCGTTCACCCCGAGGTACGCCTCGATGACGGCTTCATTCTCGCGAACCTCTGACGGTGAACCGCTGGCGATGACTTCGCCGAAGTTGAGCACCACCAGACGATTCACTAGCGGCATCACGAACTCCATGTCGTGTTCAACGAGCAGCACCCCCATGGTGGCTCGCAGTTCCACGATGAGCCGGGCGAAATCGTCGAGTTCGGACTCGTCGAGACCCGACGCTGGTTCATCGAGCATCAGCAACGTCGGCTCGCTCATCAGCGCGCGAGCTACCGAGACCTTTTTCGCGATGCCGTAGGGGATGGCCGAAGGGAGGCGGTCCGCCATGTCGGCAATGTTTAGACGCTCGAGCATCGTCCGGGCGTCGTCGCGCAGCCTCCGTTCCGATCGAACCTCTTTGGGCAAGGAGAGGAAACTGGCAAAGAATCCGCCGCTCGGTCGTAGATGCCCGCCGGCCATCACGTTCTCCAACACGCTGCAATGGGGAAACAGACCGACCCCCTGAAGGGTACGTGCGACGCCGGCGTGCACCAACTGGTTCGGACGTAGATTCGACTTCTTGGCGGTGGGGTAGTGGACGTGCCCCGTGCTGGGCTTGACGAAGCCGCAGGCGACGTTGAAGGCCGTGGTCTTGCCGGCGCCGTTGGGTCCAATCAAACCGACGATCTCCCCTGACGAGACATCGAAGGAGACATCATCGAGCGCTCGGAGTCCCTCGAAGTGTACGGAAACATGATCGAGGGCGATGAGCGGCAATTCGGGGCCCGGCGACATATTGCACGACGTTACCTGTTGTGGGCGAGGTGGTGTTCCGGCCGCGGAATGCTTCGGTGCCGTGGACGGCTAGTCGACGGGTCATCGGGACGCACGAGGTCGTGAAGGACCGCTCGCGTTACGACTTGGTCGCAACCACCCCATAGGTGATCATTGAATCAGCCATTGACGTCGTCATCTCTCGTAGGTCGCGCGGCGTCCAGCGAAGAACCGATCGAATGCGCTCGTTGTTGGTTTTCTGCGAGGTACCGAGATCGTTGAGTGCGAGTTTGACCGTCCGGTCGAAGAGCGCCATAATCCGGACTACGTACGACGGGAGTCGTTTCGTGGGGATGTGGTAGCCGCGAGGTCCGAGGTACTCCTTCAAGATGAGTGCGACCTCCATCATGGAATGATCACCCTCGGTGCAAATGAATCGCTGACCCTTCGCCTCGGGTGTCACCATTGCGGCCACGTGCGCGGAGGCCACGTCGCGCACGTCAACGAACGCGAAGTTGACGTCGGGTATGGCGGGCACCGCGTGGTCAATAATGCGCTTCACCAACTCGCCCGACGTACCCCAATCCGACGACAGCAATGGTCCGAGCACCAGGCCGGGGTTGACCGACACCAGTTCCATGGTGGACGCGGGATCAAGGTTTGCCATGAAGTCCCAGGCCGCGCGTTCGGCAATGGTCTTGGACTTGTCGTACGCACCAATCCGTGTACCGTCGAGATTCGACCAGTCGGCTTCGTTAAAGGTGCGTGATCGGTCGTTGCCGTACGCGATGGCGCTCATTGATGAGGTGAGCACGACGCGCTCAACGCCGGCGCGACTCGCCGAGGACAAAAGGCGGAGCGCGCCGTCGCGCGCGGGCACGATGAGATCATCGTCGTGCTTAACGGCGCCGCGCGGGAGGGGACTGGCCACGTGCAATACGAATCGACAGTCCTTCACGGCGCCGTCCCAACCCTCGTCGCTCAGCAAGTCCGCCGCGACGACGTCAAACTCCTGATTCAGGAGTGCCAATCCCGTAGCGCTCAGGTGTGGCGAGAGGATGCGTCCGATCTCCGCCGCGCGACCGGAGGTACGGGCCGTCCCGCGTACGAGGAATCCCGCCTCCAAGAGTTGGAGCATGCAATGTTGGGCGATGAATCCCGTCGCGCCCGTCACCAAAACTCGATCAGTCATGGCCCGTCCTCCCGTACGATGACCGACCCTAGAACAGATGGCGCGTCGCACTTGGCGTTCGGAGGGCCCTACTGCTCGGCCAGGAGTTCGCGGATCCTTGGTTTCCAGTCAACGCCCTCGGTACTCGAGCCATCGCGGTGCAGCGCCTCGCGCTCGGAACGCAGTTGGTGCGCGACGTCGCCGAGATGAGGAGGGAGACGCTCAACAATCATCGAGCGGATCTCTTGTGCGAGCGCGGGAGAGGCGCCCTCCGTCGAGACGGACACGACGACCTCGCCATCGCGATGCACGGCCGTGAAGAAGAAGTCCGACCGTGCTGGGTCGTCGACGACGTTCAACCACACCCCGAGTTCGCGCGCCTCCAGCACGATCTGGTCGTTCACCTGCGCGTCGCCGGTCGCAGCGATGACGAGGGCGTAACCCCGCAGATCGCCCGTCGCGTACGGTCGCTCAATGACGTCGTGCGCACCCTCGGGCACCACGGCGAGGAGGTGCGAAGCCACGATCGTGACTCGAGCTCCCGCGTCGATGAGCAGTTTCGCCTTGCCGGTACCGATGCGGCCCGCCCCGATGACCAGCACCGGCTTGTCCGCGACCTTGAAAGCGAGCGGTAACACCCTTAATAGGCCGAGGCGGCGTCGGCCAACAGGGCGGCCACGTCCAAAGCCGCGCACGGACCCACCACGATGATGGCCGGCGACGCGACATCGAGGGCGCCGAGTTCGTGCAGCACGCCGCGCGTCACGCGTTGCCGTTCGGTCCATGCGCTTTCGATGACGGCAACGGCCGTGTCGCGGTCGAGTCCGCCCTCGACGAGTTGGCGCGCGATGCGGGCCCGGTGGCCGACGCCCATGAGCACGATCAGTGAGAGATCGGGGTTCGCGAGGCGCCGGAAATAGCCGTCGTCGTCATCGGCGCAGTGGCCAGTCACGACGGTAACGCCACGGGCCAGCCGGCGATGGGTGACGGGGATCCCAGCGGCCAGGGGACCGCTGAAGGCCGAGGTGATGCCCGGCACGACCTCGCAGTCCACGCCCGCCTCTCGAAGCGCGATCATCTCTTCGCCACCGCGTCCGAAAACGAAGGGGTCCCCGCCTTTGAGACGCACCACGTTGGCGTGACGACGTCCGAGGGAGACCAATAATTCGTTAATCATCGATTGGGAGACCGAGTTCCCCGGTTCCTTGCCCACGTCAATGCGCTCGGCGTTACTCGCAACTAGAGCGAGCACCGACGGCTCGATTAAACGATCGTGCACGACGACGTCGGCTCGGGCCAGTAGTCGGGCGGCGCGCACCGTCAGGAGATCGGCATCGCCGGGGCCGGCGCCCACCAAGAACACGGTCATTCGACGCCCACGCGACTCATAAAGTCGCCAAACGGTTCGTCGATGTCACCTTCGTTCTCCCATCGTTCGAAGAGTGGTCCAAGGACCACGGCGATGTCGTCGAACTTCACCTTCTCTCGGTAGAGGGTCGCCAATCGATCGCCGCGCGCGCCGCCGCCGACGTACACGTCGTAGGTCGACCTGGTTCGCCCGACGACGCCCACCTCGGCGACCGCGGGACGGGCGCACCCGTTGGGACAGCCGGTCATTCGAAGTTGGAGTGATCGTCGTCCCAGCTGGCGCTGACCGAGAGCATTTTCAATGGTGCCGACGAGTTCGGGGAGTCGCCGTTCGGCTTCGGTGAGCGCCTGACCGCAGGTCGGGAGCGCCGGACAGGCCAGGGCGGTGCGTTCGACAGCGCCCAAATCATCTTCGCGACGAACGGAGTGTCGAGTGAGGATCTCGTCGACCCGGGCACGGTCCACGCCGGCAACGTGACTAATCAAGATGTCTTGTTGGGCTGTAATGAAAAAGGTCGGCGCTACCGACTCGGCGATGCGTCGCAGCGCCGAGCGCAGCTGCGAGGCGTCGTCGTCACGAACGCGCCCGGCCGACACCCGCACGCCGAGTTGGTGCGTGCCGTCGCTCAATTCGCGCCAGCCGAGGTGGTCGTTCGCGTCGAAACGCGAGGGAATCGCTAAGGGGGCGCGAAGGTCGCGACCCAACCGCGACTCGATCTCCTTGCGGAACTGCTCGAATCCCATGTCGGCCACGACGTACTTCATCCGCGCGCGTTTTCGATCGGTGCGGTCGCCCAAATCCCGGTACGTCGTGATGACCGCGGCAATGACTTCGTCCAGTTCCTCGTACGTCACGAAGGCCAGCGGATTCGCCAAGCGAGCGAACGTGTCCTCGTTGGCGTAGGAACGCCCGAGGCCGCCTCCGACGAGGACGGTGAAGCCCGGCCCGACTCCCTCGAGACTTCCGGGAATGAGACCGAGATCTTGCGCGAAGACGTCGACGCAGTTGTCTTCGGGGTGGGCTACTCCGATCTTGAACTTTCGTGGGAGGTAGGTGTCCCCGTAGAAGGGACGCTCTTCGGCGTCGACGCGCGAGGCCGCTTTGTCACCGTTGACGAAGATCTCCCAGTGCGCCTCGGTGGTGGCGCGAAAGGTTCGCGCCAAGTGCTGGGTGATGTCGACCAATCGTTCGTCGGTGCCGTTGCTCTGAAGTTCGGGGCAGGAAACGACGTTGCGCACCACGTCACCGCAGGCCCCAAAGGAGGTCATCAACTGAGCGTCGATGGCGCGCGCCAGCGGACGAAGTCCGTCTTTCACCACTCCGTGGAACTGGACGGCCTGGCGGGTGGTGAGCCGAATTGAACCGTCGGCCTGCTCGGACGCGACGCGGTCGAGGGTCAGCCACTGCTCGGGTGAGAGCTTTCCACCGGGAACCACCACTCGAATCATGAAGATGTAGTCGAGCTCTTCGCCCTTGAGGGCCCGCTCGCGACGTACGTCGCGGTTGTCTTGGGCGTAGATCCCGTGAAACTTGAGAATTTGCTCCCCGTCGTTGGAGACGTTGGCGACGTCATTGTCGAGTTCGTGGCGTAGGTCACCGCGCAAGAAGTTGCTGGACCGCTTGATGTCTTCCACGGCAGTTTGCTGCTTGGACTCCGTCGTCACTCGTTGCTCCTCACCTGGCGCTATTGATGACAAACCTTACCTACTTAGTCATCTATTGACGACATAATGGGAGAATTTCCTGGTGAGCGCGCGAATGAGACTGCCCTTCATGAGGGCTTCATCGAGGACCTATCCTGTCGTGTCGTGAACGAAGGAGTCCGCGTGCAAAATCGTCAAGTAGTGCTGGTACAGCGTCCGGTGGGCATGGTCAACGAGGACACGACCCAGGTCGTGACCTCGTTGATCCCACACTGCGGGGCGAACCAGGCGCTCATCAAAGTTGGACTCGTATCCATTGATCCCACTATTCGCACGTGGATGAATGACGCTCCTGGGTACCTGCCACCCATTGGTTTGGGTGACGTCGTGCGTGCCGGTGGCGCAGGAGTAGTCGTGGAGTCACAAAACGATCACTATCAAGTCGGCGACATCGTGGTGGGCCTCACGAACTGGCAGGAGTGGGTGCTCGCCACGGATGAGAACCGATTCAACGTCGTGCCCAGGGGCACCGGTCTCGATCTCGCCACGGTGATGAACGTGCTCGGTTCGACGGGACTCACGGCCTACTTCGGACTGCTGGAGATCGGGGCCTTCAAAGAAGGAGACGTCGTGGTCGTGTCCGGCGCCGGTGGAGCAACCGGCTCGGTGGTTGGACAGATCGCCAAAGCGCGAGGAGCGCGCAAAGTCGTCGGCATCGCGGGGGGCGCCGAGAAGTGCGCCGAAGTAGTGGAGCGCTACGGCTTCGACGAGTGTCTGGATTACCGAGAACCTCGGTTGACTCAGCGCCTCCGAACGGCGTGCCCGAACGGCGTGGACCTCTACTTCGACAACGTCGGCGGCGAAATATTGGACGCGGTCTTGGCGAACATCGCCATGTACGCGCGAATCGTGCTGTGTGGCGCAATATCGCAGTACAACGCAATGGAACGTCCTCAGGGCGTGGCGAATACTTCCATGCTCATCATGCGACGTGGCCAAATGAAGGGCTTCATCGTGTTTGACTTCGCCCAGCGCTACGGCGAAGCACAACTCGAACTGGGCGCCATGGTGCTCGAGGGCACCTTGGTCCACCAAGAGCATCTCGTACACGGTCTGGAGCGCGCTCCCGAGGCGCTGAATCTTCTGTTCACTGGCGGCAACCACGGCAAGACGCTCGTCGTCGTCGACGAGAGCATCCAGTTGGACTAGGGAAGGTGCACGTCGGCGACGAGAGCGCGGTGATCGCTCCCCCCATCGCTCGTAAAACCGCCGAGACTTTCCCACGGTCCGCGCACGAGCAGATGGTCGATTTGCGAATGGGGAGTCCTCGCCGGCCAGGTTCGAGCGTTCACCAGTGAGCGCCATCCCGGCAGCAGTACGCGAAGAAGTGGGCGCCAGGAATTGAAGTCGCCGCCAATCAAGATGGGCACGGTTCGTTCCAACGTTTCGACGATGGCCGTGACGCGCCGGTACTGCCGGTACGATCCGTGGCTCAAGTGCGCTCCGTGGATGGCCAAGACGTAGAACTCGCGTCCGTCGTTGCGGAGGCGCGCCACGATGAGCGCCCGGCGCACCTTTTCGCGCGGGAGGCGGCCGAGCGATTCAACTCGCAGGTCGACAATTTCGAAGCGGGTCAACAAGCCGAGTCCCCACTCGCCGTGCTCCACGCCCTGCGCAGTGGCGCGTCGCAGTCGCTGCGTCTTGGAAAGCCTCCGGTGTTCGTCGAAGAACAGCCCGCGCTCACCGCTCAGATGCGCGAGCAGCGGCTGCCACGTGCGCCCGCCCGATCCGGACGTGACAGCCGCTGCCACGTGCGCCCGCCCGATCCGGACGTGACCCGCTGGCCCGACGCCAGAGGTACGAAGGTGCCTTCCATGCCTAAACGGCTCTGCAGCTCCTCGAAGACGTCGACGCCCGAGTCGCTGCGCCACAACTCGGGCAAGATCAGGACGTCGGCGTTTAACGAGACCACGTGACTGAGCACCTTGGTAGGTCGGCCCCATCCGTCAACGCCGGCGTGAAGATTAAACGTAGCAACACGCACCCCGAAACCCTAGGTGGTTTGCGCGAGGGTGTGGCAGGCTCTACGGGTGGAATCGGTCAACGTAGCGTTCGGTCATCGGTTGTGGTGGGTGGACGCCTTCATTGGCGAAAAGGAGCGCGGAAATCCGGCCGTGGTCGTGCTCTTGGAACGGCTCATGCCCGATGAGGAACTCCAACAGATTGCCTTCGAATTGGGAGTGTCGGAGACGGCTTTCGTGCGACGGGTGGGTGATCAGTGGTCACTGCGTTGGTTTACACCCACGGTCGAAGTCGAACTCTGCGGTCACGCCACCCTGGCGGCCCTCCACGTACTCCTGAACGAACTGGGCGTTCCCGGTGGCGAGGTCCACTTCCAGACTCGCGCCGGACTCTTGACGGGTCGGCGTATGTCCGACGGACTGCTCGGCATTGATCTGCCTCGTTGGTCCCTCGAGCCGGCCGACGCCGCGATCCTCAACAACACACTCGGGCCGGTTCGCGACGTGTACCGGGTGGGCGCGCAAAGCGTGTTGGCCATCGTCGAGGATTTCGACACGCTGTGCGGATTGGCGGTCGACACGATGGCCCTCTTCCTCGTGTCAAGTTCCATCGTCATCGCCGCCTGCGTGGGCGGACCGGGTGTCGACGTGTCGATCCGGGTATTCGCGCCTCGGTTGGGCTTGGTGGAAGACCACGTCACGGGAAGCGCGCTGTGCGCGGTGGCCCCGTGGTGGGTCGCCACCTCCGGCGCGCCAACCCTCTCGGTGCACCAAGCGTCGTCCAGAGGAGGCGTCATGTTCGCGCGACTCTTCGAACACAACGTTGAGGTAGCGGGTCTCGCGCGGACTTTTTTTGGCGGCGACCTACGCGCATGACGGGCGACGCGCTTGGGCCCGGTCCCCACACTCGAGTTCGACGACTGCCCGCCAAGGCCAACTACGACCGTACGGTCATCTTTGCCATCCTCGACGAGGCGCGACTCTGTCACGTGGCGGCCAGCGTGAACGGCGTCGCCATGGTGATCCCCACACTGCACGCGCGCGAGGGCCACACCATCTACCTCCACGGCAGTGCGTCCAACGCCGTGCTGAAGGCGGTCGTGCAGAGTGGCGTGGCGTGCGTGAGCGCCACCATCTACGACGGACTGCGCCTCGCCCGAAGTGGTTTCGAGTCGTCGATCGCCTATCGCTCGGTGGTGGCGTTCGGTGCGGCGACACTGGTCACCGAGGAAGGAGAAAAAGCCCGAATTCTCGACCATTTCGTGGACGCGATTCTTCCGGGGCGCCACCACGAAGTTCGTCCGATGCTCGACGCGGAGCGGCGTCTCACGCTGATTGTCGCTGTCACGATCAATGAGGCTTCCGCGAAGATCTCCAGTGGTCCGACCGACGATGGCGACGAAGACCTCGAACTGCCGGTCTGGTCGGGCACGGTTCCCGCTCGACTCCGTTTCGAAACGCCTATCCCCGACACGAACGGCGCCATGGCCAAGGGCGACATTGCCCTTCCCCCGTCGATTGTGCGGCTGTTGGAAGGCCAATGACGCCGTTCGCGGACCTGCGAGCCGACTTAGCGCTGATGACGCCGGTCAATGAACGTGAGCGAGTGGCAATCGCGCGGACCATCGATCGCTTGGGGTGGTGCGACGACCCTTTCGACGAGCACGCGAACATTGAGCATCTCACCTCGTCGGCCTTCGTGGTGTCGTCGCGCGGCGTGGTCTTGCACCTTCATCGGCGAATGGGCATCTGGGTCCAACCGGGCGGCCACGTGGACGGCGGCGAAACCTCCGAGACGGCGGCGCTGCGTGAGACCTTCGAAGAGACCGGTCTCGTGGCGCACCATCGATGCCCGCCCGAACTGTTCCACGTCGACGTGCACCCAGGTCCCCATGGTCATCTTCACCACGACCTTCGCTACGTCGTGCTCGCGCCACCACTGGAGCCAACGCCCGCCCCGGGCGAAAGTCCAGAGGTCTTCTGGTTCGACTTTGGCGCCGCCCAAGCAAGGTGCGAGCCGGACCTGCGCCCCGTGATTGAGAAGTTGCGCCAGCGGGTCGCTGCGTGGGACGTGAAAGAATTACTTGGATGAGTGAGACCGACGACCTTCGCGCGCTCATGGAGGCCGATCGGTGGATCGACCGGGTTACTTCCCAACGAGGTCATCTTCCCGAGATGGCCGAGTTGGAGACGGTCGAAGGTGAGCTTCGAACGTTGGCGAAGGCGCTGAAAGAGGCGCAGGCGGCACTGGCTCCCGTTCGCGGCGCCTTCGAAGAGGCGGAGCGCGAAGCCAACCGACTTCGCACGAGGTCCGAGAGTCTGGCCGCGACGCTCGCGGCCTCCACGGCGAACGCGCGCGAGCTCGCCGCGCTCCAACACGAGGTGGCCCACGTGAGGGAACTGCTCGATCGATCCGAAGACCGCGAAGTCGAGTACCTTTTCGCCCTCGAGCCGCTCGACGAGGTCGTGCAATCCGTGAAGGAACGAGCCCAGCCATTGGTGGGGCGTCGAAGTGCGTTACAGGCCGCCATTGGTGAGCTCCAATCAACGTTGGGCGATGAACTGGGCGCCCTGGGCGATGAGCGTGCCAACCGCGCGGCGGCCGTCGCGGCGCCGTTGCTCGCGGCCTACGAGGGCGCCAAAGCGCGTGCGGGCACCTCGGGCGCGGCCCAAGTTGACGCCGGACGTTGCGATGGATGTCGCATTGCGTTGGCCCCACTCGATGTCGATCGGTGGAAGGCCATTCCCGCCGGCACCTTCATGCCGTGTCCCGAGTGTGGACGACTGTTGTTACCGTGATCATCCTCGTCCGTCATGGACAAACGACCTCCAACGCGCAACGACTGTTGGTCGGACAGAGCGATCCCGACCTCACCGAACTCGGCGAACGTCAAGCTCAGGCTTTGGTTCCCTTACTCAGTGACGTCGCCCAAGCATGGACGTCGCCGTTGCGACGCGCTCGGCGAACGGCGTCATTGGCAATGCCCCACCTGGAGGCGGTCGTGAAGGAGTCCTTCATTGAAGTCGATTACGGTACGCTCGACGGACAGCCGCTCTCGGTGGTCACGGGCGAGCAGTGGCGCCAGTTCGAACACGAACACACTATGGCCTTCGGCGGCGGGGAGTCCCTGGCCTCGGTGGACCAACGTGTGCACGCCGAACTTGACGCGCAGATGGCTGACCCCACGAGTCTGTTGCACAGCGCGACGCACCATCTCTGCATCGTGACCCACATGTCACCCATCAAGTCGGCCATGACCTGGGCCCTCGGCGTCCCGGGGTCAGCGGCCTGGCGCATGAATCTCCTTAATGGCTCGCTCACGACCCTCACCACCCGAAGTCGTACGCCGGCGTTACTTAACTACAACGTCGTGCCGCAGTCGCTGGTCTAGCCCAACGCGACGTAGACGGCCGCGAAATGGAAACCCACGCCTAACACCGTGAAGGCGTGGAAGAGCTCGTGATAGCCGAAGACGCGCGGCGAAAGCTTCGGACGCTTCGTGCCATAACATACGGCGCCAATGGAGTACGCCGCGCCGCCGGCGAGGATGAAGGCAAAGCACAGTGGTCCACCGCCGCGGTACATCTGGACCATCACCACGGCCGCGGCCCAGCTCATCGCGAGAAAGGGGATGGTATTGGCCCACTTCGGGGCATTCATCGAGAGCTGTCGAATGGCGATACCGATGAAGGTGCTCACGCCCACGATGATGAGCAAGACGAGGCGGATCGTGCCGTGCATGGTGAGACCGGCCAAGGCGAAGTAACTGCCCGTGATGGCCAAAAAAATGGTCGAGTGGTCGGCGCGACGCCACGCCCGACGTTGTGACGGGGTCCAGTTGACACGGTGAAGGAGGGCGCTCGTCATGAGCATGGCGCCAACGCCCACCAGAAAGCAAAGTACCCAGCCGACCTGGGACCACGTGCGACAGCGTGAGAAGAGAATTGGCGAGCAGGCGAAGAGTACGAAGAAGGCCGCCAAGTGAAGCCAGCCGCGAAGGATAGGGCGCACCACGGCCACGGCCGCGCGCACATCGATTGCCGAGTCACTCACGTCACCATGCTAAAGGCGCTCGCCGAACTCTTGGTTTCGGGTTGCGAACAACGAAGCCCGCCTGATCGTCAAGACGAGCAAGCGGGCCCTCGATGTTTGGCCCCCCCAGCCAATGAGTCAAAAATATAGTGGGCAGCCACCCGCTACTGTGGCACGAGATGCTTGCAAACAAAGGGTTGTGAGCAATTTCACATAAAGGAGTGGCCGTGGAACGACGAACGTTGGGTAATGGACTGGAAGTCTCGGCGCAGGGACTGGGTTGTATGGGGATGAGTGAGTTCTACGGCTCGGGTGATGAGACCGAATCAGTAGCCACTATTCACGAGGCCTTGGACAGTGGGGTGAACTTTCTCGACACCGCGGACATGTACGGACCCTTCAAGAACGAAGAACTGGTGGGGCGCGCCATCAAGGGCCGCCGCGACGAAGTAGTGCTCGCCACCAAGTTCGGAAATCAACGGGGCGCGGACGGCTCCATGATTCGCATCAACGGCACCGCGGCCTACGTGATCGAGGCCTGCGACGCCTCGCTTCGTCGCCTCGGCGTCGAGGTCATCGACCTCTACTACCAACACCGCGTCGATCGCACCGTCGAGATTGAAGAGACCTGGGGGGCCATGAAGTCATTGGTCGAAGCGGGCAAGGTTCGCCACCTCGGTATCTCGGAGGCGTCGTCGTCGACCATTGAACGAGCCCACGCGGTGCACCCAGTGACGGCCCTGCAGAGTGAGTACTCGCTGTGGAGTCGCGACCCCGAAGACGGCGTCTTGGCGACCTGTCGACGTCTCAACATTGGCTTCGTGGCCTACAGCCCCCTCGGGCGTGGCTTCCTCACGGGTGAGTCCAGTAACCGCGAGGGAACCGGCGTGGGCGACTACCGAACCAACAATCCCCGGTTCTCCGGAGACGCGTACGAGAAGAACCTGGCGCTGGTCGCCAACCTTCAAACGATCGCCGACGAAAAGCACGTCACGGTCGCCCAGTTAGCTTTGGCCTGGGTCCTCGCTCGCGGCAACGACGTGGTGCCGATTCCCGGCACCAAGCGCCGCAAATGGCTCCGCGAGAACATCGCCGCGTCGGAACTCGTCCTCAGCGCCGACGAGCTCGCCAGTCTGGAAGCCGCCGTACCCCGTGACGCCGTCGCGGGTGATCGCTACCACGAGTCGGGGATGCGCTCGATCAACGGGTAACGCTGTTGAGGTGGGTGTCCTTCAGCTCGACCACCTCGTCGCACCACGCCATCACCTGGGCGTCGTGCGTGGCCACGACGACCGTGGACCCAGTCGAGGCCAGCAGTGCCAGCACGGCGGCCGTCTCGGACGTGCCGAGCCCGCTGGTCGGCTCGTCAAGTAGGTAGATCGAGGGAGCCGTCACCATTGCTCGCACCACCGCGACCCGTTGACCCTCGCCACGAGAGAGCTCGCCCCAACGCGTGGTGGTATTGGCGGTGATGCCCACGGCCTCGAGATCGTCGAAGAGTGAACGCGAGGGGTGGCGACCGAGTCCCACCACGTCCACCACGTAGCCCGAGAAGAGACTCGGCTCGCTCGGCACGTAGCCCACGCGTTCGCGAAACGTGGTCTCGTCCAGTTCGCTCGTTACCACCCCGCCAATAGTGATTGCACCATCGCTCACCACGTCGAGGCGAGCGATGGCCCGCAGCAGAACTGACTTGCCGGCCCCCGACGCACCGGTGATGGCGACCTTGCGACCGGGGGAAATCGTCAACCGTGCGTGCGCGACGACCACGCGTTCGTCGACGATGGCGACCTCGCGAAGTTCGAGCGAGTAGTCCGTGGGCCACGGCGTCGACCCGTTGGGCGCCGGCGTGTCCAGCTCTTCGAGGCGCTCGGCCGCGGCGCTCACGGCAATGGCGGTATCGAGAGCGCCTCGCACCGATGAGAGCGACTCGAAGGTCGAGAGGGCCACCATGGCGGCGACGGCGATCCAGAGCGGCGAGGTCGTGGGCCGGAGCACCAGGGCGGGCAGGGCCAGGGCCGTCATGGCGGGCGCAATCGCCTCGGAGAGTTGTTGTCGACGGGCGAGCGACGACTCGGCGCGTTGGACGTCGCGCACCACGTCGGCCGAGCGGTCGAAGGCGAGGGCCTGGCGATGGAGAAGGGTCAATTCCGGCGTCACCGCGCTCAGTTCGACCAATTGGGCTCGGTATTGGCCCCGGGCCTGACGCACCACTCGTTCTCGTCGCACGAGCACGGCGGCGTTGGCGACCAAGGCACCCGAACCCACCAGTTGCACGGCCAGGAGGTCACCGGCGTACGACCACCACTCGCCGTGTGGCGGCAGCAACCCGAGGACGACGTCACCGATGCCCATGACGACGCTCGTAGTGATGAGAGGTATCACGCAGCGCAGCCAGAGGTCCTGGAGTTCGTCGGTGTCACGTAGCGCTCGCTCTAAGAGGTCGCCCGCCGCATGCTTTCGCCACTGCGCATAGTCGAGGCGTCCAATGGTCGACACCAACCAACGGCGCCACCGACTGACGGCGGCGAAGCCAAGCTCGTGGGCACTCATCCGTTCGGCGAAGCGCAGTGGCGAGCGAAGAAAGGCGAAGAGCTCAATCACGATGAGTGCGCCGAGCACGGCCCCGAGACCGGGACGCGTCGAACTGTCAACGAGCAGGGCCACGGCTCCCACGAGTAACGCCACGTTGGTGAGCGTCGCCACGAGACCGGCCACCAGGGCACGCGCGAGTTGCGCCCGAGGCGGGCGAGCGCGTCGCAGCCAGCGAGCCAGACGCTCCAGATCGCGCCTCACCGCAACTCGATTCGCTGATCGACGGCGCTCAGTAAGGGACGGTCCACCGTGGCCTCGACGACCGCGAAGCGCTGGTGCGTCCCGAGGGCGGCCGTGACGAGGTCCTTGGAGCGTTCGTCAAGAACCCCGCCAATGTCATCGAGCACCACCAGCACGGGATCGGCGAGCAGACACCGCGCCAAGACGAGACGCACACGCTCACCGGAGCTGAGGCCGCGCCCGTCGGCCAGCAACACCGTGTCGAGGTCGTCGAAACGGGGCCCTTCGAGGCCCAATGACGCCAGGCACTCCAGGAGTCGGGCGTCGTCCATCGGGGCGCCCAGGGTGAGATTTTCCCGGAGCGATCCCGAGAGGAGGGCGCTGTCCACACTCACGTGGCCAACCACCAGCTCCGTTCGCAGCACGACGCCATGGCGGGGGGCTCGCCATTGCAGAAGGGTCTCCAGCAGCGTGGTCTTGCCCGAACCCGAGGGACCGGTCACGAGGAGGCGCTGCGGAGCCGGGAGCGAAAAGTTGATGGTCGCGTCGTTCGCCTCGGTCACGAGGTCGGTGGCGTCGAGAAGGTAGGAATCAGTGGTGCCGTTCGGGGATGGCGACGGGGCGTTCAACGCCACGAGTGAACGCTCGGCGTTCTCACGTCGATGAAACTCAACGCCGTAGCGGCGAACCTGCGCGAAGATTTCACTGGTGATGAGCACGGCAATGAGGGCGTGGTTGAGCGTGCTTCGTCCACTGAGCAGGGCGAAGCCCACCACCATGGCCACCAGTCCGATGCTCACGCCACTGAGGAACTCGGTCACGAGTGAAGACTCGAGTGCGACACGGATGGAACGCAAGGCAATCTCGTGTTCACTGTCCGAGATCGCGGCGATTTCGTTGGCGCCGTAGGTGACGGCTCCCAGGGCGCGTAGTTCGGTGGCGTGTTGGAGGAGCTCCAGCTGTCGACGTTCGAGTAGGGCCCGTCGCTCCTCGAGGGCCAGCGCCATGGCCTCGCTTCGTCGACCGGCGCGTTGGTACAGCGGTGCCGAGAGTAGCAACAGCCCCGCCGTGATGGCGACGCAGAGCCAACCACCGGCCCAGTACAGTACGACGAGGCCGACCATGGCGGCACCGGCACTGGTCGCGAGCAAAGAGAGTGACGGCGCTTCCGAGGCGTGCACGATGGCCGTGGCGAGGTCACCTCGGCCACGATCACCTTCGCGTCGGGGACTGGCGAAATGGCGAGGCAGCGACGCCCGCCATCGGGCACGAACGACACTGCGGGTGTGGTCGCTCCACCGAGCGAGCACCGTGGCGAGGAGCCACCGGGCGCCGAGGGCCCCGAGGAGTAACCAAAGACCGGTGGCGAACCGGTGGTTCGCGAGGTAGCCGATCCCACTACCCGTCGCCGCGGCGCAGGCCAGCGAGACGAAGGCGGCGACGATGCCCAAGAGACGAGCGCTTCGATGAAGGTTGACTCCCGCGGGCACTGCGCGAGGTCCGGAGGTCACTGACCAATGCTAACGAGCGTCCGCGACGCGCTACAGAAGGTCGTCGCGGTGCGCCAAGCGTTGGGCGTCGCCGTTCAACCAGTCGCGAAGGGCCCGCGTGGCTCGACAGTCGTCCTCGTTGTATTCGAGAAGTCGCTGGCGTGACGTGATGGCCGCGTCGTCGGGCTGGCGAGTGGCGACCTCGTACCAGAGCATCGACGCTTCACCACTCGGATTGGTGTCACGCCACCTGAAGCCGGCGGCCGTGGCGAGTTGTTTTAGGCCGAGCGGTCCTTCAGTTTGGATCTGCGACTTGGCCACCTCATGGAGATCGATCCACTCCACGGGGCTGCGCTGGCGGAAGTCGTCGAGGTCATTCATGGTCGGTCCGCCTTCGACCGGTGAAGCGACCGCGCGGTTCATGGCGCCGTCTTCGGCCTGAGCCCAGAAACAGTACGCCGCGAACGAACGATCCTGCGCCCGACACCGGGCGCGAAGGTCAATGAACCATGACCAGAAGCGGGCGAAGAGTTGCGCCTCGGCGCCGTCCGAAAGATCTCCCCATTCGACGAAGCTGACGTGTTCAGACGCCACACCCACGACGGGGCCGCGAACGGTGACGCTGGCGCCCCAGAGGTAGGTGCGGTCGGCGTAGCTTTCCATGTCGATGTCCACTTCGACGTCCGCCGTCGGACAACCCATCTGGGACGGGTCGAGTATCCGCAACGGTGTGGCGCGCACGTGCGCGCGGGCGCGGTAGATCAACTCGTCCAACCGTTCGATCGATCGACTGAGTGCGTCCTCCACCACAAACTCGTCGTCGGGCGGTGCTGTCTTGACTCGAAGTTGCACTGCGCGCAGGGGGTCCAGGTGCGCGAGTGCGAGGCGCGTCGTGACGCCGTGACGACGCAGGAGACGCTGTTGCTCCACCGAGGTGAAGCGCGTCAAGGACACGTCATCGACCGCCTCGAGCTCTTGTTCGCAATGTCCTTGAAACTCACAGGTGAGGCACTCGCGATGCCAGTAAGGAGCAGTCGGAAAGTCGCCACCCACCTCAAACCACGCGTCCAGTCTTTCGAGGACCTCGCGTCGTTCGAGGTAGAGACCGTCATAGGCGCTCAGACTGCTTTTAGAAAGAGCGGTACTGGCCAGATCTAGCCACCAAAGGTGCGCGTTGCGGTCGACCAACGCCCCCCTCGTCAACGGATCGGCGGCCCCGAAGGCTTGGAGGATGCGCGTCGCCCCGTCGAGGAGCAAGACGTCGCGTCGGACCGTGGAGGTGGAGCGAAGCCCGAGGCCTTCGCGGAGGGTGGCGTCGCTGGGCAACAGACGTTCGAGGGAACCTTCCCAGAGGCGCCTCGTGGACGCCGACTCGGTCACCTCATGGTTCTTCACCACCAGGGGTGCGTAGGTGAAGCGTTCGTTCACTCGTCCGACCCGGACGAAGCCCTGTACCGATACCGAGCGTCGAGCCTCCACCTCGGCCAGGCGCGCGTTCAAAATCAAGGTGGTTCCCAATGCCATCAGCGCCGAGGTGTGTTCGTGACCGGTGGCGAACTGAGCGTCGGGGTGAAAATCGACCAGGGCCGCGAGGACCGCGCGTCGATGCCTGTCGGCCTCGTCACGGCGTCGTTCGATCTCCGGAGTCGGCGAGGTCCGAAGGGCTCGACCCGGTTCGGCTCGGGCGAGAGCGATCCGGTGGACGCAGGCGTCGATCTCGGCGCCGCGCAGGAGGGAACTCACAGGGCGAGAGCCTACGAGGCTTCGGGCCGCTCATTCCGCCAGCTGGCCCACAGTGAGGCGTACTCGCCGTTCAAGGCCACCAGTTCGTCGTGGGTCCCGAGTTCGGCAATCGCCCCGTTGATGACCACGCACACCCGGTCTGCGTCGTGGGCGGTGTGGAGTCGGTGGGCAATGGCAATGACAGTTCGTCCGCGAAGGACGGCGTTGAGCGAGCGTTCGACGTGTCGCGCGGCGCGAGGATCGAGCAACGCCGTGGCCTCGTCCAAGACGAGCGTGTGCGGGTTGCTGAGAACGAGACGGGCGAGCGCCAACTGTTGGGCCTGGGCTGGCGTGACTTGGTGGCCGGTGGTACCGAGTTCGGTGCGCATGCCTTCGGGTAAAGCGCGGATCCACTCCATGGCGTCAACCGCCTCGAGCGCGCGCACGATTTCGTCGTCGGATGCTTCGGGTTTGGCGAGGGCCAGATTCTCTCGGACCGAGCCAATGAAGATGTGATGCTCCTGGGTGACGAGCGCGACGTGTTGACGCAACATGGCGAGCGGCATGCTCGCGAGCGCCACGCCGCCCACCTCGACCGCGCCGCTACGCGGGGCGTCAATGCCCGCCAGGAGACGGCCAATGGTCGACTTGCCCGCGCCCGAGGGGCCCACGATGGCCAGTCGTTCGCCCGGTTGCACCGTGAGCGAGAGTCCATTCAACACGTCGTGTCCCGGTCGGTAGGCGTAGAAGACGTCCTTCATGGCGATGGTCTCGTTGCGAGGTTCGACGCCCTGTGTCGGTCGGTCGTCGCGCACGACCGAGACGCCCACCAGTCGCGCGAGCGACGACTGGCCGACCTGGAGCTCGTCGAGCCACGACACGATGCGGTCAATCGGGTCGTTAATTTGCACGACGTAGAGCGTCACCGTGGTCGCGGCGGCAATGGTGATGTGGTGATGGAGGGCTAGCCAGCCGCTCCAGGCGAGGGTGGTGGCGACAGCGAGCGCGAAGGCACTTTCGATGGTGGGGAACCAGACCATCCGCATCAGCATCGTGTACATCTCGGAGTAAAACGACTCGCGGATGTCGCCTTCGATGCGCGTGGACTGACGCTGACCCAGGCGGTGCGCGTCGACGGTGCGCGCTCCCTCGGCCGTTTCGGAGACCGAGCCCGACATGGCCGCGTAGCTCATCCGTTCACGTCGATAGCCCGGCACCGCATAGTGCAAGTAGTAACGGGTCGAGAAGAAGACAATGGGCAACGACACGATGCTGGCGATCGAGGCCAGTGGACTGACCAGCACCATGGCCACGAGGGTCAACACCGCCTGGAGAATGGCGACCAACCACTCGGGCATTGCGAAACGCACCGTACGCGAGAGGGCCTCAATGTCATTGGTGGTGCGGCTCAGGAGGTCGCCGGTGCCGGCGCGCTCCACTTCAACCAACGGGAGGGCCAGCACGCTTTCGAGAAACTCCTCGCGGAGTTGGGCGAAGACCGTTTCGCCGAGGATGTAACTTCGCCGACGCGCCAAGAATGAGAGTCCGGCGTAGAGAAGCGATGAGACGAAGAGGACGCCCACGTAGAGATCTATGCGCCCCGACGTCAGTTGACGCGTGGCCGCGAAGTTCGTTATCTCGCCAATGACGTAGGCGGGAATGAGCGCCATGACGGCCGCCAGGGCGTAGAGGGAGAGCATGCGCACCAGCTTCGACCGGTGCTGAAGCACCAACGCCCTCGCGTGAGTGCGGACGGTCTGAGCGTCGGCGATGGGGAGCTGGCTCATCAGAGGTCCTCGCGCAACACGATCTGGCGATAGAGCGCCGACCTCACACTCAGCGACTGGTGGGTGCCTTGCTCTACGCAACGACCGTTCTGCACCACGAACACGAGATCCATCTTCTCGAGCATGAGGGGGCTCGTGGTCGCGACCAACGTGGTGCGGCCTTGGCGCACGCCGCGAAGTCGCGCGGCGATTCGTCCTTCGGTATGCGTGTCGACGCCCGAGGTCGGCTCGACCAGAATGAGGAACTCGGCCCGGGTAAGGATGGCGCGCGCGAGACTGAGACGTTGACGTTGGCCCCCGGAAAAGCCGCGGCCGCGTTCTTCGACGATCGTGTCCAGCCCGTCTTCGAGGGCGTCGAGGATGTCGAGGGAGCTGGTCGCTTCCAGTGCCGGCAGGATTGACCCGTCGGAGACGTCGCCGTGGGGCACCAATTCGTAGCGAAGTTTCCCGGAGAACATGCGAGGTTCGATTTCGCTGACCACAATATTTCGACGGGTGTCGCGCACGGCGAAGTCGGCCAAGGCCCGGCCATTTATGGTTACCCCGTCGACGTCGGCTACGAATCGACCGAGACGGTCGGCGAGGACCGTCGCTTCGGCGGGCGATTCGGTGACCACCGCCACCAACTGGCCGCGGCGAATGGAGATGGCGCTGACGCTGTCGGCGAGTTCGTCGATCCGGTCGGGCCACGGCTCTGGTTCACGGGGCTCGACCACGAGCGGGTCGACGTTCAGGATTCTGAGGACTCTCCCCGCCCCGACGTAGGCGCGCGTGGTGGCGATGACGTACTCGATGGCGGTACGAAGTGGGGTCGTGAGAAACGTGGCGTATCCGAAGAAGGCGACCAGTTCGCCCGGCCGTAACGTGCCGTTCATTACGTCGCGCGCACCGAGGAGGGTCACGATGCCGGTGAGGATCGCCGGCAAGAGAACCTGTCCCGATTCGAGACCGGCTTGGGGCGAGGCGATTCGGTTGCCCGAGAGGCGCACGAGATTGCTCTGGCGTTTGTAGTTATTGAGAAAGACCTCCTCGCCGCCCACGCCCCGCAAAATACGAAGACCCGCCACGGTGTCCGAACCGAGCGCCGCCAATCGACCGGCCGCTTCGCGTTGGGCCGCTTGACTGGCGTGGAGGGGCCGCATCAACGGCGTGGTGAGCGAGGCCAGCACGGGGACGCCAATGAGCACGATGAGGCCAAGCTCTTCGGAAGTGGACAAGAGGATGATCGAGACCACTATCCACGCCACGATGGCCCCGGTGAAGCGGGCGAAGACGTCATAGGCGCCGCCGATGCGCATGGCGTCCGAGGCCACGGTGTTCACGACGTCGCCCGCGGGAATCTCGTCGGTGACCGCCGTACCCGCGCGTGCGAGGTGGTGACCAATAACCTGCACGGTCTTGTAGGACGCGTTCATCCAGTTGGTCACGGCCAATTGATGGCGCAGAGCACCGCAGAGCGCTTGGAACAGCCCGAGCGCAATGACGACGCCCACCCAGCGGAAGAGCTCGGCTTCGCTTCGACCAATGACGCCGTGATCGATGGCCGCGCCGACGGCCGCCCACAAGAGTGCTTGGGAGACCATCCAGCCAATGCCGAATACGGCGTTGAAGAACAGCAGCGCTTTTTGTTGTCGGGCGATCCAGATCAGGTACCGAAGGGGCGAACGCGTATCCGGGGTGCCGACATTCGCGACCGGGAGTTCGCGATAGGGCAGATGTAACACGGTTCGGCTTTCACTCGGTGTTGAATTAATAGTGGATGATGAGTCGACCTATAAGCGGGGTTCTGTCCACCTTCCTTTCGGAAGGATGGGCGGCCATCCATCTCAGCGATCTACCTCGGGAGTGCCTTGTTTCCAAGGCATGCGGGCCACGCGCTCCCACGTTTGATCTTGCTCCGGGTGGGGTTTGCCTAGCCACTGCGATCACTCGTAGCGCTGGTGCGCTCTTACCGCACCGTTTCACCCTTACCTGTACTTAGTTACCCATGCCATCGGCGGTCTCTTCTCTGTGGCACTGTCCTGCACGTCACCGCGACTCGCGTTTCGCGAGCACCCTGCCCTTTGGAGCCCCGACTTTCCTCACCATTCGTTGCCGAACAGTGCGGCCACCCAGTCGACTCACCATCCGTGACAATTGTGACACACGCCCTCGGCGCCGACAAGTGCCGTCATGAACTTGTCACGCCAGGGGGTATCCTGCCTGCGTGAGTGACGACGAGGTCGAGATCGCCCCCGTGCACGAGGTCGGGGCGTTCTATCAATTGCTCACCGCGCAACTGGAATCGGCCTTCGGGCGGCGTCATCCGCACTGGGTCCGGGGAGAAATCGCCAAGGTCTACGAGAAGGGCCACATCTACGTCGACCTGGTGGACGCCGGTTCCTCGGCGCTCGACACTAAACGGCCCGTGTTGAACGCGCACTGCTGGGGAACCCAGTGGGCGCCCCTGAAGAAGCGTTTGGCCGCCGAAGGTGTCACCCTGGCTCCGGGCGTACTCGTAAATTTCTGTGGCTACGTCGACCTCTACGCACCCCAAGGTCGGGTGGGCTTCACCATCACCCACATCGACGTGCAAGGGCTCCTTGGTGACGTCGCTCGCCGCCGTCAAGAGCTCATCGCTCGACTCACCAGCGAGGGACTGATGGAGTCCAATAAGAAGGCGATTATCACCTCCGTACCGCTGCGGGTGGGCCTCGTGGCGAGCCCCGGCACCGAGGGGTACAGCGACTTCACCGGACAGCTCTTGCACTCGGGCTTCGGCTTCGAGGTCGTGCTCGTGAAGAGCGCGGTGCAAGGTGACGCGGCACCGCCCCAAATCGTGGCGGCCATCGAGACCTTGGATCTCGCGGGCGTTGACGTCATCTGTCTCGTGCGCGGCGGCGGGTCCAAGGGCGACCTCGCCTGTTTCGACGACGAACGCGTGGCACGGGCAATCGCGCGAGCGCGCACGCCGGTCTTCACGGGGATTGGCCACACCGGCGACGAGTCGATCGCCGACCTCGTGGCGCACACGAGGGCCATTACCCCTACGAAACTGGGCGAAGAGATCGCCGCCCTCGTAGGGAGCTGGCACCAGCGACACGTTCGACTTCCGGCGCAACGACTCCTCGAAGCTGGCCAAGGACTGCTCGATGAAGCCACGGAGTACGTCGGCGAACGTCGGCGCACGATGATCTTTGCGGTGCGTGACCGACTCCGGAGCGAACAGCGACATCTCGACGCGACGCGCGCCAGTCTCGTGGTCCACAGTCGCCACGTCCTGGCGTCATCCGTTCGCCACCTCGCGAGCAATCGGCAACTGCTCGGCGCCTACGATCCCAAGCGTCGACTGGCCCAAGGGTGGTCGATCGTCACCGGCCCGAGCGGGGCGGTCGTACGATCGCTCGGCGACGTCGCGCTCGGCGATTCGGTGCGCGTCCTCGTCAGTGACGGGACGTTTGAATCTACTGTGAATGAAATGGACGGAGCATCGTGAGCGACATTGGTAACTGGAACGAGGCGGCACGCGAACTCGACGCCATCGTGTCCTCCTTCGATGAGGGCGAGGTATCGGTCGACGATCTCTTTGCCAAGCTCGAGCGCGCGACCACAATCATCGAGACCCTCGAGGCGCGCCTCGACGCCACCAAGGCGCGCGTCGATGAATTGGCGCCCCGACTTTCTAAGGTGGCCGAGTCGACGTGAGTGACCAGTTCTACTTTCGTCAGTTGCTTAGTGGCCTCGACTTCGCCCTCGGCGATCCGGTCGCTGAACAGATGGTGAACTTCGCCTACGCCGTGGGCGACCGAGCGACCGGTGAAGCGCTCCTGGTGGATCCGGCCTACTCCCCACGAGAACTGGTCGACATTGTCGAAGGCGACGGCCTGCGGGTGACGGGCGTGATGGCGACGCACTATCACGCCGATCACGTGGGCGGATCGCTCGGGCGAGAGTTCGACATCCCCGGCATCGTCGAGCTCCTCCAAACGACCGACGTACCAGTCCACGTCCAAGCGCCCGAAGTGCAGTGGGTGCGCGAGCGCACCGGAGTGGGCGCCGATTCACTGGTGGCTCACGGTTCCGGCGACGTAGTGTCGGTCGGAGAGTTTGGGGTGACCCTCATTCACACACCCGGTCACACACCCGGTAGCCAGTGTCTGCTCGTGAACGGGTGCCTCATTAGTGGTGACACGTTGTTCCTCGATGGTTGCGGACGAACGGACTTGCCCGGCTCTGATCCCGAGGAGATGTTTCGCACGTTGACCCAGCGTCTGGCCGACGTTCCCGACGACACCGTGCTCTATCCGGGCCATCTCTATTCCGCCGAACCGAGTGCGCCGATGGCTGAGGTTCGTCGGCACAATCGCGCCCTCGTGCCCGCCACGGCCGAGCAGTGGCTCGCCATGTTCGCGCGCTAGACGTGCTGCATTCGTCCGACCACGTGGTGGTCGTCGGCGCCGGTTTCGCGGGATGGCGCTTCGTCGAAGCGTTGCGTCGAGAGGGTTTCGGTGGCGCGGTCACCCTCATTGGTGACGAAACGTTCGCCCCCTACGACCGACCACCGCTGTCCAAGCAAATATTGGTGGGAAAGTGGGACGCGGAGAGGGCGACGCTCGCCACGCCGGAGCGCATTAAGGACGCGCGCGTCACGCTGCTCTTAGGAACTCGAGCGGTCGGCCTGGACCTCGGCGCGATGACCGTGCGCCTCGCGAGCGGCGCCACCATCGAAGGCACGCACCTCGTGATCGCCACCGGGACGCGCGCACGCCAACTTTCCTATAGCGCCAACACCCTTCTCCATACGTTGCGAAGTCGCAGCGACGAGGAGGGACTTCGCGACGCTCTCGACCGGATCGCGCCGGGCAGCGTCGTCGCGCTGATCGGAGGGGGATTCATCGGCGCCGAGGTGGCAACGGCCCTACACACGAGAGGATTCCGTCCCATTGTCTTAGAAGCGCTACGTCGTCCACTGGTCACGGCGCTTGGTGAGGACGTCTCGACCTGGCTCGAGCGACTGGCGAGCGACGTAGGGATCGAACTTCGAAGTAACCAACTCATCGACGACGTCGTGCAAAATGACCCGACGTTCACGGTCACCTTTCACGACGGCAGCGACCTGGAGGCGAGTGCGGTCATCGTGGGCGCCGGTGCCCTCCCCAACGTGGAATGGCTGGCCGATTCGGGACTCACCCTTGACAACGGCGTGGTGGTCGATCTCCACCTCCTCGCGAGGGAGCGAGTGGCGGCCATTGGCGACGTCGCGAAGTTCACCTGGTCCAGTGTGTTGGGAGCTGAGAGCGTCCGCATCGAGCATTGGGAGGTCGCCAACGTACACGCCGCGCGTTTGGCGCATCTCTGGGTGACGGGGGAGAGTCTCGAGGGGTTGATGGTGCCCTACTTCTGGTCCGATCAGTACGGCAAGAAGTTGCAGATGTTGGGCCACCCGAGGCCCGACGACGCGGTCGTGCGCGTGAGCGGTTCACCGGAGGAGGGAAAGTGGTTGGCGCTGTACTCGCGCGAAGGTGTCGTCTCGGGCCTCGTAGCCCTCTCCCAGCCTCGAGCGCTGATGATGTCGAAGCACTTCCTCGACGCTCCGACCACGTTGCGCGACGCTGTGGCACTCGCGCCGTGGGCCAATTAGAACTCGACGGTACTTAGTTCGGGGATGGTCCTTTCAACTCGTCGAACCGTCTCGGCCCACTGCCGTCGCGCGTGACGTCGCTGCTCGTCCGACATTTGGGGCGTCGCAACCTCGTGGGGTGACCACAGTCCTTCCACTTCGTCGAGGGTGAGCGCTCCGGCGCCCACCAGCGCCATGAGTCCGGCCCCGCGTGTCGTCGCTTCGCGTTCGGGGGACACGGCAATCGAGAGTCCGGTGAAGTCGGCCAGGCACTGCACAAAGAAGCGATTGGCGCTCATGCCTCCGTCGACGCGTAGTTCCGCGAGAGGGGTGCCGGACTGCTCGTTCGCGGCGTCCACGAGATCGGCGCCGCGCTGGGCGATGCCCTCGAGGACCGCGCGCACCATATGGGCCTTGGTGGTGCCGCGAGTAATTCCGAAGAATCCTCCGCGCGCACCGAAGTCCCACTGCGGGGTACCGAGTCCCGAGAGGGCCGGCACGAACGCGACACCCTCGCTCGAGGGGACCGACGTGGCGAGCGTCTCGGTCTCGCGAGGATCGGAGATAAGCCCGAGGTCGTCGCGGAGCCATTCAATGCACGCGCCCGCCGAGAGGACGATTCCCTCGATGGCCCAGGAGAGTTGTCGGTCACGACTGAAGGCCACAACGGGAAAGCACCCCGAGGCGAACCTGGTCATGGCGGGCGGTCCCTCGGGGCCACTCACCACGTCGAGCATGGCGCCCGTGCCAAAGGTGATCTTGGCGCCACGCGTTACGCACGACTGACCGAACAGCGACGCCGACTGGTCCCCAACCAGCGCGGTGATGGTGGGCGCGCCAATCAACGCACTGGCGACGCCGAAGGAACCCATGGTGTCGACAATGGCGGGCATCATGGTGAGGGGCAGGTCCAACTTCGCGAGTGCCTCGTGGTCCCAGGTCGTGACGTCGAGGGCCACCAGACCGGTGATGGCCGCGTTGGAGCGGTCGGTCACGTGCACCGCACCCTCGCTCAGGTGCCACGCCACCCAGGTTTCGATGGTGGCGAAACGCAGCTCGCGCGCCTCGCGCCCCGAATGGGCCACCAGCCAGCGGGCCTTGGTGGCCGATTGATTGGGCGCCAGACGAAGTCCTTCGCCCTGGAGGACCAGGCAGTCAATCACCGTACGCAGGTCCTGCCACCCGAGGGCCGGACCGACCGGGGCGCCGGTAACGGGATCGAAGACGATCGTGGTGGCGCGTTGGTTGGTGATGCCGACAACGTCACAGCCGCCGCACTCCTCGAGCGTCGCCGTCGCCAGCGTCAACGACAGTTGGGCGATCTCGACCGCGTCGAGTTCGACCTCGCCGGGCGCCGGCGTGGACACGCGCAGACGTGCGTGGTGCGCGTGGGACACCGCGCCATTCGTGTCGACCATGGCCGTGCGGATCATGGTCGTGCCGATGTCGATGGCCAGAGCCCTCACCAGGGTTCACCGCCTACTCCCAAGACGCCGGGATTCATGATGTTGGACGGGTCAAGTGCCTCTTTCAACAACGTGAGCAACGGGTACCCGCTCGCCAGAGCGTCGCTGACGAACCGTGCTCGATTTCTACCGACGCCGTGGTGGTGGCTGATCGCTCCGCCGTGCTCGAGGACGACGCGGGTGACGACGTCCCAGGCGCCACGGTAAAGCCCAACGATGTCGTCCTGGGGCTTGCCCGCGAAAGTGAAGTACAGACAGGCACCGTCAAGATACGCGTGTGACTGGTGGACGGACGCCACCGTGATATCGGCTAACTGCCCGAGGGCCGCGATGACCGAGCGGCGCATTGGTTCGAGCGTCGCCCAGTCACCGGCCACTTCCACCGTGTCCACGACGTAACCGCGCTCCCAGAGCGGCCCGAGGGCGCCGACGTCGTTTCGATGGGTCAGCCACCGCTCGACTGACGCCGCGTCCAGCGTCGCCGCGGAGGAGCATTCTTCGGTGACGATGCTCATGGTCGCTTCCACCAAACGGGCGTCACCTTCGTCGAGCACGATCAAGGCGCAGTGATCAACGTCAAAACTCCGTTTCGATTCCACTTCGTCGTAGAGACGAAGCACCGCGGGGTGCGCGTCACGTTGCATGATGCGTCGACACGCTTCGAGGCCTTCGTCAAAGGTCGCGAAACCGAAGGCGGCACGTTTCTCGAAGGGCGCCACCGAGTGGAGTACGAGGGTGGCCTCGGTGATCACGCCGAGCGTTCCTTCGGAGCCCACGAAGAGTTGGAGCAGATCGGGCCCCACCGCTTGGCGCGGACCACGTCCTCCCAACTCGAGGACGTCGCCGTTCGCGAGCACGACGGTGAGACCGCGCACCATGTCCTCAATTTTCCCGTACCGGTTCGAGTATTGGCCGGCCCCGCGACAAGCTATCCAACCGCCGACCGTGGAAAGGTCGAAGGACTGGGGAAAGTGACCGACGGTGAGACCATGGTCGCGAACAGATCGCTCCAAATCCGGACCGAAGACGCCCGCCTCGACTCGAACCGTCGCCGAGACCGCATCGACCTGCAGGACCCGGTTCAGCCCCGTGAGATCGAGCGCTATGCCGCCGCTCGGGGCGACCGAACCGCCCACCACACTGGAACGTCCCCCCTGCGCCGTGACCGGTACTTTATGTCGCGAGGCCACAATAAGGACGTCGCGCACCTCAGTGGTCGACTGAGGTCGAACGACCACGCTCGGCCAGTACGGCACGCGACCGGCGGCAACGTCGGGGATGGAGAGCGGCCACCAATCGCGACCGTGTTCGGCTCTCGCGGCGGTGCTGGTGTCCACGACGACGCCGGTGGCGACGAGGTCGTCGAGCAGTGGACGTGGCCCGGGCTCAGGCACCTCGCTGGCGAACGAACCGGCCGGATACTCGGTGGGCATCGAGGGCCGGGTCACGGTTGCACTCTACAAACTAAGACCGGCGGCCCCGAACTCACGTTCGACCAGAGCGCGGTAGCTGCCAACTTGACGATCGACCTCGGCGCCGTCCCAGCCCATGTCGCGCGCCACGACGTTCGCAACAGTGAGCGCCGCGTCGTAGGTGGCGCGCGCATTGATCAAGTGGGCCCGAGTTCGCCGCGTGAGCAGATCGATCAGCGACGTCGTCATTTCTTGGCGGACGCTGTAGAGAAACTCCGCGGCGACGTAGGGGAGTCCTTCGATGAGGGGAGCGCTGGTCGTCGGGTCGTTCGCGATCATCGCGAGGATGGCCGCCGTGTCACTACCGAAGCGTTGGTAGAGATGGGATTCGAGCGCGTTCGTGGGCCGCCACGTGCTCACGCCGTGCAGTCGCAGGCTCTTCGTGCGAGCGTTTTTCAGTTTTGGGACGTAGGGCCTCAGCGCGTCGACGGTGTCCTCGGCCATTTGGCGGTAGGTCGTCCATTTTCCACCGGTGATGTGCAGGACCCCCACGTGCGAGTCCGTCACTTGGTGGCGCCGGGACAGGTCGGCGGTGCGTTCGTTCACTCGCTTGCCGTCGAGGGGGGCGAGGAGTGGACGAAGTCCCGCCCAGAGGCCCACGACGTCAGCGGGGGTGAGATTCGACGAAGTCCAGGCGTTCACCGCGGCGAGCAGGTACGCGACGTCATCAGGCGTCGTGAAGGGTTCGTCCAACGGGCCGGCGTAAGTGGTGTCGGTGGTGCCGATGTAGGTATAGGGAGCCTCTTCGAACGGCACGACGAAGATGCTGCGGCGGTCTCCCGGCACGGCCAGGACCGCGGCGACGGTGGCCGGTAGCCGATCGTTCGCCACGCTGAGGTGCACCCCCTTCGCGGGGGTAATGCGCTCGGACGTCCGGTGCTCGGCCATGGTGAAGACATCGTCGGCCCACACGCCGGTCGCGTTGACGACGAGATTGGTCGCCAGCGTCACGGTCTCGCCACTCAGTTCGTTTCGACACCGCACGGCACTGACGCGGCCACCTTCGGCGGCGATGTTGGTCGCACGCACGTACGTCGCCACGTCGACGTCGTAACGCAGCGCGGCCGTCTTGGCGAGCGCCAAGGCGACGCGTGCGTCGTCGCCTCGCGCGTCGTAGTAGAGGAACCCCGCGACGAGTCGTTCGGCGTTCAGCGTGGGTAGGTACCGTAGGGCGTCTTCACGAGAAATCCTCTTGTGCCGTTGGCCAATCCGCCATCCGCCACTGACGTCGTACAGACGAAGAGCGGTCCCGTACCCTTTCACCAGCGCCTTCGAGGCCACGCCGTTCTTCCCGAAGAGCGGGACGAGGAAGGGCAGCGGACGCACGAGAAAGGGCGCATTCGCGAGGAGGCGTTGGCGTTCGCGCAGGTTCTCGTAGACGAGGCGGAACTCCCTTTGTTGGAGGTAGCGAAGCCCCCCGTGCACCATCTTGGAGGACTTCGAACTCGTGCCGCACGCGACGTCGCCCGAATCGATGAGAGCCACCTTCAGACCGCGCGACGCGGCGTCGAGCGCCACGCCGGCACCGGTCATCCCCGCGCCAATGACCACCAGGTCGTACGAGGTCGTGGCCATGGCCCGCAGCGCCTCGTCGCGTTGGAAGGTGCCCACTCGACAATGCTGACACAGCATCGCGAGTACGTTTAAATGTTATGGACTTTGAACTTTCCGACGAACTCTCGAGCCTGCGCCAGACGGTGCGCCGCCTCGCCCAAGAGAAAATCAAACCGAGAGCGCGCGAGATCGATATGACGGGCGCCTACCCGCAAGACCTCTTTGACGAATTCAAAAAGGCTGATTTACTCGGACTGTGTATCCCTGAGGAGTACGGCGGCTCCAGCGCCGGCATCATGGGACTGACGCTGGCGATCGAAGAGGTGACGAAGTACTCGAACGTCCTGGGACTGATGCTCTTGCTCACGCGGCTACCGACCGGCCCCATCATGATTGCCGGTACGGAGGAACAAAAGCTGCGCTACCTCCCCGGCATCGCCAACGGAACCCAACGAGCTGCCTTCTGCCTCTCGGAACCGGGCGCCGGGTCGGACGTTGCCGGCATGCAGACGCGGGTCGTAGAGGACCCCGACGTAACGGGAGGCTTTCTGCTGAGCGGCACCAAATGCTGGATCTCGGGCGGAATGCAGGCCGACTGGTTCGTGGTGTTCGCGAAGACCGGGGACCCCGCGTCGCGACTGCACACGGGAATCGGCGCGTTCATCGTGCACGCCGACGCGGCGGGACTGACGCGGCCCCGCGTGGACAAGAAGATGGGCGTGCGGGGCATCGACACCGCCGAGATTGTCTTTGCTGACGTGAAGGTCGCGCCGAATCAAGTGATCGGGGGAGGCTTCGCGCTCGTCATGCAGTCGCTCAATGCGATGCGTCCCATCGTCGCCGCCCGCGGTTTGGGCCTTGCCGAAGGGGCGTTGATGTACGCCGTTGACTACGTGAAGAGTCGGGCCGCGTTCGGCAAGACCATCGCCGAGTTCCAGGGCATTCAGTGGGAGATCGCCAAGTGCGCCACCGAGATCGAAGCGGCGCGCCTGCTGACGTATCGCGCGGCCGCCCTGGCCGATGAGGGAAAGTTCACGAAGGAGTACGTGCCCATGCTCTCCATGTGCAAGTACTACGCCTCCGAAGTTGCCGTCAAGGCCTCGGGCCTCGCGGTGCAACTGCTCGGAGCGGCCGGTTACATGGAAGAACACCCCGTCGAGCTGTACTACCGCGACGCCGCGCAGTTACGCATCGTCGAGGGAACGAGCCAGATCCAACTCAGCCTCATCGCCAAGGGCGTCCTCGGTCACGACCTGTGGTGGGACTAAATCGCCGAGGGCGATGAACCTACAATGACAGCGTGAGCGGACCACTTGACGGGTTGAAGGTTGTCGAGCTGGCGGGCATTGGCCCTAATCCGTACGCCTGTATGCTGCTAGCCGACCTGGGTGCCGACGTGTTGCGCCTCGAGCGCGGCGACGCCGACGCCGAGGACACCCCCTCCTGGGACGTGCTCAACCGTTCGCGACCGTCCGTCGCGGTGAACCTGAAGAACCCCAGCGGACGCGACCTCGTCCTCGAACTGTGCGAACAGGCCGACGTCCTCATCGAGGGTTTTCGTCCCGGCGTGACCGAGCGACTCGGTCTCGGGCCCGACGAGGTGGCGAACCGCAATCCTCGTCTCGTGTACGGACGTATGACGGGTTACGGCCAAGTCGGTCCTCTGTCCCAGCGCGCCGGCCACGACATCAACTACATCGCGGTGTCGGGGGCTCTGTGGCCCGTGGGTCGAAAGGGTGATCGTCCGGTGCCGCCGCTCAACCTGGTCGGCGACTTCGGCGGCGGGGCGCTCTTTCTGGTCTTCGGCGTGTTGGCGGCCGTGTTGTCGGCGCGAACCACGGGCAAGGGTCAGGTGGTCGACGCCGCGATGGTCGACGGTTCCGCGTCGATGATGGCGATGACCCACTCGATGCTCAACGCCGGACTTTGGCACGAGGAGCGCGGCACCAACATTCTCGATACCGGCGCGCCGTTCTACGAGGTCTACGAGACGGGCGACGAAAAGTTCGTGGCCGTGGGGGCCATCGAGCCAAAGTTCTATGCCGCGCTGCTCCAGGGGTTGGGCCTTCGTACGGAGGACCTGCCCGCACAGTTCGACCGGGCACGGTGGGAGTCGACGAAAGAGTCGTTCGCCGAAATCTTTCGTTCGAGAACGCGCGATGAATGGACGGAGATCTTTGGTGACCTCGACGCGTGCGTGGCGCCGGTGCTCTCACCTCGTGAAGCAGTAACCCATCCCTACAACTCCGAGCGCAACGTCTTTCAGAGTGAAGGCACCATTCAACCCCAGCCGGCGCCGAGGTTCTCCGAGACGCCGGGCGCCATTGGTCGAGCGCCCGGACAGCCCGGTGCCGGAACGAGTGAAGGACTGGCGAGCTGGGGTATCACTTCCACGCGACAGGCGACGCTGCGCGCCGAGGGGGCCTTCGGTTAGATATTGACGACGGGGCACGTGAGGGTGCGGGTAATTCCCGGGACCTTCTGTATCGCCCCGACGATGAATTTGCCCAGGTCGTCCACGCTTTCGGCCTCGCAGCGCACGATGACGTCGTAGGGACCGGTTACTTCGAAGGACTCGAGGACGCCAGGCACGGCCCTCGTGGCCAGCACGACGGTCTCACTGGAGCCGATTTCGGACTGGATCAAGATGTAGGCCTGCACTCCCATGGGGAACCTTTCGTTGCGAGTCCTTCTATATTGCCCGATTTTCTCGTCCCGACGCTAATCCTCGCGCAGCCGCTTGCCCATGTGCCACTGGTGGCAGTAGTCGCAGCGATACGTGTCAAGTTCGGCGCCGTTGAGTGTCCACGCTAGTTGTGCCGCGCTCTGTGCTTCCGCGTTGGTGCGATAACCGTTCTTCGGCGTGCCTTCGCGAGTGAAGTGCGACGCCATGCGACCCGGCGCGTTGTTGTGGGCGTGGGGACGGCGACGTCGTTTCATCGAACCTCGAGAATACTCACGTCGGTACGATATGGACCATGAGCAGCCAAGTGGAGACCGAACTCGTCGTCACGACCACGCCGGAGGTCGAAGATTCGAATCATGAGCGATTCACCCACATTGTTCTCGAGGGCTACACCCCCAAAGACGGTGAGTTCGTACCGCTCGACAACTCGGTCATTGGTGGCATGATCAATGCGACGCCCGTGACGGCACTCTGCGGCAAGGTCTGGGTGCCGGGGCGCGATCCGCAGAAGTACCCGCTCTGTCCTACGTGCAAGGAGATCGCCGCGACGCTCGGATGGTCACTTCCCAGCGGTTGACGCACCAGGACAACCTTCTGGTCTCGTAGGCTCATCGGCATGACGCGCGCGTTGGTCCTTCGCCACCACCCCGAAGATCACTCGGGGCTCATTGGTCAGGCGTTCGAATCTCGGGGCTACGAGATTGATCTGCGCATGATGAACGAGACCAGCACGACGCCGTCGTTGGACGGCTACGACGTCTTCGTGATCCTCGGTTCGAAGAGTGCGGTGTACGACCGAGAGGTCGAAGCGGCATGGTTTGGTCGCGAGATGGAACTCATCGCCGAGGCGCAACGACGTAGCATTCCGATTTTTGGCATCTGTTTTGGAGCCCAGGCGCTGTGTCTATATCACGGCGGGACCGTGGAGCGATCGAACGATCCAGAAATTGGTTGGTACGAGGTCGAGGAACGCAACGACTCAGGAGTATCGAGTGGCCCTTGGTTTGAGTTTCACTTCGACCACTGCACCTTGCCCGAACGAGCCGAGCTGTGGGCGACGTCGCCACGAGCGGTGCAAGCCTTCGCCGTCGGCCGCGACGTGGGGGTTCAGTTCCACCCCGAGATCGACCACGTGCAGCTTCGAGATTGGTTCGCCAGTGGCATCGAAGAAGCACGCGACTTCGGCGTCGACGTTGACGCGCTCATCGCCCAGACCCAACGCGAGACACCGGCCGCGCGACAACGCGCCGGCGAGCTCGTCGACCTCTTTCTTCGTCACATCGCGCGTTGACGCCGGTTGCAAGGCGGCCACGAAAAAGCTGCTGAGTAGGCTGCCTAGGTGAGTAGTGAGCTAAACGCCCCCATTGAAAGCCCCGTTATTGAGAGCCCCGTTCGGGTCGAACGGCCGGCAACCGGAGGCGCGGTGGGCCGTCTCGCCGACGGGCGCGTCGTCTTCGTGCGCCATAGTCTGCCCGACGAACTCGTGTCGGTCGCGCTCACCGAGACGACCTCGAAATTCGCTCGCGGAGAGGCCGTGGAGGTGCTCGAACGAAGTGCGCAGCGCACGGTGCCCCCGTGCCCGTACTTTCATCCCGGTGGCTGCGGGGGCTGCGATCTCCAGCACGCCTCGCCGGTCGCGCAGGCCTCATGGAAAGCCACCCTGGTGGAAGAGCACCTCCAGAGAATCGCGGGCGTCGAGCGCGCGGTGGTTGTGCACGACGCCCCTTCGGGGGCCAAGGGGTCGCGTACCCGACTTCGTTGTGCCGTCAACGAAGGGGGCCGCCTTTGTTTACGCGTGGCCCGATCCCACGACCTGATCGCGATAGATCACTGTTGGATCGGTGACGAAGCATTTGCGCCGGCCTTCGCGACGTCCTGGGACGGCGCCGAGGAGGTGGAGTTACGAGCCATTGGCAACGGCCACCCCTTCGCGGTCGTTCGACGCGAGACCGAGCGCGGCACTATGTACGAACTCTGTTCGTTGTACGGCGAACCACTGGAACCGTCAACGCAGTCGCGCGTGTCGGTGGGCGACCACGTGTTCTCGGTGGGTCCGCGTTCATTCTGGCAGTCGCACCGCGACGCCCCTCAACTCTTACTGGACTCCGTGTTGACGCTAGGTGAGGCCAAGGCCGGTGACCACGTGGCTGATCTCTTCAGCGGCGTCGGACTTTTCTCGGTGCCACTCGCCAAACGGGTCGGTCCGGGAGGAAAAGTGACGGCCGTCGAGTCGTCGCCGTACGCGGTGCGCGACGCACGTCAGAACGCCGAGGGACTGCGTCAAATGAAGGTGCGCGAATGGTCAGTGACACCGCGGTCGGTTAACGACGCCGTCGGCGAGGGCGATCTGGTGGTACTTGACCCCCCTCGGGGCGGTCTGGCGAAAGGCGTGGCGGACGCGCTCATCCGGCGGCGACCGCGACGAATTGTCTACGTCTCGTGCGACGCGGCCACCTTCGCGCGCGACGTGAAAACGCTGGCCGGGGGTGGATTCGCGTTGGAACACTTGGAGGCGCTCGACCTTTTTCCCATGACTGAGCATGTGGAACTTGTCGCAAGCCTTGACTTGACCCCCTAGAGGGTAGAGAGTGCTGGGGAGGGTAGAAGACCTCGGCCCTCGCGAGGGGGTTAAGCATGTCGATCAAGTTGGACCATCACCACCGCGTCACTGCCCAAAAGTTATTCACGCACCCGTTGTGTCACAACATCCAGTGGCACGATGTCTGTTCGTTGCTCGGTCGTTTCGGTGAAGTGTACGAAACCCACCGCGGAAATTGGGCCGTCAACGTTGACGGTGAGACCTACTCGTTTGGCTCCACTCGTACTCGTGACCTCACGGAGGATCAAGTGGTCAAGGTTCGCCACTTTCTTCGCTCCCTCGGCGTGACGGAGGATCTGTTGAAGGCCGCCTAACTTCGCGCCCGGTACGGTAGTTGACCGTGGCGGCAAAACTCTTCGTACTTCTGCCTCCTTCGGAGGCCAAAACGCCTGGCGGCACGCGCGTCACCAAGACGGGTGCTTTTGACGCGGCGTTGGCCCACCCTCGATCGGTCGCCCTTAACGCCCTGCTGGCCAACCTCGAATCGGGGCCAACCAAGCGCCGAGAGTTGCTGCTCAACGCCCGCGGTTCCCTTATGGAACGGGGTATTGAGGCCACGAAAGAGCTCGCCGACGGACGGGCCCGAACGCTGCCGGCCTGGCAGCGCTTCAGCGGTGTGGTTTGGTCGCACCTTGACCCGTCGGCGCTGGCTCCGCCACTTCGTCGACGAATCTTGATCCCGTCCGCCCTCTACGGCCTCTCGGCGGGGGACGACCGTATTGCGGACTTCCGTCTCAAGATGAACATCGGCGTCGGAACACTCGGCACCATGGCCAGCTACTGGCGTCCACTCCTCACGCCGGTGTTGGCCAGGCACACGCGACGGGCCACCGTGGTAAACCTGCTCCCGAAGGAGCACGAGTCGTCCATCGACTTTGACGTCCTACGCGCTACGTGCGACGTGGTCACGGTCACGTTCGTCGACGAGTCGCGCTCCGCCACCGTGGGCCATGACGCGAAGGCAACGAAGGGCGTGCTGGCCCGACGATTGCTCGAGGAGGGGCTGGGGTCGTTGTCCGACTTCGAGTGGCAGGGGTGGCGAGCGACGATTCACGAGGGCCACGTTTACGTCGTGGCGCCCGCTATGACCTTCAAAGCAGCGCGCGAAAGCGCCCAAGCCGCGGCGATCAGGGTTTTCACCGAATGACTTGACAATGATATTGTAATGATGTTAGATTGACATCATGTTGATATCAGAATTGATGGCAGCCATCCGGCAGGACTTCCAGTCCCTCGGTGAACTCGGTGGCGCGGAGACGGCGGCCCTCGCCGAACGCCTGAGCGCGGCCGTGGAGCCCTCGCTTCGGACCCATTTTTTGGGCGCCGTGAACGACCTCATCCAAGAGTTCAATCTGGCCGACAGCGTGGCGCTGACGCTCAATCTCGAAGGCGACCAGGTGCGGATGGCTCGCGCCGTTCCGATTGACAGCGCCGCCAGTGTCCCCACGCCGCCGACACCGGCCGACTACTCGGCGCGCATTGCCCTACGACTGAGTGACGGCTTGAAAGAAGACATTGAGCACCTCGCGACCGACGTTGGTTCGTCGGTGAACTCATGGATCGTGCGCACGTTGGAACGCTCCGTGCGAAGTGATCCCACCGAATCCACGATCAGCGGGACGCGCCAACTTCGCGGCAAGGGCCGCGCCTAGACCTGGTCGCAACGACAACGTAGTGCTAGCAAGTCCGATTCCGACAGATGGTCGGATGCAGCGGGGGAGAAGATGAAATGAATGCCAGTCAAGAACGCCATGAGGTGTTCAACGCCTCCGGGGCCATTTCTGCGCGAGTGATCACCGGCAGCGGTGACGTCACCATTGGCGCCTCCGATAGTTCGCTGGTCGAGGTCACCCTCAGTGTGAAGGACGCCGCGCATCGCCACCTTTTGGACGGCGCCGACGTCACCTTCGTGCAAGGCGAGGGCTCCCTCGAGGTGCGGACGAGATCACACGATAAAAACGCCACCATCAGGGGATTCAAAGTGGCGATTCGTCGCAACTCCTGGTTCGACTTCGGTGGTGGTGACCCCGACGTCCACATCGCGCTCCCGGAAGGTTCGAGTGTGGAAGTGACTACGGCATCGGGTGACACGGAGATCATTGGGTCGCTCGCCAAGGCCAGTGTCACCAGTGCGTCGGGCAGCGTCACGGTCGCTGACGAAGTGGGGGTCCTCGACATGAAAACGGCCTCGGGCGACGTAAAGACGTCCGCGGTGCGTGAGAGCCTCACCTGTCACAGTGCCTCGGGCAGCGTCCGTTGCGCGAGCGCCGGCACGACGACCACGATTCGCACGGCGTCGGGCGACGTGAATCTTTCGGTCGAGGCGCCGTCGGAAATCTCAGTTCGAACCGTGTCGGGCAATGTGGCGGTCGCCGTGGCCCGGGGACTCGAGGTTGACATCGATGCCACGTCAATCTCGGGCCGCCTTTCGTCGACGATGCCGCTCGATGCGACGAAGAGTGACTCGAGCGGGGGTGACGCCGTTGCCATCAGCGCCAAGACCGTCTCGGGCAACGTGACCGTCAGTTCCGCAAACTGACGACTGATCTAGTGGGAGGTATCTTCATGACCCGCATGCTCGTCGGGCTCGAGTTGGAAGGTCGAGTGGCGCAAATCGAAGTGTCCCGCGAGACAACTCTGGAGTTGGTCCAAGATCGTGGGGGCCAGTCCGTTGCCGAAGCACTCGTCGTCAATGACGACGTGCGCCGAAAGCGCCGGAAGACTCGTCATCACGACCCACGCGTGCAGATCGTGGACGCCGATCACGTGCTCCACCGACAAGAAGTGGTCACGAACCTCGGCGAGATCTATGCCGGGCGGCGCCGCTTCTAAGAGGACGCGGCCGGAGTCCTTCAAGAGTGACCAGGACGTGCGCACCATGAGGACGACGACCAGGAGTGACGCGATCGGGTCGGCCCGTCGGTAGCCGGTCGTGACAATGAGCAGTCCCGCCACGAGCGTACCGACGAAGGCCCAGAGATCCGTGAGCAGGTGTCCCATCACTCCTTTGATGTTGAGACTCGACTGGTTCGCCCTGGACACGAACAGGGTGGCCAGCACGTTGACGCCGATGCCCACTACGGCGACGATCACCATCGCCGGACCTTGCACGTGTTGTGGCCGTACCAGACGAAGGATTGCCTCCGTTCCCACCACCGCAGAAATCAGCAACAAGGTGATGCCGTTGGTTGCGGCCGAAAGTATTTCGGCTCGTTTGAACCCGAAAGTCCACTGCGCCGACACGGGCCGCAGTCCCAAGCGAATGACCCAGATGGACAGGGCTAGTGCGCCGGCGTCGGTGAGCATGTGACCGGCGTCAGCGAGCAGGGTCAGGGAATGGGCGCTGAGTCCGACCGCCACTTCGCCCATCATGAACACAACGACGGTCGCGAGGGCGCAACCTAGGAGTCGCTGATCTGACAGGTGATTTACCGAATGAACGTGGTGCGATGTGGGCGAACCCGTGCTCTTCGGTGTCTCATCGTGGGCCCTGCGAGATTCGTCCATAGTTCTCCTCGTTCCACCTTGACACACCACCGAAGAAGAGGCCCGAAATAGCCTCGGACGGTTTCGCCCCCCGCTTGAGGTTCGCGAGAAGGCGCACTTTGCTCGCGAAGCGCGCAACGTAGTACTGAGGACCACCTCGGGCCCGTAGGGCGGTTCCACAGCGCGACCCCCATGGCCCAGCACCGCTCGCTAATCGTATTTGCCACGTCGGAGCACGCGGGCGACGCGTGGACGATGGTCGCTCCCTTGGCGCTGCGTTCCGCCTCGGCAGTGGGGAGGTCGGAGCTCGTCGAACCCGGAGAGAAACACATAAACAATCGACAATTGGTCAAGTGTTGTGAAACGGTTGGGGTGGACTTGACCTCGGTCTACAACGATGATTCTCGCAAGGGCAATTGTCTTTCTGCTTCTCCCTGATGGGGGGGTTGGGATGCATTGCACTTTCGTTCAGGGCAATGCAAACCATTCAGAAAGAGGCAGACATGTTGCGAAGTCGTAAAAACCGAACTGCGACGATTGCGAGCATTGGGGTTAACCCTGTGCAGACCACTCGGCGCGTATGGCGAGGCGGTGTCCACCGGGCTCCCAGGTCACTGTTGACGAGAATCATCTCGGGCGTTGTCGGAATGGCCCTCGTAGGTGGTGGCGCTTACGCGGCCACCAACTGGATCGTCGGACTGAACGCCGGATCGTCGGGTCAAAGTCAGTCGGCAACCATCGCCAACTTGACGATCACCGCGGTCGCGGCGCCCTCGGCCACCAACCTGTTATTCCCCGGTGGCAATGGCGACGTGGTGGCGACGATCACTAATCCCAACGCCTACCCGGTGACCATCACGGGTGTGAACCTCCCCACGAACGTCAGTTACGCGGGCGGTTTCACTACCTCGGCGTTGACAACCGCGCAGACGGGCTGTTCTACGTCGACCAGTTACGTCATCTGGAACTATTCGACCGGTACGTCGGGCAGCGTTCACTCGCTGACTTCAGCGCTCACCGTGGCGGCGAATGGCTCCCTGACGGTGACGTTCACCAACGACGCGTCGATGACGGTCGCGGCGCCGGCTGCGTGCGCCGCGACGTATTTCTCGATGGCCGCGTTAACGGGTGTCGTCGCGACGGGTGGGGCGGCCACCGCCACCACGAGCCCGGCGACAGACGCTTGGACGAGTTAGTACCCGTACCCTCCGTTGACTCGCACCCTGAGTCAAACTCGCGGTTGCTCCATGGTCGTCACCTTCTCTCCTAAGAGGAGGTGACGACCATGACGGCGAGCCCGGACTCTCGTAGGCTCAAGTTGTCACACACCGGGAACGATCGAATCAGTCCGCCCACCAGCAGCTGCTGGCCGTCAAGATATGACGGCTGCGACTTCGGCTCGCGCCGGCGATCGCCCAACGAATTCCAGATCACGACACGGGAGCGAGATTGCTGTTCAATGCTGTCGTCGACGTCACGTGCCATCGTCATGTCTAGAAGATCGCGGCGCTACTCGACGCTGTTGATAGCTGTCGTGCTCCTCGCCAGCGCCGGTATCGCCGGAGCGACGTCCTGGGTCGTCATCCTCGCGAATGCGTCGCACCCGGCCCAAAGTCAGTCCACTTCCGTCAACGCTCCCACCGCAGGAGCGGCGGCGAACCCAACCTCCACGCACCTTTCGCTCAGTTGGGTGAAGCCGGTCAGCGGGGCAACGCCCACCGGTTATCTTGTGACCCGCAACGGTTCGGCGGTGCCGAGTGGTGGATGCGCCGGGACCGTCGCGGCCACTTCCTGCCTCGATAGCGGTCTCACGGCGAATACGCCCTACACCTACAGCGTCAAGGCGCACATCGGAACCAACTGGACAAGTGTCGCGAGTTCTACGTTTTCGAATACGACGAATGCCACCTTCGTGATCACTGGCATTACCAGCACCAACGCGAGTGGTAACACCGTTGGTCGTATGGGCATTGGTGACACCTTCGCCGTGACGTTCAACTACGCGGTGAATCCCACTACGGTCACGACCGGCGCCGGGGCGTCGACGATGACGTTGGTGGGGGGCAGTTCTTCCACGACGATCTCGATCAACACGCTCACCTCGAGCGGTTTCGCAGTGACCTCAAACTACGAGAACTCCGGTAACACCAGTGCCGCGACGGGGACGCTCAGTCTCAGCAACGCCAACAAGACCGTGACGTTCACGGTGACCGGAAGTCCTTCGAACGCGACACAACTCGCCACCGGCGCCGCGAGCACCTTCACCTTCGTGCCGCTCGCCAGCATTCAAGACGTCAGCGGCGACACCGCGTCCACCAGTTTCAGCCAGTCGCCGGAGTTGCAGATTTTCTAGGCAGGCCTCGCGACGACTTTGTTTCCAACGGAGCCAACGTCCGTCATCTTCGGCGATGGTAGCCACGAGGAAAATGAGAAGCGGCCCACATGATGAGTGCGGGCCGCTTTTCGTGGAGATGCGGGGATTCGAACCCCGGTTCAAAAGCTTCTCCGTGAACATTCTCCGAGCGCAGCTAACAGAAGATTGTGGGGAGCGTCACTACTGCTAGCGCCGATGACGTTCCTTAGTTAGCTAAATTGTCCCGGCGCCACCACTAACGAGTGCTGTCGGTAAGCCCCACTTCATGACACCCGATATCTAGACCGCGGGGCTGGGTCTAGGCGGATGTTGCTACCTAAGCAGCAAGCGCAAGCGAAGGCTTGGCGTTTATTTATTTTTTCCGGCTCTTTAACGTGGTTCCGGAGACCACGGCTCGCTTCTTTCACTTCGACGACTTTTGTCGAAACCGTTCATCCCCTCGTTCACTTCCATCCACGGTGGTGGCGGAACCACTCTACCGTGCGGACGGTTTCGTTGGTCGGCGCGCCACGTCGAGCGCGATGGCTCAGAAGCGGTATTTCTCAACCTCGCGCACGGCCCGCGCAATATCGCGGTCAGCGTCACGCTTGGCGATGGCCTGGCGCCGGTCGTGGGACTTCTTACCTTTGGCGAGGGCGAGTTCAATTTTGGCCCGACCGTCTTTGAAATACACCTTCAGAGGAACCATGGTGAGCGGCTCGGTCCGGGTCTCTTGTTGCCATTGATCGAGTTGATGACGGTGGGCGAGGAGTTTGCGACGTCGATCCGGATCGTGGCTCCCGAAGCCGTTGGCGTAGAGCCAGGGTGGCACGTGCATTTGGTACAGCCAGAGCTCGTTGGCGTCGAAGCGGGCGTAGCTTTCGGCGATTTGCGCTTTGCCCTCGCGCAGCGACTTCACCTCGGAACCCGTGAGCATCATGCCGCACTCGAGCGTCTCGAGTATCTCGTAGTCGTAGCGGGCGCGCCGATTGGTGGCGACCACTCGGTCGCCGGTCGTCGCGTCCAGTCGCTTCGCGGCACGTCGTTCTTGTATCTGCTTGGCTCGGGCCACCCGTTCAGCGTACCGAGCCGGTCCGAGTGCGCACCTTCGGGTCGGTAGGGTGGTCGCGTGTTGACCCTGACCTCGGCCCATCGTGACGCCATGATCGCTACCTGTGTTCGCGCGCTACCCAATGAAGGGTGCGGCCTACTGCTCGGCTCTGAGGACGGTACGGTGACCGAGATCGTGGCGAGTCCCAACGCGGCGAATTCGGCCAAGCTCTACGAGATCGACAGTCGGATCTTGTTGCGCGCCTATCGTCGCGCCGACGAGGAATCGCTCTCGGTCCTCGGCGTCTTTCATTCGCACACGCACTCGGAAGCTCGCCCCAGTCCCACCGACGTCCGACAAGCCCCCGACCCCGAATGGCATTACGTGCTCCTCTCGTTTTGCGAGGTTCCCAGCGTCCTCCGTAGTTATCGCATCGTCGAGGGATCTGTGGTCGAAGAAGAAATTTCCCTTTAGGCTCGCCGTGCCGTCGACCCCAAGGAGCCCGTAACGCCATGAACTACGCCACGGGTTACCCCACCGCGCTCAGCGTGGTCGTGCTCGTCGTACGGCTCTTCTTGGGCCCGATGATCTTCGCCCACGGCTTCCAGAAGTTTTTCCGGGGCGGAAAAATCGAAGGAACGGCCGGGTGGTTTCACGGTATCGGGGTTCGACCGGGTCGGCTGAACGCCTACGCCGCGGCGACCACGGAACTGGGCGTGGGCGTGCTCATGACGCTGGGACTTCTCACTCCCTTGGCCTCGGCCGGCCTCATTTCGTTGATGACCGTCGCCGTCGTGACGGTCCATCGCCACAACGGTTTCTTCAACTTCAATAAAGGTCAAGGAGTGGAGTACAACATGGCCGTGGCGGTCATGGCCCTCGTGCCGAGCGTCGGCGCCGGCCGCTACTCGCTCGACCACGTATGGCTCATCCTGCACTGGTCGCCGTGGACCAACCTCCTAGTCACGGTCGCGCTCGGTTTGGGCGGGGCGACCGCCCAGCTGGTGGCCTTTTACCGACCGCCGACCGCCGACTGAAGGGCACGCCACCGCCTCGGGCTAGTAATGTCGACTGCGTTGGTCAGGAATTGACCAGCGAGGACGAGAGAAGAGTCATGACGGCATTAGTTCGAATTCCCACCGTTCTTCGTCCCGCCATGGGCGGCGACACGGCGGTCACCGTCGAAGGTGCCACGGTGGGCGAGGTGTTGGATCACTTGACCACGTCGCACCCCGACGTCAAGAGCCAACTGCTGAACGCGGACGGCTCGCTCCACCGATTCTTGAACGTCTACGTCAATGACGACGACGTTCGCTACATCGGCGGCGTCGACGCCCCGGTGTCCAACGGCGACGAAATCACGTTGCTGCCTGCCGTCGCCGGCGGCACGTTGTAGTGACCCGCTACGCGTCGGTGCTCGACCTCATTGGGAGCACGCCGATCGTTGACGTGAGTGCGCTCTCGCCCAAGCCCAACGTCACCATCCTCGCCAAACTCGAAGGCAGAAACCCCGCCGGATCGGTCAAAGACCGCATTGCGCTCTCCTTGGTGGAAGCGGCCGAACGTGACGGCCTGCTGATTCCGGGAAAACCCGATCAGGTGCTCATGGAGCCGTCCTCGGGCAACACCGGTATTGCCCTCGCCATGGTGTGTCGCCTACGTGGCTATCACCTAAAGGTCGTCCTACCGTCCAACGTTTCGCCGGAACGGCGCCAACTCCTGCTGGCGTGGGGCGCGCAGATTATTGACTCACCGGGCAGCGAAGGATCGAACGGCGCCGTGGCCTTGGCGAAACGATTGAGTGAGGCGAACCCCCACTGGACCTTCCTCTATCAGTACGCCAACCCCGCCAACCCCGAGGCGCACTACCGCACCACGGGACCAGAGATCTGGGCGGACGTCCCCGAAATTACCCACTTCGTGGCGGGACTCGGTACCTCAGGCACGCTCATGGGGGTCGGAAGGTTCCTCAAAGAGAAGAACCCCGACGTCCAGATTTGGGCCGTGGAGCCGCCGAGCGGCGAGATGGTCGACGGACTCCGTAACCTCGACGACGGCTACATCCCACCAATCTTTTCGGACAATCACGGCACGGAACTGCTCGACCGAAAGGTCGTCGTTCGTCCGAAGGAGTCGGTGGAGTGGACGAGACGATTCACCGACGTGGGACTGTTCGTCGGACTGTCGTCGGGCGCCATTCTGGCCGGAGCCGTCAAGTGCGCCTCGACCGTCGCCGACGACGAAACGGCCACCATCGTCACCATTGTGTGCGACGACGGATGGAAGTACCTGTCGACCGGAGCCTGGAGTGACGACATTGACGAGGTGGTCGAACGGGCGAAGAAGATCATCTACTTCTAAATCCGCATCCGCCAATGTCTTGTACCGTTAGACGGCACCAACTCAGAGGAGAACCATGTCATCACCGCGCGCCGACGGGCGCAGCCCCGATCAGGCCCGACCGCTTTCCTTCGTGCGCGACTATACGGAGATGGCCGCGGGTTCGGTCCTCGTAAGTTTCGGCCGCACCAAGGTTCTATGCACAGCGTCGGTGGAAGAAGACGTCCCCCGGTGGTTGCGTGGTTCGGGGAAGGGTTGGGTTACCGCGGAATATTCCATGCTCCCCGGTTCGACACCCGAGCGTGCGAATCGTGAGGCGGCGCGGGGCAAGCAGTCCGGTCGCACCCAGGAGATCCAGCGACTCATCGGACGCTCCTTGCGCACCGTCACCCGCTTGGAGTTGTTGGCCGACGTTCAGATCACCGTCGACTGTGACGTCCTGCAGGCCGATGGCGGTACGCGCACCGCGTCCATCTGCGGGGGCTACATTGCCTTGCACGACGCCATCACCCGGTTGGTGCAGAAGGGGACGCTGCGCGAGCACGCCTCGCGTGACCTCGTGGGAGCCGTGTCGGTGGGCATCATCGACGGCGTGGTGATGTTGGATCTGCCCTACGAAGAAGACTCAAGGGCACAAACTGACATGAACGTCGTCATGACGGGCTCGGGCCAGTTCGTCGAAGTCCAAGGCACGGCCGAGCAAGAAGCCTTCACTCGCCGAGAGCTCGACGAACTGCTGGACCTCGCCACGACGGGCATCACCCAAATCCACGCCGCGCAACGCGCACTGCTAGCGATTCCTCCGCCGCCGCGCCCGTGACACCGTTCGTGTTGGCCAGCGCCAATCCTCACAAGGTCCAAGAGATGCGGGCCATCCTCCAGTCGTTCGACGTGGAGTTGCTCGCGCGACCGACGTACGTGCCCGACGTCGATGAGACCGGGGTGACACTGGAAGAAAATGCGTTGCTCAAAGCGTGGGCCTTGGTGGACGCGACCGGTTCGGCCGCCATCGCTGACGACACCGGGCTCTTCGTCGACGCGTTAGAGGGGCGACCTGGTGTGCGAAGCGCTCGCTACGCCGGCGACGGCGCGAGTGACCACGACAATGTCACCAAACTGCTCGACGAATTGGCCCACGTTGATCCCGCCGAGCGCACGGCGCACTTTCGTTGCGTAGTGGCAGTGGCCTACCCGGACGGCACGAGTTTTTGCGTCGAGGGAGTGCTCGACGGCGTCATCGCCGAGGTCCGCGGGGGTGATCAGGGCTTTGGGTACGATCCCGTCTTTCGACCGCTCGCGTCACGTGGTCGAACGCTGGCCGAGATGTCACCGGCAGAGAAGAACGAGGTCTCCCATCGCGGACGCGCCCTGCGAGCGCTCGCTGAGAAACTTGTGTAGCGATAGTCAGTTCACGCGGAATTCACCTTTAGTGTGGGTACGTGAAGGACCAAGAGCTTGCGATGTTCCCCCTAGGCATGGTCATTTTTCCCCATCAAGTCGTCGGACTGTGCATCTTCGAACCTCGCTACCATCGGATGCTCGACGACATTGAAGGACAACAGCAGTTCGGCACGTGCCTCATTGCGCGAGGTTCTGAGGCCGGAGGGTGCGAAGAACGTACCTCCGTGGGCACGATGATGCAGATCCTCGGCGCTCAGTCGTTGCCCAACGGGCAAACGCTCCTGATGGCCGTCGGTCTTGAATGTTTTGAAGTGACGCGGTGGTTCGACGACGCGCCCTATCCTCGGGCGCTCGTGCAGGACCGCTGCTGCGACGATGAGGATGTGCTCGAATCCCTCCTCAAAACGACCGAGTCCGCCGTGCGGGCGATTCGCGCGCTGCAAAGTGAACTCTTCGCCGACGAGTGTCTGCAGTCAAACTGCGAAATGGACATCGATCCGTTCGTCCGTAGTTGGCAACTGTGTTCCATGACGCCCATGTCAACGCTCGATCAATTCAAGGTCTTGGGTTTGAGCGACCCCAACGAGCGACTGCGTCTCGTCGCAGAAATCTGCTGCGAACGATACGGCGATTATCAGCGAATGGTGGCGATGGACACGTCACCGAGCTCGTTCTTCTAGCCGACGCTCAAGAGGTCGACCACGAAGATCAAGGTCTCGCCCGGGGCAATGACCCCACCGGCGCCCTGCTGGCCATAGCCCAGGTGCGGCGGAATGACGAGTCGACGTCGTCCACCGACTTTCATGCCGTTCACGCCTTGATCCCAACCTTTGATGACGTGACCGGCGCCGAGCGAGAAGACGAACGCTTCGCCGCGGTTCCACGACGCGTCGAACTCTTCACCGCTGGTAACCCCGACCCCGACGTAGTGCACCGACACCGCGGTACCAGGCGTCGCTTCGGCGCCCGAACCCACGATGAGGTCTTCCATGAGAAGATCATCGGGGGCGGGCCCGAGATGCGGATCGACAAGTGGCTTTTCTGACATAGTTCGAGGTCGTCCTAACGACGTTCCCGGCCACCGCCGACAACGCGAACGTTCCGGGCTTCGCGGCCTTTGGGTCCATTGGCTTCTTCGAAGGTGATCTTCTGGCCCTGTGCGAGGGACTTGAAGCCGTCGCCCACGATGTTGGAGAAGTGAATGAAGAGGTCGTCGCCCTTGTCGTCGCTCGCAAAACCAAAGCCCTTGGAGTCGTTGAAGAAACTCACGACGGCTTCGTTGCCGTGCGCGCTGTGGCTGCGCCCGGCGAAATGCGGTTCGCGAGCACCGGAGCGATCAGGTCGCGGCGCGCGCTCCGTGAAGGCTCGCTCACTGCGTGGTGCGCGCTCGCTGCGCTCAGCGGCGCGCTCGGGACGTGGCGAGCGGTCGCTGAACGAGCGCTCGGTGCGAGGAACTTCGGTCGAGCCGCGCTCGGGACGCTGCGTGCGCTCAGCGAAGCTTCGCTCGCTGCGTGGCCGCTCGGCGCTGCGCTCGGGTCGGGGACGGTCGGAATAGCTTCGCTCGGTGCGGGGGGAGCGTTCAAAGTTGCGAGGTCCACGCTCGTGCGCGCGAGGAGTCGGTCGCTCGGAACGGCCCTTGCCGCCTCGGTCGTCCAATCGCTCCGCGGCGACGGCGTCATCGACGGCCCCCAGGCGGATGGGCTGGGCGTCTTCACGAAGTTCAATCGACGCGGCCAGTCCCAGCGCCTTCTGCAAACGACGTACCTGTCCAATGACGTCCTCACCCACGAGGGAGATGACGGCGCCGGTGGCGCCGGCTCGGCCGGTGCGACCAGAGCGGTGCAAGTAGTCGGTCGCCTGCGCCGGTGGGTCGTAGTGGATGACCACGGGTAACGCTTCGATGTGAATTCCTCGAGCGGCCACGTCGGTCGCGACGAGCACGCGGATCTGACCGTTCTTCACGCTGCGAAGGGCTCGTTCGCGTTGGGCTTGGGTCCGGTCACCGTGCAGGGGGACGGCCGAAATGCCACGCTCTTCGAGTTGGCGGGCCAGTCGGTCCGCGCCGTGCTTGGTGCGGGTAAAGACCAGGGCGCGCTCATACTCTTCGACGATGTCCGCGGTGTACTGGGGGCGCTGATCGCGCGGCACGCGCCAGAAGTAGTGGTCAACGTCACTCGGAGCTTCGTCACCCACCACGTCATGGATGACGGCGTCGTGGGTGAACTCTTTGACGAGCGACTTGACGTCGGGACCCATGGTCGCCGAAAACAGCATGACGTGACGGTCACGCGGCGTCGCGCCCATGATGCGTCGAACACAGGGCAAGAAGCCCATGTCGGCCATGCGGTCCGCTTCGTCGACCACGACCGTGGTCACGGACGATAGATCGAGGGCACCCTGTTCGAGCATGTCCTCTAAGCGTCCGGGACAGGCAACCACGACGTCGACGCCGAAGTTGAGGGCTTTGCGCGCCACGTTGTACGAGGTGCCACCGTAGATGCAGATCACCCGACGACCTCGGTCGTCGGTCAATTGGCCCAATTCTTTTTGGACCTGGGCGGCCAACTCGCGCGTGGGTACGAGTACCAGCGCGACGGGCTTGCGAGGACGGGCCTTGGTGAGGCGCGCCATAAGAGGGAGACCGAAGGCGAGGGTCTTGCCGGACCCGGTGACGGCCTTTCCGACCACGTCACGGCCGGCCAAGGCGTCAGGAATCGAGGCCTCCTGGATGGGGAACGCTTCAGTGATACCGCGGGCCTTGAGATGCTCGACGAGGTTTGACGGCACGCCGAGCGCGTCGAAGGACATGGACATATAACTCCTACAAGTTGAGATGAGCCCAACTCGAGGTTTTACATCCGAATCGGTCTCCACCGCGATGTGCGGCGAAACAGTCCCTCCACTGTAGCAGGTGGCGCTCACCCCCATGACGGACCGTGGGCGATGAGTGCGGGCGGAGGGACTCGAACCCACACTCCGAAGAACTGGTACCTAAAACCAGCGCGTCTGCCAATTCCGCCACGCCCGCATGCGACACCATTGTAGGACGCACATCGCGGTGTTCGGATTCGTGGACATTAGATTGGTCAGCATGAGTATCTCCAATATGGCCGACGGATTCGGCGCGAATGACCTAAATCAGCGACTCCTGCGCGAGCGCATTGTCTTCCTCGGTTCCGAGGTGAACGACGAGTCAGCGAACCGCATCTGTGCGGAACTGCTGTTGCTCGACGCCGAGGACAGTGACCGCGACATCAGTCTCTACATCAATTCTCCTGGTGGCTCTGTGACCGATGGACTCGCGATTTACGACACCATGCAGTACGTCAACGCCGACGTGCGCACGATTTGCATTGGCATGGCCGCGTCCATGGGCCAGTTCCTACTGTGTTCGGGCGCCACGGGCAAACGGTTCTCGCTGCCCAGCAGTCGTATCTTGATGCACCAACCACTCATGGGGGGCATGCAAGGTCAGGCGTCGGACATTGCCATCCAGGCTGAGCAGATTGGATTCATGAAGCGTCAGTTGGCCGAGCGCATTGCTTTCCATACCGGTAAGCCGGTCGAGCAGATCGTCGCCGACTCGGACCGCAACCGATGGTTCACCGCGCACGAGGCCTTGGAGTACGGATTCATCGACGCTGTCATCGAACATTCGGCTGTTCGTATAGGCGTCTAGTGAGTGACGACTCGTCGGCGCGAGTCGAACGACGTTCCATAGAGGACGCCAGCTTCCGTGTCGTGAGTGCGCGCGACAGCCTTCCCACACGGCTTCGTAATCTTTGGGACCGACGTGAACTCCTTTCCAGCCTGATCAGGTCTGATGTTCGCATCAAATACAAGAACTCGGCGTTGGGCATCGTCTGGTCGATGCTGACCCCAACGTTGTTCCTCGCAATTTATTGGTTGGTTTTCGCCAAGTTCTTGAAGAATGGCATACCGAACTTCGTGGTGTACCTCTTCGCCGGCATGGTCGTGTGGAACATGTTCAACACCTCGCTCAGCACCGCCACCGGCGTCATCGTCGTGCGTTCGGGTCTGGTGAAGAAGGTTTCGTTTCCCCGCGAAATATTGGCCCTCGCCAACGTAGGCTCCGCGACCTTCTATTTCTTCATCCAGCTGTGCGTCTTTGGACTTTATTTGCTCATCGTGCGCCACGCGCCGGATTACTCCTACTTCTGGCTGTTGCCGATTGCCTTTCTGGCGTTGTATTTCTTCACGGCGGCCCTCGCGGTGGTCATGTCGGCGATCACCGTCTACATGCGCGACATGGAGCATTTCATCCTGATCATCCTGCAGTTGTGGTTCTTTCTCTCGCCCGTCGTCTACTCCTACGAACACTCCATTGCCCCCCAACTCCACGCTCACGGGCTGGCGTGGCTGTACTTCTTGAATCCCGTCACGCTCATCATGTTGACCTTCCAGCGAGCGTTCTATGTCGCGACGGTGGTCCACTCCACGACCCCCCTGGTCGCCGGCGGCCACACCTTTTCGCTCATTAAGGTCTTGCCGTCGTGGCCCATGTCGACGTACTTTTACCTCGACATTTCCCTACTCGCCATCATGGTGGCGCTCTTCTTGGTGGCGGAAGTGGTTTTCGGGCGGCTCCAGGGCAATTTCGAGTCGGAGTTGTAATGGCGACCGTTATCAGGGTGGAAGGGATTTCAAAGACCTTCAAAATACATCACGAACGACATCAATCTCTGAAGGAGCGTCTCCTTCATCCGAGGTCCGGCTCGACTGAAGTCTTTGACGCCCTGGCCGACATCAACTTCACGGTCGATACGAACGAGACGGTCGGCCTTGTCGGCCACAACGGTTCAGGTAAATCAACGCTGCTCAAGTGCATCTGCGGCGTGTTGCAGCCCACGTCCGGTCAGATTCGCATTCGAGGGAGCTTGGCCGCGCTGCTAGAACTCGGCGCCGGGTTTCAGCCCGAACTCTCCGGGCGTGACAACGTCTACCTCTACGGCGCGATGCTCGGATTCTCTAAGAAAATGGTCGACGGCATCTTTGACAGCGTGGTCGACTTCAGTGAGATCGAGCAGTTCATCGACACTCAGGTGAAGTTTTATTCGAGTGGAATGTACGTACGCCTCGCCTTCGCGGTCGCCGTCAACGTCGATCCCGACATTCTGGTGGTCGACGAAGTGCTCGCGGTGGGCGACGAACGATTTCAGGCGAAGTGCATCGACCGCATTCGAAGCTTTCAGGACGAGGGACGTTCGATTCTCTTCGTTACGCACAACGCCGATCAGGTGCGCGCCATCTGCGACCGCGCCATCGTGCTCGATGGCGGACGAATGATTGCCGACGGTCCAACCCACGAATCGCTGCGGACCTTCCGCGAACACCTCATGGGTACGGCCCAAGAACACGATCGCAGTGGACTCCTGGCGTCAATCTCCATTGACTCCATCACGACGCCGTCGGGTTCCTTCGACGTGCGAAGTGGCGCCGGGATGCACTTCGACGTGGCCATCTCCTCGCAGAGTGCCTACAGCGGCAATTTCATCATGGAGATCTTTACGCGGAAGGGGATGCTCGTCAGCCGCAGCGACGCGAAAGGTTCGCCCGTCAACCTCACGCCGGGACGAAATAGCGTGGGCATTGACCTGCCGCAGATTCCTCTCTTGGACGGTATCTACGACATCAACGTCGGCGTGGTCGATCCGCACGGCAATACGGTCATCGCGTGGCGCGAACAGGCCGCCTCACTCCAAGTGACCTACGACGGACGAGAAGGCGGACTGGTCGAGATGGGCGCCACCATCCACCAGCAGTAGGCGGTCCGTCCGCGATTGCTTACCCGACCGTGCGCGAACGATCACCACACCGTGGCCGTCGTTGTCGACTCGAACGGGTGCGGTGGTACCTTGAGCGGTCGGAAGGCGATGCGATATGTCGGACCAGGATGGAACATTTCCCGCCGTGCCCTCCACCGTTGGCTGGTACCCCGTCAAGGATGGCACCGATCAAGAGACGTTTTGGGACGGATCGGCGTGGACACGACGTCGCCAATATCGCTTTGGTAGCCCCTTCGTAGAGATTCCTCTCCACCCGGGCGACCCGCCAATCTCTCCATCGACGGGTTCAACTGCGCCGACCTCCACTTTGACGACCGCGGTTTCAGATCCGACGATCGCCGTGAGGCCGCTGACGACCCGCCTGGAGCGAGACTTGCATTCGTCGAACAACAAATGGTCAGCGAAACTCGCCAGCAACTATGCATACTGGTTGATAATTTTGCGGCAGCCTCTCGCGCTGTTGAGAAGCGCCGTGGCGACGTAAGGCCGTCCGTCCCTCACTGCTCGTCGAACTCTGACTCCTCGGGCCCTCTTCGCAGTCGTGGAAACTTGCGTAGGGCCCCGAGCCATCCAAGTTTGCCCACGTCGAAGGGGTGCGTCGCCCCACGCAACATTCGGCGATCGCCTCGCGAGTTGCCGTAGGCGTAGACGACCGGGGGAGCGGCGTAGTGACGCTCGTCAATCCATTCGTTGAGTCGACGCATCTTTTCGGCGCCCCGACAGTTCTTTCCGAGGTAGCCGCCGGTCAGGCGCCCGACCGGAGTGACGGCGAGGCGCGTGCCGAGTCCGCTCGTCGCCCCGAGTAGTTCGGTCATCACGTTGACGTAGATCTGGGGAGAGGCCGACACGATGACGACGTCGTGACCCTGACCAAGGTGCCAATGGAGGCGGTCAATGATGCGGGCCCGGCCCTGGCGATCCAAATGCTCGACCGCGAACGCTCTCGACGCCGTGGTCACGTCGGCGACGTCCGTACCAGCAAGCAACTTTTGGAATAGTCGTTCCTTGGCGCGGTCGGCCCAGCGGCCCGAACGTACAGCGCCGACGCTTAACGGGACGAGGAGACTGCACACCGCACGCCGCGCACGACGGGCTCCCGCGATCCACTGCAACCAGTGGTACACACTGCCGCCCTCGGTCAGGGTGCCGTCGAGATCGAAAGCGGCGACAACGGGTGCGGTGGACTGAGTCATCCCAACAGTTTCACAGCCGGCCGG